>CAJEZV010000005.1 GCA_903995005.1 uncultured beta proteobacterium
TGGTGCTGTTTTTTCAGCCTTAGCACTTTCAACTTTGATTTTCTTTTGACGCATGTCTTGAATAACTACGCCACGTACTTCTTGTTGCTGAACTAGATTAAGCAAACTCACTGAGCTGAGATACTCAACCATTTTCAGATTCAGATTGCTCCAAAGATCATGAGTCATACAGTGCCCGTGCTGATCTTCATCACTATGGCAGTTACCTTTGCCGCCGCACTGAGTCGCATCTAAGGGCTCATCCACGGCAACAATAATGTCGGCAACACTAATTTCATGAGCCTTACGCGCGAGTGTGTACCCGCCGCCAGGCCCACGAGTGCTCTCAACAATGTTGAAGCGACGTAATTTACCGAACAATTGCTCTAAATAGGAAAGGGAGATTTTTTGTCTTTGGCTAATTCCAGCCAAAGTTACAGGGCCATGCGCTTCGCGCAGGGCTAAATCGATCATTGCGGTTACTGCAAAACGGCCTTTAGTTGTAAGTCTCATATGTCACCTTGGTAATGGATTGTTATGGACAGCTCATGGTCGGCAGGGTAATACCCGACCATTCCACTCAACTTTACCATATTCCCTATCAAATCGCTCGGGAATTATCCCAAAAAACCTCAAGTTAAGTCAGGAATTAGCTGATGGGGTCTTTAAACCGAATCTCGGGACCTCGCCCCAAAGGCCATTTCTTTGACTTTTGTTAGACGATCCCGGGTGCTGGCGGCCTTCTCAAACTCCAGATTTTTGGCTTCGGCATTCATTTGCTTCTCTAGACGCTTGATTTCACCAGCTAGGTCTTTCTCACTCATATCCTCATAGCGAGCCCGCTCCTGCTCCACCTGCATCTCCTGGCGCTTCTCTTTGACGTCATAGACGCCATCAATAATGTCCTTAATGCGCTTTTGAACCCCTTTTGGCTCAATACCATGCAACTTATTAAAGGCAATTTGCTTGGTACGACGTCTTTCCGTCTCCCCCATGGCGCGTTTCATGGAATCAGTCACCCGATCGGCATACAGAATCGCTTTGCCTCGGACATTTCGAGCTGCCCGTCCAATGGTCTGAATCAAACTGCGTTCAGAACGCAAGAAGCCCTCCTTGTCGGCATCCAAAATTGCCACCAAAGAAACTTCTGGAATATCCAAACCTTCGCGCAGTAAGTTGATGCCCACCAAGACATCGAAGACGCCTAAACGAAGATCACGCAAAATTTCTACGCGCTCTACCGTATCAATATCGGAGTGCACATAACGTACCTTCACGCCATTATCAGAAAGATAGTCTGTTAATTGCTCTGCCATACGCTTAGTCAGAACTGTCACTAAAACACGCTCGCCCACTTTGACGCGCTCATGAATCTGACTCAGCAAATCATCTACCTGTGAACTTGCGGGCAATACTTCAATTTCTGGATCAACTAAACCAGTAGGTCTTGCAACTTGCTCAACTACTTGACCTTGATGAGTATTTTCATAGTCAGCTGGTGTAGCGGAGACAAAAATGGTTTGTCGCATCTTCGTTTCAAATTCAATAAATTTGAGCGGACGATTATCCATTGCCGAAGGCAGACGGAAACCAAATTCAACTAAGGTATGTTTGCGCGATTTATCGCCGTTGTACATCGCATTCAGTTGTCCAATTAGGACGTGGCTCTCATCCAAGAACATCAGGGCATCATTGGGTAGGTAATCGACTAAGGTCGGCGGGGCCTCGCCTGGGGCAGCGCCCGAGAGGTGGCGGGAATAATTCTCAATACCCTTACAGAAACCCAATTCGTTAAGCATCTCTAAATCAAAACGAGTGCGCTGTTCTAAGCGTTGCGCCTCAACCAGTTTTCCATCTTTAACAAACTCATCTAAACGAGTCCGTAACTCTGTCTTAATAGTTTCAATTGCTTTGAGAACAGTGTCTCGCGGAGTGACGTAGTGCGAACTTGGGTAAACAGTAAAACGTGGAATCTTTTGGCGAATCTTGCCAGTGAGCGGATCAAAAAATTGCAAGCTCTCAACCACATCATCAAATAATTCAACACGCACAGCTAATTCATTATGCTCAGCGGGGAATATATCAATCGTATCGCCGCGTACTCGAAATACACCACGCTTGAAATCGGTTTCATTTCGATCGTATTGCATGGCGATCAGTCGCATCAAAATATCGCGTTGACTCATCTTGTCGCCTGGGCGCAGAGTCATCACCATGCTGTGATAGTCACCAGGGTTACCGATACCGTAAATTGCAGACACCGTTGCAACGATGATCACATCGCGACGCTCTAATAAACTTTTCGTTGCAGATAAACGCATCTGTTCGATATGTTCATTAATCGAGGAGTCTTTTTCGATAAAGAGGTCGCGCTGAGGAACATAGGCTTCAGGCTGGTAATAGTCGTAGTAGCTAACAAAGTACTCCACGGCATTTTTTTGGGAAAAACTCCCTAAATTCACTGTAAAGCTGAGCAGCCAGAGTCTTATTTGGAGCAAAAATAATAGCCGGACGACCAGTTCTGGCAATCACATTGGCCATGGTGAAAGTTTTTCCAGACCCCGTGACCCCTAAGAGGGTTTGAAAGGTCAATCCGTCCTCAATACCCTCTACCAAGGCCTCAATCGCCTGTGGCTGGTCTCCAGCAGGGGCAAATGGCTGATAAAGCTGGTAGGGAGAGCCGGGGAAACTGACAAATTTAGCCGGATCTAGGTCGTGACCCACCTCGCCCAATGGGTCGGCAACAGGCTTTTTTAGATCTTCTTTAACTGCAGAATTTGTGACAATTTTGGGGGGCTTAGGGGGCATCTCGGCTATCATTTCATCTGTGAGTTTTCTTCACAGCGAATTTTGTACAAACAATGATTTTGCCGTTTTTATTTAGAAATAGTTGATTCTGGCCCCCAAAACCGACAATTAAGCTCAATTTAACGTTATTAAATAGTAAAAATATCCCTAAACCACCTTTTCCGACCTCAAATGACCCTGTTTGCCTCAGTCCAGCTAGCCCCTAAAGATCCTATTTTTGGCCTCACAGAAGCCTACGTTGCAGACCAACGTCCTGACAAAGTAAACCTCGGTGTTGGTGTGTATTACACAGATGAAGGCAAGGTGCCTTTACTGAAGGCAGTGATTAAAGCTGAAGAGGCGGTAGTTGCAAAGCAATCACCTCGTAGCTACATCCCAATTGAAGGTCCGAATCCCTATAACAGCGCAGTACAAAACTTATTGTTTGGAGCAGACTCTGCGCTGATTAAAGATGGTCGTGTTGTAACGGCCGAATGTTTGGGCGGTACGGGCGCATTGCGCGTTGGTGCTGACTTCATTAAACGCCTCAACTTAAATGCACCTTGCGCCATTAGTAATCCAACCTGGGAAAACCATCGCGGTATTTTTGAATCTGCTGGTTTTGAGGTGGTCGAATACACCTACTTCGATGGCAAGACCCGCGGTGTTGATTTTGATGGCATGGTGAAGTCTCTAGAATCTTTTCCAAAGAACACAACTGTTCTTTTGCATGCTTGCTGTCACAACCCAACTGGCGCAGATATTACTGAAGCCCAGTGGGGTCAAGTCATTGATATCTGCAAGAACAAAAGTTTAATTCCGTTCTTGGATATGGCCTACCAAGGCTTTGCATCTGGGATTGAGCAGGACGGCATCGCCGTTCGACTTTTTGCTCAGTCTGGAATGTCTTTCTTCGTCTCAAGTTCTTTCTCTAAATCCTTTTCACTGTATGGTGAGCGTGTAGGTGCTCTGTCGATCGTGACCCAAAGTAAAGATGAATCCACTCGCGTGCTCTCGCAATTAAAGCGCGTCATCCGCACTAATTACTCCAACCCTCCAACTCACGGTGCTGCAATTGCTGCTGCCGTTTTGAACTCCCCAGAATTGCGTAAGCTCTGGGAAGATGAGTTGGCAGAAATGCGTGATCGCATTAAAGCAATGCGTCATGGTCTCGTTGAAAAACTCGCTGCTGCTGGTGTAAAGCAAGACTTTGCTTTTATTGAACAGCAACGTGGAATGTTTTCTTACTCAGGCCTAACAGCTGAGCAAGTTGAACGCTTACAGAAGGAAGATGGCATTTACGCACTTTCTACTGGACGTATTTGTGTCGCGGCTCTCAATACCAAAAATATTGATAAAGTAGCCAAAGCAATCACCCGCGTATTGGCCTAAAAAGCACAATATGCGGCTATAAAGAATTACAGGAGGTAATATGCTGTATCAGTTACACGAGTTCCAAAAAGCCTTACTTCAACCCATGAGCTCATGGGCACGCGCTGCATCTGAGGCTTTTATCAATGCCTCCAATCCAGCATCTAAGGTTCCAGGATCTGAGCGTTTAGCTGCCAGCTATGAACTTCTTTACCGCTTAGGTAAAGACTATAAAAAACCAGAATTTGGTATTCGCGCTGTTAAAGCACATGGTCAGGAAGTAGCGATCCATGAAAGAACTATCGTTGCAAAACCTTTTTGCAACCTGGTTCGCTTCAAGCGCTTTTCTGATGACGTAGAAACCATCAAACACCTCAAAGACGATCCGGTGGTGCTAGTAGTTGCCCCCATGTCTGGGCACCATGCCACTCTGTTACGCGATACAGTGCGCACTCTTTTGCAAGATCATAAGGTTTACATTACCGATTGGATTGATGCACGCAATGTTCCTGTTGAAGATGGCGAATTTGGTCTTGACGACTACGTTCACTACATTCAAGAATTTATCCGCGTCATTGGCGCTCAAGATTTGCACGTTATTTCTGTTTGCCAGCCAACCGTCCCAACCTTGGGCGCCATTTCCTTGATGGCGAGTGCTGGTGAAGCAACCCCAGCCTCCATGATCATGATGGGTGGTCCAATTGATGCGCGCAAATCACCTACTGCTGTGAATAACTTAGCAGAGCAAAAATCGCACGAATGGTTTGAGAGTCATGTGATTTACAAAGTGCCGCCAACCTACCCTGGCGCTGGTCGTCGTGTTTATCCAGGCTTCTTGCAGCACACTGGTTTTATTGCTATGAACCCACAAAATCATCTGCAATCACATTGGGACTACTTCCAAAACCTCGTGCGTGGTGACGAGCAAGATACTGATGCACACATCCGTTTCTATGATGAATACAACGCAGTTCTAGATCTAGATGCGAAGTTTTACCTCGACACCATTAAGACTGTTTTCCAAGACTATGCTTTGCCGAATGGTACCTGGCAAGTGGCTGGCGATCTTGTTAAACCCCATGACATTAAACACACCGCCCTACTAACCGTAGAGGGTGAGCTTGATGATATTTCTGGAAGTGGTCAAACCCGTTCGGCTCACGGCTTGTGTACCAGTATCCCGAAAGAACATAAAGATCACTACGAAGTTGCTGGCGCAGGGCACTATGGCATCTTTGCCGGTCGTCGTTGGCGCGATAAGGTTTATCCAAAGATCAAAAACTTTATCCGCGATCACCAAGGTGTACACAAAAAAAGTAAGGCGAGACCTCCTAAACTAGAAGGCTCTAACTAGGCATCAATGGGTGGGGGCTGAGGCCCCCACTTTTTTTAGCCAATATCCAGCCATGAAAATCATACAGGCGAATGAACTCTCTAATCGCTTGGAGGATGCCCTACCTCAAACCCAATGTACTAAATGCGGTTATCCAGATTGTCGAGGTTATGCTGAAGCAATGGCCAGTGGCGAGGCCTTGCCTAATCGCTGCCCACCAGGAGGTATTGAGGGTATTAAACGGCTTAGTAAAATTCTGGTGCCAATTTACCCACAAGATGCATTTGATTTACACCCCACACTTGATCCTGAGTGTGGAGTTGAACGCCCCAGACCAGTAGCTTTCATTGACCCACAAAAATGTATTGGCTGCACGCTTTGTATTCAGGCATGTCCGGTCGATGCCATTGTGGGCGCATCAAAACAAATGCATGTTGTTTTAACTGAGTGGTGTACGGGTTGTGATCTTTGCATCCCTCCCTGCCCCGTTGATTGCATCAGCATGATTGATGTCACAGATAATAAAACCGGTTGGAATGCCTGGTCACAAGATCTAGCCGATATCTCACGTCAGCGCTATCATGACCGAAAGCAACGCCTCGATAGAGAGCAAAAAGATAATGACGAACGCTTGGCAAAAAAAGCTGCAGCTAAGTTAGTTGCAGTGAATGCCGATAAGCCGACATTAGATGAGCAGTTAAAAGAACAAGAGCGTAAGCGCACTATCATTGCTGCGGCAATCGCACGTGCTCAGCAAAAGAAATGATGAACCCCGAAAAAAGGCGCGCATTCTTTGAGCAACTCAAAGCGAACAATCCTAAACCGACCACAGAACTTGAGTACAACTCACCATTTGAGTTACTGATCGCAGTATTACTATCCGCCCAAGCAACTGACGTATCAGTCAATAAGGGTATCCGTCAGTTATTTAAGATTGCCAACACTCCTCAAGCCCTATTAGATCTGGGTGAAGAAGGGGTAAAGCCATATATTCAGCACATTGGTTTATTTAATTCTAAGGGCAGACATATACAAGAGACTTGCCGCCTCTTACTTGAAAAACATCACGGCGAAGTTCCACAAACCCGCGAAGAATTAGAAGCTCTACCGGGTGTTGGTAGAAAAACTGCCAATGTCATTCTAAATACTGCATTTGGACAGCCTACGATTGCCGTTGATACGCACATCTTTAGAGTCTCGAATCGTACCGGTTTAGCCCCTGGCAAAGATGTTGTAAAAGTTGAGGAGCAGCTATTGAAGCGTGTTCCCAAAGAATTTCTACTAGATGCTCATCATTGGCTTATTTTGCACGGTAGATATACTTGTAAAGCCCGGAACCCAGATTGCGCTCAATGCATTGTTGAGCCTTTATGCGGCTTTAAACAAAAAACAGGAAAAGGGAAAGTACGTGGCGATATTTAATCCAACTCGAGAAGAAGTGCGTCGCTTTTTCTGCGATGTCTGGAAAAAGAAAACTGCGGGCCAGATTTTGGATCCAATGGAAACGCTTGCTAGCGATTGGATGGTGGAGCACCCCGAATACCACGCATTACTTGCGGATCCTGAAGGTGCAGTAGCCCAAGACTACACGCCTGAGCGCGGCGAGACGAACCCCTTCCTTCATCTCTCAATGCATCTATCGATTAGCGAGCAGATATCAATCGATCAGCCACCTGGCATTAAAGATGTGGCAGAAAAACTGGCCCAGAAAATGGGTTCAGAGCATGAAGCTCAGCACCTCATGATGGAATGCTTAGGGCAGCTGATGTGGGAAGCTCAACGCGAAGGTGGACAGCTTAGCCCTGATAAATACCTCGAGGCATTAAAAAGGCTCGTTTAAATCAGGGATGCGATTTCTGCCTTGATTGCATCTGGCAATTGAGATGCTTTTCTTGTGCGCTCTAGCAATACAGTAGCTGGAGTTTCCTGCACCCGCTTAGACCAGGCTGATCCTGGAAAGAAAGCATCATCCTTAAATCTAGGAACAATATGCCAATGAATATGCGGAACCATATTGCCTAAGGCAGCAATATTGACTTTATCTGGATGCATTACATGGCGTACCGCCTCTTCTACAGCAAAGACTAGCGTCATGAGATGCTCGCGCTCACCGTAAGTCAGATCGGTCATTTCAGGTACGTGTCGATTCCAGATCACCCTACAAAAACCAGGCAAGTCAGAATCATTGACGAGAATGACGCGGCAGTCATCTCCGCGCCAAATTAACTGACCCTCTTCGGGATCTAGGTCTTCTTTACAAAGTATGCAATTTGCCATGGGGAGAATGTATACGAAAACGGCATCTAAGTCACCCTTGTGGGGTAATTTAGATGCCGCGGCAGTAATGAGTGCTACTGCTACTACAAACTACTTAGGGATTCTTAGTGGAACTGCTCTTCTTCAGTAGAACCAGTCAATGCTGTTACAGAAGACTTGCCACCTTGAATTACGGTAGTCACATCATCAAAGTAACCTGTACCAACTTCCTGTTGATGTGAAACGAATGTATAGCCACGATCACGAGCAGCAAATTCTGGCTCTTGAACTTTTTCAATATATGCAGTCATACCGCGCTGCATATAGTCTTGAGCCAAGTCGAACATGTTGTACCACATAGAGTGGATGCCAGCCAATGTGATGAATTGATACTTGTAACCCATTGCACCTAATTCACGTTGGAACTTCGCAATGGTTGCATCATCCAAGTTCTTCTTCCAGTTGAAAGATGGTGAGCAGTTATAGGCCAACATCTTGCCCGGGAACTTCGCACGAATTGCTTCAGCAAATTTACGAGCAAACTCGAGATCAGGCGTACCTGTTTCGCACCAAACCATATCAGCGTAAGCGGCATATGCTAAACCACGTGAGATTGCTTGATCCAAGCCCTTGCGTGTTTTGTAGAAGCCTTCTGCTGTCCGCTCGCCTGTCAAGAATGGCTTGTCATTCGCATCATAATCAGATGTCAACAAGTCGGCAGCCTCAGCGTCAGTGCGAGCCAAGATGATGGTTGGAACACCCATGACATCAGCAGCTAAACGCGCGGAAATCAATTTTTGTACAGATTCAGTAGTTGGCAACAATACCTTGCCACCCAAGTGACCACATTTCTTTACTGAAGATAACTGATCTTCGAAGTGAACACCGGCAGCACCTTGCTTGATCAATGCTTTGCTTAATTCGAATGCGTTCAATACACCACCGAAACCCGCTTCAGCATCAGCAACAATTGGAGCAAAATACTCGATGTAACCTGCATCACCTTTATTAATACCCTTAGCAGTCTGAATTTCGTCAGCGCGCTGGAATGAGTTATTGATACGCTCAACCATCTTAGGCACTGAATCTACTGGATATAAAGATTGGTCTGGATACATTGCAGCATAGGAGTTACCGTCTGCAGCTACTTGCCAACCAGATAAGTAAATTGCCTGTACGCCAGCCTTCACTTGTTGCATTGCCTGACCACCAGTCAAAGCGCCTAAACAGTTTACGTAAGCTTCGTTGTTTACCAACTCCCATAGACGCTCTGCGCCATGTTTAGCAAGAGTGTGCTCAATCTTCAAAGAGCCACGCAGACGAACAACGTCTTCCGCTGTGTAGCCACGGGTAATACCTTTCCAACGTGGGTTGGTATCCCAATCCTTTTGAATTGCTGCGATTTCTGCTTTGCGATCTGCCATGTTTTTCTCCCTAAGTTAAACAAGTACTTCAAATTTTTGGACCTTGAAGACCTCTTCAAGTCTTATGTCTTATATAAGAGTTTAGACACTTAGGAAAAGCAAGTAAGTAATATTTGAGAAATGTATAAAAATATTTAAACATTAAAAAACAATAACTTATATTAATATTTTTACAATATGAAATTATTCTTCACTGCTTGGAATGAATTAAGCTACTGGATATTGCAGTGCATTTTACGCAGTGTAATGTCTTTTCATATTATGAAAAGACATTAAAGATTAATCGGATTTAGCTTGGCTCAGGGCGGAGACCTTAAATCCAATCAAGATAATCATTAGCTGTAGCAGGGCTACGCCAATAAATAAGAGTTTGGGCAAGTCGATATCTAACAAGATACCAAATAATAAGGGACTTAAAGCAGCGCCTAAATCAATCCCTGAATAAACAATCCCATACATCCTACCCGATGAGCCAGAAGGGGTAGCGTTTCGAATCATCAGATCGCGCGATGGAGCGGCAATACCCAAGCCTAGACCAATCACAATAAAAGCGATCACAATAATTTCTACTGGCACTAAGCCGGTAGCCAAGAGAAGTCCCATCACAATATTCACGGTGAAGCACATGGTGATGATTCGCTCTGGTAACTTGAGACGTGTAGCGAGATAAGCGCCTAATAACATGCCTCCTGCACCACCTATAGACATTAAAGTTAAATAGTAGTTACCAGAACTCACCGCAAGATCGTAAATTTTAAAGAGTGCAGTAGGTGCAAATGATTGTAAGCCAGTAGTTGCACCCATGCTAAAGAAAAAGAAGATCCAGCAAAGCCAAACCGCTGGTAATCTCATAAAACCAAAGGTGCTCATTGGTGTGCCAACAGGATTATTTGCGGCATGCTGAGTTTCAGATTCTTGTCGTCTCGCCTGCACATCATCAACCAAGCGATCGCGCCCAAGCCAGAGCGTTAAAAGAATGGAAGCTTCAAGTGCTGCAGCTGCTAGAAAAGCAATACGCCAATCAAACAGGGTAGCAATCGCCACCATAAAGGCTGGCGCAGCTGCCCAACCTAAATAGCCGGTGACTCCATGAATAGAATAAGCGTAAGGTAAATTGGCTGGCGCAATTTTGTGATTAATAAGCGTGTAATCCACCGGATGAAAAATGCCATTACCGCAACCAGCGATCACAGCACCTAAAACCAACATGGCATAACCAGTGCTTTGCGAATAAGTTAGGGCTGCCAACGCAAGCAATCCCACCCCAGCAAATAAAACAGGGCGAGCACCAATACGATCAACCAAAAATCCAGAGGCTGCTTGAACAATACAAGAGACCACAAAGAAAATGGTCATGAGCAAACCGAGCTCAGCATAGTTAAAGCCAAATTCTGCCTTCAGCCATGGGAACATGGGGGGCAGTATTAGATGAAAGAAGTGGGAGCTGCCGTGAGCTAGGCTAATAAGACCAATAACCCGGACATCACTGGCACGCCTACTTGTGAGCGCAACAGTCATGTACCGAGTTTACTGGCGCAGGATGATTCCTGCAAAACTATTTGTATTACTGCATAGCAATGTTTAATGAACTAGACGTGTGAAGCTGAAATCGCCTTTTTTATCCACGTCAACAGGCACCACATCCTTAGGCCCGAACTTGCCCTCCAAAATCATCTTAGAAACAGGATTCTCGATGTGTTGCTGAATCGCACGCTTGAGTGGCCTTGCTCCAAAGACAGGATCAAAGCCAACTTCGGCGATCTTATTCAAAGCTGCATCACTGACCTCTAGCTGCATATCGACTTTTGCCAAACGATCAGACAAGTTCTTCAGCAAGATCTTAGCGATATTGGCGATGTTACCTTTATCGAGACCATGGAATACCACAATCTCATCAATACGATTTAAGAACTCTGGCCGGAAGTGATTCTTGAGCTCTTCAAATACAGCATCTTTGATTTCAGACTGCTTCTTATCAGTCATCGACTGAATCAAATGCGATCCGATATTGCTGGTCATCACAATCACCGTATTCTTAAAGTCCACAGTACGTCCTTGGCCGTCCGTTAAACGACCATCATCCAATACTTGCAAGAGAACGTTGAAGACATCAGGGTGTGCTTTTTCAATTTCATCAAACAAGATCACGCTATAGGGGTGACGACGAACTTGCTCGGTTAGGTAACCACCCTCTTCATAGCCAACATAACCTGGAGGTGCGCCGATCAAGCGTGCAACGCTATGCTTTTCCATGAACTCACTCATATCAATACGAATGAGGTGATCTTCGCTATCAAAGAGGAAGCCAGCCAATGCCTTACACAACTCTGTCTTACCAACACCAGTAGGACCCAGGAATAAGAAGGAACCATAAGGGCGATTCTCTTCAGACAAGCCGGCACGGGAGCGACGAATTGCATCCGATACCGCACGAATAGTCTCTTCCTGGCCAACCACACGTTTATGTAACAACTCTTCCATCTTCAGAAGCTTGTCACGTTCGCCTTGCATCATCTTCGATACCGGAATACCAGTAGCACGAGACACTACTTCAGCAATTTCTTCTGCGCCAACTTGGGTGCGAAGCAGTTTATTCTTCACAACACCATCCTTGTCGCCCTTAGCTTCAGCTGCAGCGGCAGACTTAAGCTTAGCTTCCAGCTCTGGCAATTTGCTATATTGCAACTCGGCAACTTTCTCAAGCTTGCCTTCACGCTGCAGCTTCACGATGTCAGCACGTACTTTTTCAATCTCTTCTTTTAGATTTGCGGCGCCTAATACGGCACCCTTTTCTGCTTTCCAGATCTCTTCTAAGTCGGCGTACTCGGCACCTAAGCGCTTAATCTCGTCTTCGATTAGGCTAAGGCGCTTTTGAGAAGCATCATCTTTTTCCTTCTTGACAGCTTCACGCTCAATCTTGAGCTGAATAAGACGGCGCTCTAATTTATCCATTACCTCTGGCTTGGAGTCAATTTCCATCCGAATACGTGACCCAGCCTCGTCAATAAGGTCGATAGCTTTATCTGGCAGGAAGCGATCCGTAATATAGCGATGTGATAACTCAGCAGCTGCCACAATCGCTGGATCAGTAATCTCAATACCATGGTGAAGCTCATAACGCTCTTGCAAACCACGCAAGATCGCAATCGTTGCCTCAACACTAGGCTCTTCTACCATCACTTTTTGGAAGCGACGCTCTAGCGCAGGATCTTTTTCGATGTACTTACGATATTCATCTAAAGTAGTTGCGCCGATACAATGCAATTCGCCACGAGCCAAAGCAGGCTTGAGCATATTGCCAGCATCCATTGCGCCATCACCTTTACCTGCACCCACCATCGTATGAATCTCATCGATAAAGATGATGGTTTGACCTTCATCTTTAGCAACGTCACTCAGAACGGCTTTGAGACGTTCTTCAAACTCACCACGGTACTTGGCACCAGCCAATAGCAAGGCCATATCTAAGACGAGAACGCGCTTGTTTTTGAGGGTTTCTGGAACTTCACCATTCACGATGCGTTGCGCCAGACCTTCAACAATGGCGGTCTTGCCAACGCCAGGCTCACCGATGAGCACGGGGTTGTTTTTACCGCGACGTTGCAAAATCTGAATGGTGCGACGAATCTCATCGTCACGACCAATCACGGGATCTAGTTTGCCCATACGAGCGCGCTCAGTTAAATCGACGGTGTATTTCTTGAGGGCTTCACGTTGACCTTCAGCATCTGCACTATTCACTGACTCTCCTCCGCGTACTAAATCAATAGCCGCTTCTAACGATTTACGATTTAATCCATTTTCACGAGCTACTTTACCGAGCTCGCCCTTGTCATCAGCCACTACTAGCAAAAATAATTCACCAGCAATAAATTGATCATTGCGCTTATTGGCTTCTTTTTCACAAAGATTGAGCCAATTGCTTAAATCACGGCCGACCTGAACCTCACCGCTAGTACCTTGTACTTCAGGCAAATTAGCAATGATCTTCTCAATGCCTTTTTCAAGACCTGAGACATTGACGCCGGCACGGGTTAATAAACTCTTGGCAGCCCCATCAGAATCACGCAACATTGCTAGCAACACATGAGCCGGCTCAATATATTGATTATCTTTAGCTAAAGCGATACTTTGGGCCTCACTTAAGGCCTCTTGAAATTTAGTAGTTAACTTATCTATTCTCATTTTTGCACTCCATATATCTATCTATAGAATATAAGGGCAATATGATGGATTTCAAGACTTTTACACGCACTTTTTAAGGGAATTTACCCCCATTTTGACCTGGCTTGTTTATCTCCTCGAATGCGCAGATGGCACCTACTATGCCGGCATTACAAACCGCCTAGAACATCGTCTAGAAGCTCATAATTTGGGCCAAGGCGCTCGCTATACAAGAGCTCGTAGACCAGTTGTCCTACTGGCCACCCAAGAGCACCCTGATCGATCAGAGGCATCTAAAGCTGAGGCGAAATTGAAGCAACTTCCCAGATCTGAGAAGTTAGGATTTTTTAAAAGTAGTTAAATTGACTTCTTCGACCAACGTGCCATGGCAACATCGTCAGTGACGCGGGCATCGACCCAGCGAGCACCCTCAGGGGTATCTTCTTTTTTCCAGAATGGCGCTGCGGTTTTGAGGTAATCCATGATGAACTCACAAGCTGCAAATGCCTCACCTCTGTGAGCACTGGTAACCACCACTAAAACGATTTGATCTTCCGGTAGCAATGGGCCAACTCTATGAATAACCAGTGTTTGATAGATGTCCCAACGAGCCTTTGCTTGATCCAGAATTTCTTGCAAGGCTTTTTCAGTCATGCCAGGGTAATGCTCTAAGGTCATTCCCTTGACCTGGCTACCGTCATTGATATCGCGCACAGTACCCAAGAAAGTCACTACTGCGCCAACTCTTGGGTCACCCTTACGCAGCGCTGCTATTTCAGCACTGATATCAAAATCTTTTTCCTGAATTCGGATTGACATATCAGCCGCCAGTGACTGGAGGGAAAAAAGCAACCTCTGCATTTTCTTGCAAGGGGGAGCTTGCATCAACCATCACCTGATTCAGAGCACAGCGCAATACTTTGCCCTGAGCCAATACTTCAGACCAAGGATTACCGCGTTGAACTAAATGAGCCCTAAGATCTGCAATCGTTTTGATGCTATCAGGTACGACGATGCTTTCCTGAGAAACACCAAGGGCTTCACGCAAAGAGGCAAAGAATCGTAATTCAAGTTTCATAAAGGAATCGTAAACTGATTATTTAAGAAGTGCATCAAAAGGGATGTACTTCACTAGATCACCAGATTTAATGGGCTGATTTGGCGGGCAATCCACTAAACCATCGCCCCAAGAGGCGCTAGTCAGTACCCCAGAGCTTTGGTTGGGAAATAAATCTAAGCCGCCATTGCTATTGAGCTTGACGCGCAAGAACTCATTGCGACGATCGGCTTTTAACCAATCAAAATCGGCACGCATTAAGTAAGACTGCGGTGGAGTGCTGTTTCGTCCCTGCAACTTCAAAATAAATGGGCGCACAAATAATAAGAAAGTTACAAAACTGGAGACTGGGTTACCTGGCAAACCAATAAACCAGGCCTCACCATCTTTTGGCTCATCTGATTTACGGACTGCACCAAATGCCAAGGGCTTTCCAGGTTTAATGGCAATCTGCCATAGATCCAATCGACCTTCAGCAGTCACTGCAGGTTTAATGTGATCTTCCTCGCCAACCGATACACCGCCAGACGTAATAATCAAATCATGATCTTTACTTGCTCTACGTAATGCGGCTTTCGTTGCATCTAGCCGATCAGGAACAATTCCTAAATCAGTTGCATCACATCCCAATGATTTAAGACATGCCAGTAATGTGTCGCGATTAGAGTTATAGATTCCGCCTGGCTTCAGTGGCTCACCAGGCAACGATAACTCATCACCCGTAAAGAATGCAGCTACCCTCACTCTGCGCTTAACGTTTAGGTGAGTTAAGCCAGCAGATGCAGCAACTCCTAACTCTTGCGGGCGCAAAAAGGTTCCTGCAGTTAAGGCTGTTTTACCGCTTGTTAAGTCTTCACCCCTGCGGCGTATCCATTGCCCTAGTGTGGGGACGACATTGACTTGCACTTGATCAGTCGATCCCTCGGGTATGACGCAATCTTCCTGCATCACTACAGCATCGGCACCAAGGGGAACCGGTGCACCTGTAAAAATTCTAGCAACAGTACCAGGCTGTAACTGCGTTCCAACCGAACCCGCTGGAATACGTTGGGCAATTTTCAGAATACTTCCGGAAGTTTGAGTATCCGCTGTTCGTACCGCATAGCCATCCATCGACGTGTTATCAAGTGGAGGTACATCTACCAGGCTATTGACGTTTTCTGCGAGAACGCGACCTAATGTCGCCTGCATTGGAACACTCTCAGCCTCAGCAACTGGCTTAGCATGAGAAAGTAAATGATCCAAAGCCTGCTGGGCAGTCAACATTGGAGGCTTAGTCATGGCAATGAGCTTATGTATTAACTAAGATGCGTTGTGATGAATGTTTTGACCTGATTGACATCAGCATCAATATTTTCTACACGCTGTGGCTTGGACTTAATATCTTTAAATGCAGATGGGCACTCAGCGGGACGACCCAAGGCTTCTTGAATGGTTTCTTCAAACTTAATTGGTAGCGCAGTCTCTAATACCAGCATTGGAATACCTGCTTGTAAATGCTCGCGCGCCACTTTGACACCATCTGCAGTGTGAGTATCAATCATGACGCCATAGCGTATGTCGATATCCCGAATAGTCTCGAGGCGATTTTCGTGAGTACTGCGACCAGATTGGAAGCCATACTTGCCAAGCTCTTTAAAGACAGCATCCTCAGAAATATCGAAGCCGCCAGTCTCATCTACTTTCTTAAACATGGCTGCAGTGGCCTTGCCATCCTGACCCATGAAATCATATACAAAACGCTCAAAGTTGCTTGCCTTAGAGATATCCATTGATGGACTAGAAGTATGTAATGTCTCCGCAGATTTGCGTGCGCGGTATACACCAGTACGGAAGAACTCATCAAGTACATCGTTCTCATTAGTTGCAACAATCAAATGCTCGATTGGTAGACCCATCATGCGAGCAATATGACCAGCGCAAACGTTACCAAAATTACCTGATGGCACAGTAAATGAAACTTTCTCATTGCTAGACTTGGTAGCCAAGAGATAACCTTGGAAGTAATACACCACTTGAGCAACTACCCGGCCCCAATTAATGGAATTCACGGTGCCAATTTGGCTCTTGGCCTTGAAGGCATGATCATTACTAACTGCTTTAACGATATCTTGGCAATCATCAAACACACCAGCAACGGCTAAATTGAAGATATTGGGATCTTGCAAGGAGTACATTTGCGCTGACTGGAAGGAACTCATCTTGCCACGCGGTGAGAGCATAAACACTTTGACGCCCTCTTTACCGCGCATCGCATATTCAGCAGCGCTACCCGTGTCACCAGAAGTAGCACCCAAAATATTGAGTTTTTGACCAGCACGCCTTAATGCGTACTCAAATAAATTGCCTAACAATTGCATGGCCATGTCTTTAAAAGCTAGCGTGGGACCATTTGAAAGGCTCAAAAGTCCAATACGAGTGCCATGCTCTTCACCCAACCAATGCAAAGGTGTAATGTCTTTGGCATTATCTTGAGGGCGACCATTGCAGTAAACCTGCTCGGTATATGTTTTGCGCAAGAGTGCACGTAAATCAGTCTCAGGAATATCATCGCAATATAGGCTCAAGACTTCATATGCAAGATCAGCATAAGTTAGGCCACGCCAAGAATCCAACTGTGCAGGAGTGACTTGTGGATAGTGAGTCGGCAAATATAAGCCGCCGTCCGGCGCTAATCCACCCAGGAGAATTTCTAAGAAAGATTGTTGTGGACTATTGCCACGAGTAGATTGGTAACGCATCAGCTTTACCTAAGACAGATTTTCTAAACGAATCTTCACCACTTCGCCATCTACCGTTTTGAGATTTTGAATCTCTTTGATAGCAGCAAGCATGTTTTTCTCTTTAGTCTCATGCGTTAAGGCAACTAAATCAGTTTGACTTTCGCCCTCATCAGCCTCTTTTTGCAAGAGTGCATCAATAGAAACGCCATGCGCAGCCAAGATCTTAGTGATATCAGCCAATACGCCCGCTTGGTCAGCTACGCGCATACGCAAGTAGTAGCTCGTGGTGATCTCGCCGATAGGCAGTATTGGAGTATTTTGAACAGCATCAGGCTGGAAAGCCAAATATGGTACGCGATGCTCAGGATCAGCACTCAGCAAACGAGTGATATCGACCAAGTCAGCAATCACCGCGGATGCAGTTGGTTCCGAGCCAGCGCCCTTACCGTAGTACAAAGTAGTGCCTACAGCATCACCAAATACTTGTACAGCATTCATAGCGCCTTCAACGTTCGCAATCAAACGCTTTGTTGGAATTAGAGTTGGGTGTACACGCAACTCAACACCAGTTGAGGTTTTCTTAGCAATACCCAATAATTTGATGCGGTAGCCTAATTGCTCTGCATAACGAATATCAATTGCAGCTAACTTAGTAATGCCTTCAATATGAGCTTTATCAAATTGCATTGGAATGCCAAATGCAATTGCACTCATGATGGTTGCTTTATGAGCAGCATCAACACCTTCAATATCAAATGTTGGATCTGCTTCAGCGTAGCCAAGACGTTGAGCTTCTTTGAGAACTGTTGCAAAGTCCAAACCTTTGTCACGCATCTCAGAAAGAATGAAATTGGTTGTACCGTTAATGATGCCGGCGATCCACTCAATACGATTAGCCGTTAAGCCTTCACGCAAGGCCTTAATAATGGGAATACCCCCAGCAACCGCAGCTTCAAATGCAACCATGACGCCTTTAGCATGAGCGGCTTTAAAAATCTCGTTGCCATGGACGGCGATCAAGGCCTTATTAGCCGTAACCACGTGCTTACCTGCTGCAATAGCCTCTAAAACTAAGTCTTTGGCGATACCATAGCCACCGATTAGCTCAACGACGATATCGATCTCAGGATTATTGATGACGGCACGAGCGTCATTGACGATTTGCGCGCGATCTTTAACGATTTCTTTGGCACGCTCTACATTGAGATCGGCAACTGTATTAATGCGAATGCCGCGACCAGCGCGACGGGTGATTTCATCTTGGTTGCGCTCGAGAACTGTGAATACGCCACCACCAACGGTGCCAATGCCTAATAGACCTACTTGAATCGGTTTCATGATGCCTTTGCTGCAGTTGGAGAAGCCTTACGGCCATGCTTATTACGATAACGCTCTAAAAAACGGGCAAGGCGCCCAATCGCCTCTGTGAGCACATCTTCATGAGGTAAGAACACTACGCGGAAGTGATCAGGCTTACCCCAGTTAAAACCAGAGCCCTGCACTAACAATACTTTTTCCTCTTTGAGAAGATCGGCAACAAACTGTTGATCATCCTCAATTGGATAAATCTCAGGGTCTAACTTTGGAAATAAATACAAAGCAGATTTTGGTTTAACGCAAGTCACCCCGGGAATAGCAGTGATGAGCTTCCATGCAAGATCGCGTTGCTTTGCTAAGCGACCGCCCTCACCTACCAAGTCGTCAATACTTTGATAACCACCAAGTGCTGTTTGAATTGCGTACTGACCTGGTACGTTTGCACACAAGCGCATCGAGGCCAACATATTGAGGCCTTCGATATAGTCACGCACCATTTCTTTATCACCTGAAACCACCATCCAGCCGGCACGGTAGCCGCAGGAACGGTAGTTCTTGGATAGGCCATTGAAAGTAATGGTGACCACATCCGTTGACAGGGATGCAAGAGAAATATGTTTCTCTGCGTCATACAACATCTTGTCGTATATCTCATCAGCAAACAAAATCAAACCATGCTCACGAGCGATTTTCACCATCTCAAGCAATACTTCTTTGGAATAAATTGCACCGGTTGGATTGTTTGGATTAATCACCACAATCGCTTTGGTACGCGGTGTAATTTTTTTGCGCAGATCATTTAAGTCTGGCGCCCAGTCTTTTGACTCATCACAAAGATAGTGAACTGGAGTACCACTAGATAAACTTACTGCAGCAGTCCACAGTGGATAGTCAGGCGCAGGAACCAATACTTCATCGCCATCATTCAATAATGCATTCATTGAAAGTACGATGAGTTCAGAAACACCATTGCCGGTGTACACATCATCCAGTGCTACACCTTGAATACCCTTTTCTTGACAATACTGCATGATCGCTTTGCGAGCAGCAAAGATACCTTTGGAATCAGAATATGCTGAGGCATTGCTCAAATTACGAATCATGTCCAACTGAATTTCTTCAGGAGGATCAAACCCGAAAACCCCTACGTTTCCGATGTTTAATTTGATGATTTTGTGGCCCTCTTCCTCCATGCGCTGAGCGAGCTCAAGCACCGGCCCACGAATGTCGTAACAGACGTTATCGAGTTTTTTAGACTTTTGGATGGGCTTCACAATAAATTAAAGGGTAAGTTCTTGAAATCTTGGAAAAAACAGCTAGCTATAATCCACATAATTATGACAGAGAGTCCACTTGAAGCTTCAATCTGACCCCCATTCTGGAGCCAATACGATCACCGGCTATGGAGATGGCTACGTTGAGATCAACCAGACCCCATATGCCCATGCTGTCTTACTGAGCTCTGACGGGGCAATTTCTGAATGGCCAGTCCAGTCGTTCGACGGTCTAGAGACATCCCATTTTGCCCAAATGGTTGATCTCAAGCCTGAATTGATTCTGATTGGAACAGGCAATAAACAGCGCTTTCCTAAGCCAGAACTCCTCAAATCTCTGATTTTGGCCAAAATTGGCTTTGAAATCATGGATTCTCAGGCAGCCTGCCGAACTTACAACATTTTGGTGGGCGAAGGACGTCAAGTTCTGCTGGCCTTAATCGTGGAGCCAAACTAATGCAGTTTGGACAAATTCGACAGTCTTCAGCACTGCATCCTGGCAAAATTTTATTGCTGTTCATTGTTTATGCCTTACTGTGGTTTGGCACACTTGACTATCGCCACCTCATTCCATCCGATGAGGGGCGTTATGCAGAAATAGCCAGAGAGATGTTGGTCACTGGCGATTGGGTAACACCGCGCTATAACGGCTATAAGTATTTTGAGAAACCGCCACTCCAAGCTTGGGCAACTGCAGCAGCATTTCAAGTATTTGGTATTGGTGATTGGCAAGCGCGCTTGTGGGCCGCCCTTACTGGCTTTCTGACGATTTTGTTCATTGGGTTTACTGGGGCTCGCATCTACAGTGCTAGAGCAGGATGGTTGGCTGCGGTTGTTCTCGCATCCAGCCCAATGTGGGTTATTAGCGGCCACTTTAATTCTCTCGACATGGGACTCTCTTCTTTTTTAGTGGCGGCGCTTTGCAGCCTATTGTTGGCACAAACTGCAAGCAATAAATCTAGTTGCCGAAATTGGATGTGGGCTTGCTGGATCTTTATGGCTCTAGCAACACTCTCCAAAGGAGTAATTGGTGCTGCGATTCCAGCCATGGTCTTTGTTGCTTACTCTATTAGCACTTGGGATTGGAAAATCTGGACGCGCTTACATTTGCTCAGCGGTACGATTTTGTTTCTGGTAGTAACAGCGCCATGGTTTGTTTTGGTTGCTCAGCGTAATCCTGAATTCCTAGAGTTCTTTTTTATTCACGAGCACCTACAGCGTTTTACTCAAGATGCCCATAGTAGAACAGGCCCTATTTACTACTTCGTACCATTACTACTCATTGGCATACTGCCTTGGGTTTTGCAAATCCCAGGCTCGATTGTGCAAGCATGGGGGGAGCGTCGTCGCGACTTCTCAAGTGGCTGGTTATTGGTATGTTGGTTTGCTGTGATCTTCGCCTTCTTTAGTGTTTCACGCTCTAAATTACCGGGCTACATCATTCCCATTTTTCCGGCGCTCGCATTATTAATTGGTAATCGTCTAGATAAATTACTAGCACACACCAATTCCATGGAGATTCCTTGGAAACTGCAAACCATCGGATTTGCAATCTTAGGTTGCATTGGATTTTTCTTCCTGACTGATATTAGCAAACAAGCAAGACCTGATGAGATTGAAGCCTACGCTCAATATACTTATTGGGTAATTGCTGCTTTGATTGCACTTATTTTGTTTAGTGCATTTGCAGCTTGGGAAAGCAAACGCAATGGCATTCAAAGTATTGTGAGTTTTGCTTGTGGATTTTTTCTCTGCGCCATCATCGCTGGAACAGGTCATGAAACCTTGGGTCGTGCAGTTTCTGGTATTGACCTTGTCAACCGAGTGAAATCATCTATCCCAGAGAAGGTTAACTTCTACTCTGTTCGCCTCTTGGATCACACTGTGCCCTTTTATCTTGGTAGGACGATGATCATGGTTGAATCTCCGGATGAGCTTGGGTTTGGTGTCAACCAAGAGCCTGAGCTTTGGATGTCAACCCTAGATGCCTTCATTGCCCGCTGGAAAGAGGATCCAAGCGCTTACGCCTTAATGGTCCCAGAGCAGTATGTGGCACTTCAAGAGCTAAATCTGCCTATGCAAGAAGTAGATCGTGATTCCCGCAGGGTAATTGTGAAACATCCCGATGCAACAAATGTGACGCGGTAATATAGATCCACATGTCAAACTTTATTCCTTTCACACGCCCCAGCTTCAATCAAGAAACCATTGATGCTGTTTCAGAAGTATTGCGCTCTGGTTGGGTGACTTCGGGACCCAAGTTAGCAGAGTTTGAAGCAACCCTAAGCGAATACTTTGGTGGTCGTCCTGTGCGCTGCTTTGCTAACGGCACAGCAACAATGAAAATTGCACTACAAGTTGCTGGTATTGGCACGGGCCATGAAGTCATTACTACGCCGATTTCTTGGGTAGCCACCTCCAATGTCATCCTAGGAGTTGGTGCAAAGCCAGTTTTTGTTGATATTGATCCTGTTACGCGCAACATTGATCTCAATAAAGTTGTGGCAGCAATCACTCCTAAAACACGAGCGATCATGCCCGTGTATTTAGCTGGCCTACCGGTTGATATGGACCAACTCTACTCACTGGCGAAGCAACACAATCTGCGCGTGATTGAAGACGCCGCTCAAGCGTTTGGCTCTCAATGGAAAGGTAAGAAGATTGGTAGCTTTGGTGACTTAGTGAGCTTTAGCTTCCAAGCCAATAAGAATCTCAGCACCGTAGAGGGTGGCTGCCTAGTCCTCAACAATGCAGATGAAGCTAAGCTTGCTGAAAAATTTCGCCTGCAAGGTTTAACTCGTCAAGGCATGGATGGAATGGACGTTGATGTGCTTGGTGGTAAAGATAATTTGACAGATGTGAATGCGGCAATTGGACTTCATCAGTTAAAACAATTGCCCGCCTACCAAACCCGCCGTGTAGCGCTTGCTCGCCAATACTTTGAACTTATTCGTGCAGAGTTGAAAGTGGCTGGATTAGAAAATCTCAAATTAGAACTACCAGTAGAAAATTTCACGGACAGTAATTGGCATATGTTTCAAGTGGTGTTGCCACTGGAGCAATTAAATTGCGATCGCGCCCAAATAATGACGGAGTTAAAAGATCTAGGCATTGGCACAGGAGTGCACTATCCAGCTATTACTGGATTTACCCTCTATAAAAATCAAGGCTATAAAACGAGTGACACACCAATAGCAGAGCGTATTGGCCGCTCTATTGTTACTCTCCCACTTTTCCCAGGAATGGCAGACGAAGATATTGGCCGTATAGCCAGTGGATTGCTTGGAATCCTCAGGAAACACTACAAAAAGTAACCTAATTGGGCTAAGCCCCAAGAATCAGGCAAAATTGCGGCATGACTGCAAATTTAGTTGCTAACCCAAACCTCAGTATTGTTATTCCCGTTTATAACGAGGAAGACGGCCTACAAGCCCTATTTGATCGCCTGTACCCGGCTTTGGATGGCTTAACTGCCAAGCGTAATATTTCCTATGAAGTCGTTTTTGTAAACGACGGCAGCAAAGATCGCTCTGCAGGAATCTTGGCTAAGCAAGTTGAGCTGCGCCCTGATGTTACCCGCGCTGTTTTATTCCACAGTAATTTTGGTCAACACATGGCCATCATGGCTGGTTTTGAATACGCTAAAGGTGAATACATCATCACTCTAGATGCGGACTTGCAAAACCCCCCTGAGGAAATAGATGCTTTAACCGAACAACTATTAAAGGGACACGATTACGTTGGCACTATTCGTGCGGATCGTCGTGATAGTTTCTTTAGAAAATTTGCTTCACGCGCTATGAATAGCTTACGTGAACAAATTACTCGTATCACGATGACGGACCAGGGTTGCATGTTGCGTGGCTACAGTCGTCGCATCGTCGACTTAGTTCGTCAATGCGATGAAAACAATACTTTTATTCCGGCGCTTGCTTATACCTTTGCAGCCAACCCTATAGAGATTACTGTTAAGCATGAAGAACGTTTTGCTGGTGAGTCTAAGTACAGCCTCTATCAACTCATTCGTTTGAACTTTGATTTAGTGACTGGCTTCTCCATCATGCCCCTGCAGATCTTCTCCATTCTGGGTATGTTGTTATCGCTTGCCGCAGGTAGCCTCTTTGCTTACCTCTTAGTACGCCGCTTCGTCTTGGGTGCTGAGGTTGAAGGAGTCTTTACCCTCTTTGCCTTAACCTTCTTCCTCATTGGCGTCATGCTCTTTGGCCTTGGTCTCCTTGGCGAATATATTGGCCGAATCTATCAACAAATCCGCAATCGTCCACGTTACGTTGTGCAAGCTGTTTTAGAGAAAAAATAATTGCACGCAGTCGTCTTCGCTTACCACGATGTTGGTCTCAATTGCCTTAATGCTTTATTAACTGCAGGCATCCAAATTGATCTAGTAGTTACCCATCAAGATGACCCCAATGAGAATGTTTGGTTCGGTAGCGTTGCTAAGCTCTGCCAAGAGAAAAATATTCCATACATCACGCCTAGTGCAGCTGAATTAGTTGATTTAGCTCCAAAACTACAATCACTCGCACCAGACTATATTTTTTCTTTTTACTATCGCTACATGATTCCTGCGCAGATTTTGGCTTGCGCCAAGATTGCTGCCTTAAATATGCATGGATCACTACTACCTCAATATCGTGGCCGCGCTCCAGTGAACTGGGCAATTTTGCACGGAGAAACGCAAACGGGCGCTACCCTACACATCATGGAAGTAAAACCGGATGCCGGCGATATTGTTGGTCAATCTGCGGTGAGTATTGGCCCCGACGAAACGGCTACTGATGTCTTTAGTAAGGTGAGCCAAGCGGCAGTAGCAGTCATCCAAGAGGCATTGCCCAACCTGATTAAGGGCAATGTGCCCCGCAAACCAAACGAGCTCCAAAAAGGCAGTTATTTTGGTGGCAGAAAGCCTGCGGATGGGCAAATTCACTGGGATCAGAAGGCAATTCAGGTCCATAACCTAGTAAGAGCTGTTGCACCCCCTTATCCAGGCGCCTTTACAGATTACCAAGGTCAAACGATGACGGTAGCTAAAACCAGCCTCAAAGGGCCGCTCCCGGCCAATCTGGATCTTAGCGTTCAAGGCATCCAAGTGGTTGATAATCGGGTATTCGGCATTTGCGGTGACAGCCAGGTAGTTGAAGTCTTGGAATGGTTCCCAGCCAACAAATAAGTAGCAACAACATTAGATTAAAACGAGGCAGTAAAGATGAAAAAAGTACTCATTCTTGGTGTTAACGGCTTTATTGGTCACCATCTTTCTAAGCGCATTCTGGAGACAACCGATTGGGATGTCTATGGCATGGATATGCAAAACGATCGCTTAGGTGATTTAGTCAATCATCCACGCATGCACTTTTTTGAAGGTGATATCACTATCAATAAGGAATGGGTTGAGTACCACATTCGTAAATGTGACGTCATCCTACCTTTAGTTGCTATCGCCACTCCTGCAACCTATGTACAGCAACCTCTGAAAGTATTCGAGCTTGACTTCGAAGCAAATCTTCCAATCGTGCGGTCTGCTGTTAAATATAAAAAGCATTTGGTGTTTCCATCAACCTCTGAGGTTTATGGCATGTGTGAGGACAGCGAGTTTGATCCTGCTAAATCCAATATGGTCTACGGACCTATCAATAAGCCACGCTGGATCTATGCCTGTTCTAAACAGTTGATGGATCGCGTGATCTGGGGTTACGGAATGGAAGGTTTGCGCTTTACCCTCTTCCGCCCATTCAACTGGATTGGCCCTGGTTTAGATAGCATTTACACACCAAAAGAGGGTTCATCCCGCGTAGTAACTCAGTTCTTAGGGCATATTGTTCGCGGAGAGCCAATAAACCTCGTGGATGGCGGTGCTCAGAAACGCGCCTTCACCTATATAGATGATGGTATCGATGCATTGATGCGCATCATCGATAACAAAGATGGGGTTGCCAATGGCAAGATCTATAACATCGGTAACCCAAAGAACAATCATTCTGTTCGTGAATTAGCCAATCAAATGCTAGAGATTGCGCGCAGCATTCCTGAATACGCGAAGACTGCAAATGAAGTGAAGATTTTGGAAACCACTTCCGGTGCATATTATGGTGAAGGCTATCAAGACGTGCAAAATCGTGTGCCAGCGATTGACAATACCATGAGTGAGTTGAGCTGGAAGCCTACTACTACTATGGGGGACGCTCTCAAGAATATTTTTGAAGCCTACCGCCAGGATGTAGAAAAAGCCCGCTCTTTAGTTGATAAAGAATAAGTTAATAAGTTCAAGGGTTCATGGCTAAGATTGCTCTCAAGGTAGATGTTGATACCTTACGCGGCACTAAAGAAGGTGTACCCAATTTAGCCCGCACCCTCGAGCGTTTTGGCCTGAAGGCTACTTTCTTATTTAGTCTTGGCCCTGACCACACTGGCTGGGCACTCAAGCGAGTCTTTCGTCCAGGCTTTCTGAAAAAAGTCAGCCGCACTTCTGTCGTAGAACACTACGGGATTAAGACTCTACTTTATGGAGTTCTCATCCCCGGACCAGATATTGGCAAGAAAGCTGCAACAGAAATGCGCGCGATTGATAAAGCCGGGCATGAAACTGGCATTCACACCTGGGACCATGTTGCCTGGCAAGACGCAGTCCGCACTCAAGATTCTCAATGGACTAAAGCGATGATGCAAAAAAGCTGGGATCGCTTTATAGAAATTTTTGGTCATGCACCAGTAACTTATGGTGCCGCTGGTTGGCAAATGAATGAGGCTGCGTTTGAACAACTCGATCAATGGGGTATTACTTACTCCTCAGACGGCAGGGCCGAGCCAAATCTAGTGCCTTATCGATTGGTCTTGCCATCGGGTAAAGCGAAGCACGTGCAATACCCAACTACACTGCCGACTTTTGATGAACTGATTGGCATTGATGGCGCAGATGAGTTTGGTGCAGTTAAAAAACTCCTAGAAATCACCCAAAGCAACCCCAATGATCAAGTCTTCACTCTGCATGCGGAACTTGAGGGCCAGAAGCTATTGCCAGCATTTGAACAGCTATTAGCTGGATGGCTAAATCAAGGCCACGACCTTGTTACCATGGGCGAGCTGCACCAATCTTGGAAGGCCACCAATCAACTCGATAAAATAGCCGTACTGCCACTGACTTGGGGTGAGATACCCAATCGCAGTGGTGAATTAATTATTCAGAATCATGCAGTAAATTAATAAAACCTAGAGACAATAACAAAGGATCATCATGACAGTAACTATCGGTCAATCTATGCCTCAGTGCGCTATTCCTGCAACATCGGGACTGACCTTTTCTCCAGCTTCAGCCAAGGGTAAAAAGTTGGTTCTTTACTTTTACCCAAAAGATATGACTCCTGGCTGCACAGCCGAGTCCGGTGAATTTCGTGACAACATTGAAGCATTTACGAAAGCCAATACTCTAGTGGTAGGAGTTTCTCGAGATAGTCTCAAGTCACATGACAACTTCCGCAGTAAGTTACAACTCCCTTTTGAGCTTGTTGCCGACACTGAAGAAAAACTCTGTCAGATCTTTGGGGTCATGAAAATGAAGAATATGTACGGCAAGCAAGTCCGCGGAGTTGAGCGCAGCACCTTCCTATTTGACTCCTCTGGCAAGCTTGTTAAAGAGTGGCGCGGCCTTAAGGTAGCAGGCCATGTGACAGAGGTATTACAAGCAGCCCAAACCACTAAATAATTTTTACAAAAATTTGTTCTGAGGTGCTTGCAAACCCTAAAATTTGGGGTAAAGTAAAGTCATATGCACCGTAAACGACGGGAAAGTCTGACAATCCGTTTGAATCAGAAACCTGAATATTTCAGAACAGGTTCGGGGAGCAACCCCCTCCGTTTTTTAGACCAAGCTGCAACTAGTTTCGTAATAAACCGTCAATGCACTCCGCTTGGCGGTTTTTTCTTTTAGGAGAGTCCATGCCACTGCCACCCATCCCAACTCAAATTGCTGATCAAGTAAAACTCAGTCGCAAAGATACTCCAGATTTAAAGAAACGTCCCGCACCAGCAAAACCAGTAGTGATGGAAGCCTCTAATTGGGCTAATGATGCAGAAGAAGATTTATCTGCAGCAGAGCTAGCCCTTGAGAAAATTAAAGCTGATCGTGCGCCTACTCGGAATGAGCATAAGGCTGCTGCGCCAGCTAAACCTAAGCGCATCATTCGCACTGGACCTCCAAGCCTATTCGTATTAGATACGAACGTGCTCATGCATGATCCCAGCTCTTTGTTCCGCTTCTCAGAACATGATCTTTTCTTACCAATGACCACGCTTGAAGAGCTGGACAACCATAAGAAAGGGATGACTGAGGTAGCCCGTAACGCTCGTACTGTCAGCCGGTCTTTAGATCAATTGGTTGCCGGCACCAGTGGTACCTTAGATGAAGGTATTCCGCTGAACAAGCTTGGTAATCAAGATGTTTCAGGTCGCCTCTTCTTCCAAACCAAGCTATCTACCCAAGCGTTGCCGGAAGGTCTTCCTGAAGGTAAGGGCGACAACATGATTTTGGCGGTCGTGAGCGAGTTGCAAAAGACTCGTAATGGCCAAGAAGTCGTTCTGGTATCCAAAGATATCAATATGCGTATCAAAGCGCGTGCACTAGGTTTGCCTGCCGAAGATTATTTCAATGACCAAGTATTAGAAGATCGTGACTTGATGTATTCCGGAGTCATGGCCCTATCAGCAGACTTCTGGCCAAAGCATGGCAAGGATATGGAAAGTTGGTCAGACTCGAAGTCTGGCACGATGTTCTATAGAGTCACTGGCCCTGCTGTACCAAGCATGTTGGTAAATCAATTTGTTTATCAAGAGAATCCTGACGGCTCAACACCTTTTTACGCACACGTCAGAGAAATCAATGGCAAAACGGCCCTCCTGCAAACTCTACGGGATTTTTCACACCAGAAAAATAATGTGTGGAGCGTAACAGCACGTAACCGTGAGCAAAACTTCGCCATGAACTTGCTCATGAATCCAGATGTCGATTTTGTAACGCTATTGGGTCAAGCCGGTACGGGCAAGACCCTCTTGGCTTTAGCAGCCGGCCTTGAGCAAGTGCTGGATAGCAAGCGCTATAACGAGATCATCATTACCCGCGCTACTGTTCCAGTTGGCGAAGACATTGGCTTCTTACCAGGAACCGAAGAAGAGAAGATGCAGCCATGGATGGGTGCATTTGATGACAACCTCGAAGTTCTGCAACGCAACGATGATGCTGGTGAATGGGGTCGCGCTGCAACCCAAGAACTCATCCGCTCACGCATCAAAGTGAAGAGTATGAACTTTATGCGCGGTAGAACTTTTGTTAGCAAGTTCGTGATCATTGATGAGGCGCAGAACTTAACGCCAAAGCAAATGAAAACCCTGGTAACCCGTGCGGGCCCAGGAACTAAAATTGTTTGCCTAGGTAATATTGCGCAGATTGATACGCCTTACTTAACTGAAGGCTCATCTGGTCTGACCTATGTCGTTGATCGCTTTAAAGGCTGGCGTCATGGTGGCCATGTTACCCTGGCCCGCGGTGAGCGTTCACGTCTTGCGGATCATGCTGCTGACGCACTCTAAGCAATCCGTCTCATGCCGCACTCTTGTCGGGTGCGGCATTTTTATTTGCGCCTTAGCTATAAGCGGATGCAGCCCCATCAGCACAAAATCAAGCGCGACTAAAGTTTTACAATTTAAGGAAGATACGAGCGTAGGCACTGAAGATATTTCAATTGCAGCGCTTGGCTTGGTAGATGTTCCTTATCGCTATGGTGGCAATAACCCAAAAGGTGGATTTGATTGCAGCGGCTTAATCGTCTATGTCTATAACAAAGCGGCTGGTATAAAGCTACCTCGCACTATTCAGCTAATGAGCACCAAAGGTGAAAGTATTGATGGCCAATCACCCGCTCCAGGCGACTTAGTATTCTTCAATACTACCGGCGAAAGATACTCACATGCCGGAATCTATGTTGGGCAAGGACGGTTTGTGCATGCCCCTAGCGCAGGCGGAACTGTTCGCCTCGATTACATTACCTCACCTTATTGGGCTGCTAAATTTACTGAGGCAAGGCGTTTCAAGTAAACATTCTCCTTGGGGTACATAGCACTTTCCCTAGATTCACAAGGAGACTAAATTTAATTACAGTGGATTTAGAGAATTCATTTGTAATGAAATGCTTACCTAAAAGGAATCTAGATGAAAAAAATAATTATTGCCCTGGGTCTTGCCTTGACTCTAGCGGCGCCAGCGTTTGCACTATCTCAAGCCGAATGTGAAGCAAGAGCTGTCAGTAAAGATGGCAAACCTATTTACGGCGCCGCCAAAGAGGCTTCCATAAAGAAATGTATGGGTGAAGCAGCTCCTGACTCTGGCTGTGCTGCTAAGGCGCTCAGTAAAGATGGAAAACCTTTATATGGTGCAGCTAAAGATTCATTTATAAAGAAATGTGAAGCAGACCCAAAGAAATGATTTCCTTTGACTCAAATAAAAAGCCTCACATCGCGAGGCTTTTTATTTGTATTTAAACTATTATCCATTGACTACTTAATTTTTACTTAGAACGGCTCGTAACCGCCGGAAGAGTATCCAATTGATCCCATCGCCAAGTTATCGAACTTGGTATAAGGCCCTTGCCAACTTAATCTCACTGTACCAATTGGACCATTACGCTGCTTACCGATAATGATCTCAGCCATACCCTTATCGGTAGTTGTATCTGGGTGATAAACCTCATCACGATAAATAAACATAATCAAGTCGGCATCTTGCTCGATCGCGCCTGACTCACGTAAGTCGGACATGATTGGGCGTTTATTTGGGCGTTGCTCCAAGCCACGATTGAGCTGAGAGAGTGCAACCACTGGGCACTGCAATTCTTTTGCAAGTGATTTGAGGGAGCGAGAGATTTCAGAAATCTCAGTTGCCCGGTTCTCTGAACCAGAGCCACTCATCAACTGCAAGTAGTCAATCACCACCAAACCAAGAGTCCCGCCAAAGTTTCTAGCAATGCGACGTGCGCGTGCACGCAACTCTAAGCTGGATAAAGAACCAGTCTCATCAATCAAAATCTGGGTATTACTTAAACGAGCAATGGCATCAGTAACACGTGGCCACTCATCATCTTGCAACTTACCAGTACGCATACGAGATTGATCAACACGTCCTACTGAACCCAGAAGACGTGATGCCAATTGCTCACCTGACATCTCCATTGAGAACACCACGACGGGCAAGCCTTCTGCAAGCGCAACGTTTTCAGCAATGTTTAGTGCGAATGCGGTTTTACCCATTGAAGGTCTTCCAGCAACGATCACTAAATCGCCTTTTTGTAGCCCGCTCGTTTGCTTATCTAAATCAATGAAGCCTGTGGCAATACCAGTGATATCGCTGCCGCCTTGGCGGTTGTATAACTCATCAATACGAGCAACAACTGAGCGCAAGAGTGGTTCGATCTCAAGGTAATCTGCTTTGCGACTACCCTCTTCACCAATTTGTAAGATACGAGACTCTGCCTCATCCAGAAGCGTTCTAACGGAACGTCCTTCTGGAACAAAAGCTGAGTTAACAATATTGTCTGAAACTTCAATCAAGCGACGCAAAATACTACGGTCACGAACAATATCAGCATAGCCTTTAATGTTGGCAGCGCTAGGTGTGTTTTGGGCTAATGAGTTGAGGTAATCAACACTCACTAAATCGCCGCCCTGCTCTGATTTAATTGCATCATGAACAGTAATAACGTCAGCAGGATGATTGTCGCCAACCAAACGTGCAACAACCTTGTAGATCAAAGCATGTTCAGGACGATAGAAATCTTTATCGGTTAACACGCCACCCAGGCGATCCCAAGCGGTGTTATCGATCAGTAGACCACCGAGCAAGGATTGCTCGGCTTCTACAGAATGTGGAGGAACTTTTAAAGCCTGCACGACTGCATCCCCAGAACCCATCATGCCGGGATTCAGCGTAACGGAACGTGAACGGGATTCAGCCATGAGGCTAGTTTACAGATTTAGAACTTAAGCTTGCTCGCCAACTACACGAATGGTGATATCAGTCACTACATCGGTATGAACAGCAACCGCTACAGGATGATCACCAACCATTTTCAACGGGCCAGTAGGCATACGAATTGAGGACTTCTCAATCGTAAATCCCTTAGCCTTCAGAGCATCAGCGATATCGTGATTGGTTACGGAACCAAACAAACGACCATCAACACCTGCTTTTTGACCGATTTCGAGAACCAAGTCCTTCAGCTTTGTGCCAACCGCTTGTGCAGCAGCCAATTTCTCAGCGGCCAATTTTTCCAACTCAGCACGACGAACCGCAAAGTCAGCAATAGCTGCTTCAGTTGCACGACGAGCTTTACGTTGTGGGATTAAGAAGTTACGAGCGAAACCGTCTTTAACGCGTACTACGTCGCCGAGGTTGCCCAAGTTTGTTACTTTTTCTAAAAGAATGATTTGCATTGAGGGCTCCCAATTATTTCTTATGTTGATCGGAGAATGGCAATAAAGCCAAGAAACGAGCACGCTTGATAGCAGTGTCTAACTGACGCTGATATTTTGCTTTTGTGCCTGTCAAACGAGCAGGAGTGATCTTGGCGTTCTCGCCAATGAAGTCCTTCAATGTATCTACATCTTTGTAGTCGATTTGCTCAACGCCACCAACTGTGAAACGGCAATAACGCTTGCGCTTGAACAATGGGTTCTGAGCTGGTTTCTTTTTGAAATCGGGTTTCTTTCCAAACGCCATGATGATTTCCTCTTTAATTTTTCAATTGAATATAGTTAATATGGAAAACCAGTCTTTGATTACGTAGAGTCTTCGGTGCTAAGAACCCTTCAAACACTGCCTCAGTTCCTAAATCCATTTGCTCTAGATCCTTTTGTATTGGACCAATTGCGATGGCTTCAACACTCATCTGAATTTTCCTTGCCACTCCTACCTCGTTTGCCTGGCCGCTATGTTCTAGCTGGCAATGCATCACCGGTATTCCTGCTGGTGTAAATCGAATCGCGTCTTTAGACACCAAGATTGCAGTGAGGGTGAAATGATTCAACGCCGCTCCGCTTCTCTGATACGTTTTCTAGTCTGTGTATTCCTCTTCAAATTTCTAACTTATTCCGCCGCTACAGGAGCTTCGGTTTGAGCTGATTTGCGCGCTTCTTCACGTTGCACTTCTTTCATCATGATGGAAGGCTCTGTTTCAGCTTTCTTAGTCTTGATGATGAGGTGACGCAAAACAGCATCGTTAAATTTGAACGCATGCTCGAGCTCTTCCAGAGTTTTCTGGTCGCACTCAATGTTCATGCAAACGTAATGGGCTTTAGCAAGTTTGTCGATCATGTAAGCCATCTGACGACGACCCCAGTCTTCCATACGATGGATTTTGCCGCCCGCAGCTGCTAATGTAGCTTTGTAGCGATCGATCATCGCAGGCACTTGCTCGCTTTGGTCCGGATGGACGATAAAGACGATTTCATAATGACGCATCTAACACTCCTTAAGGATAAAGTCACCTGGGCGTCTTGCTAACCTTCGATGGTTTTTAAAGTTAGCGCCAGTGTGACAAGGTAGTAACAAATTGTAGGTACTGCTACAACACTTTTAATGCCGCTTTTCTGCGCTTACCTAAACTCAGGCAAGACCGCTATTCTAGCAAAAAAATCCTGCCAAGTCAGGGATTTACCAGTTAATTGAGCCTGTTTTTCAGCATTCAGAGCTAATTGAAGCGCAATTCTGGCTCTGGGGGCAGAAAGAGTACCGGATGCCAAGCATCCCTCTAGATCTTTTTCGGGAATATCACTCAAGGCAGCTCCAGCTCCGGTTCGAGTGGTTCTCACGAGCGCAACACCCTGTTTTACAGCTGCTATCAGAGAATCCTTCCAGGCATCATGCAAGCCACCCATCCCTGATCCAGCCAGGACTAAGCCCTTGACCCTAGAATTGAGCCAGATATTAATCGTTTCAGAACGTGCACCCGCATGGCTCGTCAAGATCTCAACCCAAGGCCATTCATCGCCCTTAGGGATAGGCAAATCTTCAGTCCAGGCTGCCTGTCTAGCCTTCACACCCCAAAGCCAAGAGGGATTAAATAAGCTAACCGAGCTACTAGGAGAGGCTTGAATCGGTGCGTTCAGAGCTGTGCCATGTCGTTTAGCCAAATCCATTGCCATGCAGCCTCTGCCATCCATCACTGCATAAATACCACCAGGGCAATTATCCAAAGGAGTTGATGCCCAGCGAATGGCATCTAATAGGTTAGAGGGGCCATCTGCTTGAGGTGCGTTTGATGGCAACATAGCGCCAGTTAATATCACCCGTTTGCCTAAAATTTGAGCATAATTACCGCAGGTAAGCTGTAAAAAGATGCCCGTCTCTTCAATCGTATCGGTTCCATGAGTAATCACTAACCCCAGAACCTGAGTATTAGCAAGGGAAGCTCTAACAACTTCGCCAAGATTACTTAATAAGCCCTCGGTTAGATTCCGGCTGTTGATATTAGCTACTTGCTTAGATACGAGCTTAAGACTCTTTGGAACAGCAGATTCGATATGCGTCAGTAAAGACTCCACCTTCACCTGTCCAGCCTGATATTGCAATGGCTGATCGGCTGGGTTTGGGGCTAAACCGGCTATAGTGCCGCCCATTCCCAAAACCAAGATATGGGGTGATTTTTCCAGCGAATTTAGTTTGGAACTCATTCTTCTATTATCCCCCTAGCAAAAGTGCTTGAATTATCAAATAGTGCTGTATACAATACCAGTATGGACATAAATACAGTCGATTTTCCAGAGGAGCTAACTGCCCTCCCCAAGCTCACTTCACGCCAGAATGAGATTTTGGAATTAATCACCAAGGCCATCGATGAGAGTGGTTCGCCACCTACTCGCGCAGAAATTGCCACTCAACTCGGCTTTGCATCTGCCAATGCCGCTGAAGAGCACCTTCGTGCGTTAGCGAAAAAAGGGTATATCGAACTAACGCCCGGTACGTCTCGAGGCATTCGTATTCCGCAGCGTTTTAATCAAACACATCACACGAATAAATACCGCCAGATGTCATTGCCATCGGGCGCATTACAGCAACTCACTCTGCCACTCATTGGACGCGTTGCTGCTGGATCACCAATCATGGCTGTAGAGCATATTGAAAAACAAGTTCCTATCGATCCGAGCTTATTTAGTAAAGGTGCTGACTACTTATTAAAAGTAGTTGGCATGAGCATGCGTGATGCTGGAATTTTGGATGGTGACTATCTGGCTGTTCGCAAAACAACAGAGGTTCGCAATGGCGATATCGTGGTTGCACGCCTTGATGATGAAGTGACCGTGAAGCGCTGGCAACAAAAGAAAACAGCGAATGGCATGGTGATTGAATTACAAGCCGAGAATCCAGACTTCAAGAACATTCTGGTGGATGGGCGTCAGCCCAACTTTGCTATTGAAGGGCAAGCCGTTGGCCTGATTCGGGCTGGAGGGTTGTAAGCCACCCCCCATAAAGCAAAAGGCCTCCAGTGGAGGCCTTTTTTCTTTTTCATAACTCTTATCTAAATTACTTGCGGCTTGGTGCAACAACGTTTGCATTCTTTGGCGAGGAGGTAATGGTAATAATCGTTTTTGGCCCAGTCAATGAACCCTCATTTAATTCAACTGTAGCCGTACGATCGCCCTTTGTAAAAACCAAAATACTGGTTTTAGATTTCACTGCACTGACAGTCGTCCATCCTGCACGGGGATACTCAGACTGAAAGAAGGCATAAATATCTGTTGGCGTTTGAACACCAGACAACACTACACGGCCTACCCAGTTATCACCACGACCAATGATTAAAGAATCTGCGCCAATAATTTTTGAGGCGGCAGGTAATGGCATATCACCTAGCAGCTGTGTCTGAATCTCCTGAACCTCATTAGCAGTCCCAGTAGGAGAGTCTCCAGAGCTGGCACATGCGCCCAATAAAGCAGAGAAGAACAATGCAAGTGTTCCAACTTTAAGGGTATGAATATTGATCATTTTTCGCTTTAGATAGTTAATGAATACTGCTTACATTACTTGAAAGTATTTTAGGGGATGCCCCCATTTCGTCAAGCGAAATTACTGGAGGCGCGTGAGGGAATCGAACCCCCGTACGAAGCTTTGCAGGCTCCTGCCTAACCACTCGGCCAACGCGCCACAGATACTCAAATCAAAAATGGGAAGCTTTTGAGGGCTTCCCATCGAACTTGGAGCGGGAAAGGAGGTTCGAACTCCCGACCTATACCTTGGCAAGGTATCGCTCTACCAGCTGAGCTATTCCCGCATAACAGGGCGACAGTTTAACAAACAATCAATGAGAAAGCATTATTCCCCTACAAAGCTAAAAATGACCTAAATGAAATCAGCTCTAAAACCCCGTCTAGCTGGGCTTTGTTAGATTTAATCGATTTTGCCAGCCAATTGCGGCAAAGCCTTTTTCATGTAATAGAACATTGACCAAAGGGTTAAAAATGAAGCTACCCAAATCAGCCAAGTACCGATTCTGGCGCAGTCCAGCCAACCAAATAAAGTGTCATTCAGTAATAAAAATGGGATCGCTATTAACTGTGCGGTTGTTTTCAATTTCCCAACCATGTGCACCGCCACACTTTTGCCGGCACCCAATAAAGCCATCCACTCTCGCAAAGCAGAGATCGTAATTTCACGGCCAATAATGATGAGGGCAACCCACACTTGAACGCGATCCATATTCAACAAAACCAACAATGCGGCTGCCACAATGAGTTTATCTGCCACTGGATCTAGAAATTGCCCAAAGGCAGACTCTTGATGCATGCGTCTGGCTAAAAATCCATCCAACCAATCTGTCAGTGCAGCAAATACAAAGATGATGGTTGCAATAACATTCTTCTCAAACGGGGTTAACCAGGCACCAGGCAGATAAAAGATTGCCACCAACAATGGAATTGCTGCAACACGTAACCACGTTAGGGCAATGGGAAGATTAAACGGCATATACCAAGCATAAACCAAGTGAGTGACTAGTTTACTAATGCAGTTGACGATAAATCTGCTCGGCAAGAGTGAGTGATACCCCTTCTACACTTGCTATCTCTTCGATGCTGGCATTAGCAACACCCCTTAGGCCGCCAAAGCGGGCTAATAGCTTTTGACGTCTTTTAGCGCCAATACCTTCGATTTCTTCCAAACGGGATACGGTTCTTGCCTTGGCTCGTTTAGCACGCATACCCGTAATTGCGAAACGATGAGCCTCATCACGAATCTGGGCAACTAACAATAAAGCAGCGCTATCAATACCAAGCTCCAAGGCCGGGCGTCCATCAGCAAAGATCAGCGTCTCAAGGCCAACTTTACGACCTTCACCTTTAGCTACGCCCACAATCAGGCCCACATCCATGCCGAATTCAGTCAGAACTTGTCTTGCCATCTCCACTTGCCCTTTGCCGCCATCAATCAAAATCACTTGTGGAATTTTGTCTACAGGAAGCTCTTGAAAATTGGCATAACGTCTTTGCAGTACCTGGCGCATTGCTGCGTAGTCATCACCCGGCGTAATGTCATTGATATTGAAGCGGCGATATTCGCTCGATTGCATTGCATTCTTGGCGTACACAACGCACGAAGCTTGAGTGGCCTCACCAGAGGTATGACTAATATCAAAACACTCGATGCGCAATTGCTCAAGACTTTCTAAATCGAGTGCCAGAATATCCGCCAACGCACGCGCTCTCGCTAATTGACCACCAGTCTCTACCAAGCGCTTCGTTAAAGCAATCTTGGCATTGCCTTCAGCCATTGCCAGCCAATGACGACGCTGACCTTGCGGCTGATGCAAGAAGGTAATTTTTCTACCAGCCTGCGCATTTAATAACTCATGCAAGTCTTCCGGTGGTACATCGCTTAACTTAGAGACATCGTCACTAATGGATTGCAAGGCATGATTTAGAACTAAGACTGGCGGAATTAAATTCGTTGTTGCACCAGATGCTGACTCATCAATCTTTTCTTCTAAATAATGTTGTGCAATAAAAGCTTCCAGAATTTCTGGAGGCGATGGAAGCTCGCCTGAAGTAGTCCGCAACCCCTTAGGGAAGTAAGCCCTGTCACCCAGGTGACGTCCGCCACGGATCATTGCCAGGTTCACACAAACCATTCCCTCCATTTGCGCGACAGCAATCACATCTACATCACCCTCACCTTCGGCGACTGTATCCATAGATTGCTGCTGCAAAACACTTGAAAGATCAGCAATCCGATCGCGTAGCACTGCTGCCATTTCAAATTCCATAGCTTCGCTATGGGCGTGCATTTCTTTTTCGAGCTCTGATAGCACGCGACTGTGATCACCCTCCAGAAAGCGCGTTGCTTGAGCCACATCCTGGCCATACTGGTCTACGCTGAGCCTACCAACACAAGGGGCGCTACAGCGATGAATTTGATGCAGTAAACATGGCCGACTTCGATTCTTAAATACAGAGTCTTCACAGGTACGTAGACGAAATACCTTTTGCAAAATCTGCACACTATTACGCACCGCCCAAGAATTTGGAAACGGCCCAAAATAATGATTACGCTTATCTACTTTGCCACGGTACGATGCCAATCTTGGGAACTGATGGCCTGTCAACATCACATAGGGATAAGACTTATCGTCTCTAAATAAAATATTGAATGGTGGAGCTAACTCTTTGATGAGATTGTTCTCTAGAATGAGGGCTTCGGTTTCGGACCGTGTTACTGTTGTTTCATAGCGGGCAATTTTGCCCACCATGAGTGCTATACGCGGTGAAAGTTGTTTGCCGTGAAAATAACTGGAGACGCGTTTTTTGAGGTTACGTGCTTTGCCAACATACAGAATATGCCCTGCTTCATCAAAGAAGCGATACACCCCCGGCAATCCGGGTAGCCGTTTAACGTCTTGCTGAAGGTTTTCAAAAGAAGAATTGCTCATGCGTTGGGATATTTTCTGCCAAATCGTAGATAACTATGGTGATGCTGGTATTTGCTGGCGTCTAGCCCGAAGCTTATCAAGTCTTCATGGCCAACAAGTCCGTATTTTCTGCGATGACTTACCAACCCTTAATTTACTCGCTTCTGGCAGCGATGAAGCACTAGGACACAAAATTGATATCCAACCCTGGGAGGCTAGCTATAGCAATGCCCGCCACCCCGTTGAAACACCAGATGTCGTGATTGAAGCCTTTGGCTGTGATTTACCAGAACGTTATCTTGCTGGACTGTTTATTGCTCCAATCAAACCCATCATCATTAATTTAGAGTATCTCAGCGCTGAACCATGGGTCGTAGAATTTCATGCAAAAGCATCGCCACAGTCTCACGGCATTCCTAAGTATTTTTTCTTGCCAGGATTTCAGAAAGATACTGGTGGTTTGCTTTTGGATCCGATTCCTCTGGAAGGAGGGCAAGTTGCTCATCTTGTTCCCAAGAGCCTAAAGTCCATCTGGTTAAAACTTAGACCTGGAGCAAAACGGATTAGTGTTTTTTGCTACCCTGGAGCCCCTTTGCGCAAATGGCTTGAGGACTTGGCTAGCACCGGTGAGAATGTCGATGTGCTGTTGACTCATGGCCATGCTGAGCTTCTCAATCTCTATGGTGAAAAAACCATAGCGCTACCCTCAAACATACAACTTCTTTCCATGCCGTTTGTGTCGCAAGATGAATATGACTGGGTATTGTCGCAGTGTGATTTCAATATTGTTCGCGGTGAGGATTCATTTATTCGCGCTCAACTGGCTGGCAAACCATTTATTTGGCATATCTATCCTCAAGAAGATCGGGCACATGAAGTTAAATTAGCCGCTTTCTTAGACTTATATCTAGAGAATGCGAATCAAGAACTCAAATTAGCCGCTATTGCAGCCATGACCTGGGCCATGCCCAGTCAGTGGCTTAAATCACTAGAAACGTGGGATAGCCACTCCAAAGCTTGGCGTGCCCATATACTGAAAACACAAGGGGATGGCGGTCTAGCTGCACGCCTAGTGCACTTTATAGCCTGAGCCCTGCAGTAAAGACCTGTGGGCGGTTACAATCTTGTTTTTGATAAAAACCGCAGAAAAATAGCTCTGCACCCAGGAATAGCAAGATGAAAACAGCACAAGAACTCCGCGTTGGTAACGTAGTCATGATCGGCACCGATGCCATGGTCGTTTTAAAAGCAGAATACAGCCGTTCAGGCCGCAACTCATCCGTTGTGAAAATGAAATTTAAGAACTTGTTAACCAGCGCACCAAATGAAGGTGTTTACAAGGCCGACGACAAGTTTGATGTTGTGATCCTCGAGAAAAAAGATTGCACCTACTCTTACTTCGCTGATCCTATGTATGTATTCATGGATGGTGACTACAACCAATATGAAGTTGAAGCTGAATTCATGGGTGATGCGTTGAATTACCTCGAAGAAAGCATGCCATGCGAAGTGGTGTTCTATGAAGGTAAAGCGCTATCAGTCGCAATGCCGAACTCACTCGTTCGTGAAATTATTTACACAGAACCAGCAGTCAAGGGCGATACCAGCTCCGGCAAAGTATTGAAGAATGCAAAACTGGCTACTGGCTATGAATTGCAAGTACCTTTGTTCTGCAACACTGGCGACAAGATCGAGATCGATACTCGTACTGGTGAATACCGCAGCCGTGCTAACTAAGCAAAACTGAGTAGCAAGCTCAATAGAAAAAACCCGGTACGCCGGGCTTTTTTATTTTTACATTCAGCGGGGTCTTAAATAATGAGTCTCATTTGCTTCAGTAAACCTTTAGCATGTTGATACTCCGCTTCACCTTGAAGTTCATTCCAGGATAAAGCGGCTGACTTTGGCATCAAGCGATTTAGACGCTTAGCAGACTCTGATTGCTTGGCCTGAGTAACCTTGAGCTTTGCCAGTAATTGATCAGCCAAGTCCGGGCGATTACAAATCAGAACGGCATCACAACCAGCCTCTAGAGCCAACTCAGCACCCTTCACTACAGAACCAGCAACACTCGCGCCCTCCATTGAGAGATCATCACTAAAGATCACGCCCTCAAACCCTAACTCTTGACGCAAGATAGAGTGCAACCAAATCTTAGAAAAGCCTGCGGGATTACTATCCACCTTCGGATAAATCACATGGGCCGGCATCACTGCTGTCAAACTGAGATCTAACCACTCATATGGCTTGGCATCATTATTCAGAATTTCAGATAGAGAACGTTCATCCACTGGAATAGCCACATGAGAATCAGCTTCTGCCCAACCATGACCCGGAAAATGTTTGCCACAGTTAGCCATATCCGCTAAGCGCAAACCTTCGTTCAAGCTTTTTGCCAAGGCAAACACCATTTGCGGGTCACGACTAAAGGAACGATCGCCAATGACACCGCTACGACCAAAATCCAGATCAAGCACTGGTGTAAAACTAAAATCCACACCGCAAGCGCGTAATTCAGCAGCAAGGATATAGCCACAAGCTGTTGCTGCCGCCATAGCTAGCGCAGCAGACTCGGCAGCATGGGTCGAATTACTCTGGATACTCCAGAGCTCGCCCAACTTACGCATTGCTGGAAGATGAGTAAAGCCATCTGTTTTGCAGCGCTGCACCCGACCACCCTCATGATCAATGGAGATCAACACGTCAGGACGTAACTTTTTAATATCAGCAGTAAGTTTGGTGAGTTGTTGACGGTTAGCAAAGTTTCTACCAAATAAGATGACACCGCCAGTTAGGGGATCTAGGATACGACGACGATCTTCGGCATTTAAGGTCTGGCCAAGCACATCTAATGTCACTGGTCCCGGGTTCATGGTGGCTTTACTCATCTCTTCCTCTTGATCAATTCTGTATTTCTGAAGATTACTTTTGAGTGACGATGACATGAGCAATTGCCATATCTTGCTCATCACTCACGGTAACGTGTGCTACCCAATTTTTTTCTTCCATAAATTTGGCGAGTGCGCCTAAATATGAAGTTATCGGCTTTCCGCTAGGCTCATTTAAGGTTTGTAATGAACGCCATGTCATCGGCATACGCATTCCCAAACCAATTGCTTTGGAGAATGCTTCTTTAGCAGCAAAGCGAGTTGCTAAGAACGCAATGCCCCGCTTGTGATTTCTAGCCAGGCGATGTTTAAAGACCAACATCTCATCTGGACCTAAAATTCTCTCGGCTAAGCGCCCATTGGTCCGGTCATAAGCAGCTTGTAAGCGCTCAATCTGTAGGATATCTGTACCAATACCAATGATCATTTGTAGTGTTTACTTTATGAGTCTTTTCGACCCTGAATCATCAGAGTCTTCATATCAATAATTGCTTTTTGCCAGCCCTTAAATACTGCCTCAGCAACAATGGCATGACCTATATTAAGTTCAGATAATTCGGCGATAGCAGCGATGGGCATGACGTTGCCTTCATGTAAACCATGACCGGCATTCACCCTCAAGCCAATGCTCTTTCCAAACTGAGCTGCTTTACGAATACGTTCTAACTCTTTCGCCTGATCTGGGCCAGATAAATCTGCATAACGTCCAGTATGCAACTCCACCACGGTAGCGCCAATATCTTTTGCGGCTTGTAATTGCTTTTCTTCAGGGTCAATAAACAGCGATACCCGGATACCCGCATCTTGCAATTGCTTGGCGGCTGCTTTCACAGCGGAAAAGTGGCCGATAACATCTAGCCCACCTTCAGTCGTGACTTCTTCCCGCTTCTCGGGGACCAAGCACACATCGTGCGGCTTTACTTTGCAAGCGATATTCAACATTTCAGAAGTCACCGCGCACTCGAGGTTCATCCGCGTTTTAATGAGCGGGCGTAATGCCAATAAATCAGCGTCTTTAATATGTCGACGATCTTCGCGCAAATGCAGGGTAATTAAATCAGCACCTGCCTCCTCTGCTAGCAGTGCAGCCCTGATCGGATCTGGATAGTGTGTCCCACGGGCATTGCGTAAGGTAGCGACGTGATCGATATTGATGCCGAGTTCTAGGGCTTGGGTTGTCATAACTGTAGATTACTAGATTTTTTTGAGATCAATCAGAATTTGTCTAGTAGTTAAAACCTGATCCTGTAAGTGCAAACCAAGCAGGAAACGCATCAGCTGTTTACTCTCTGACAATGTTTCTGGGTCTGAAAAATCCCCGGCTGCAATTGCAAGCAGTGATTTACCAGTCAAGACTGGCCAATGCCCAGGATCATCGCCTTGTGCTGGGCGAACACCGCGTTCAGGCTGATAGACATATTGAGTCTTCGCATCTGGTAACTCATTGGTTTCAACGCAGCGGTCCAAGGCAGCTGCATAACCCGTCTCTTGCAAGAGTGATAGCTCAAATGGGCGCAGAATTTCTTCTAGGCCCTTGGATTCAAACTCCAGATTCGATAAGGAATTAATAGTCTCTGTATAGCGATCGTAGAGTTTTTCGTAATCATCTTCACGTGCCAAGAATTTAACTAATAGTTCATTGAGATAGAAACCACAAAGTAGTGCATCGCCAACTAAGGAAGGCATACCACCTACCCACTCGGATTTTGTAAGAGTGCGCAACTCTGACTTACCGCTCCAAGAAACTAGTAAGGGTTGAAAACGTTGTAGTACAGGACGTAATGTAGAGTGTGGACGCTTTGCACCTTTAGCAATCAAGGCCATACGACCATACTGCCGAGTAAAGACATCCAGAATTAAGCTAGTCTCTTTATAGGGAATGCTATGCAATACAAAAGCAGGCTCGTCAGCAACGCGAATCGAGGCCATGAGAACTTATTCCAGACCCTGCGCCCGCAATTCAGCGCGATCATCTGCCCAACCACGTTTCACTTTGACCCAAGTCTCTAAAAAGACTTTTCCATCAAAGAGCTTTTCCATATCAATCCGTGCATCTGTGGAGATCTTTTTAAGGCGCTCGCCTTTTTGACCAATAATCATGGCTTTATGGCTATCGCGATCCACCAAAATGGTTGCAGCAATGCGGCGCATCTTGCCATCCATTTTAAATTGATCAATCACCACTGTAGAGGTGTAAGGTAATTCTTCACCTGTAAAACGGAAAACCTTCTCTCGCAGAATTTCAGCAGCAAGAAAGCGCTCACTCCGGTCGGTAATGGTGTCGCCATCGTAAACAGCCTCTGCTTCAGGCAGATAACCCTCTAATACATCTAAGAGTCTTTGTACGTCACCAGGACTTTTAGCGCTCATCGGCACAATTTCTGCAAACTCACACTTCTGATCTTCGTGGCCGCCCAGCTCGCTCCATGGTCGCGCCATGTCTTTCATAAAATTGAGTAATGCCTGATCGCGTTCGGAAGGGGTCTGAAAACGACTATTAAAAAGATCGAGCTTATTGAGAACCAGTACTACCGGCAAATCGTCGGGCAGTAGCTTTAAAACTTTCTTATCATCTTCACCAAAATAACCCGCCTCAACCACAAAGCAAGCAACATTAACGTCTTGTAGAGCAGTTGTCACTGTACGGTTTAGCGCTTTGTTCAGCGTATTCATCAAACGCGTCTGAAAGCCTGGCGTATCAATAAAAATAAATTGCGCCTCTTCACGATTCTGAATTCCCAAAATACGATGGCGAGTGGTTTGCGCCTTACGCGAGGTAATGCTGATTTTTTGACCAACCAGTGCATTTAGCAGTGTTGATTTGCCCATATTGGGACGCCCAACAATGGCGATAGTGCCGCATCTAAACACGATTAGCCCTTCAGCTTAAGGTTTAACTGCTCTTCGGTCACTTCTTTTTTGGCTGCTTTTTTCTTGGCAGACCGAGTTTTCTTGGGTTTACGAGATTCTTGTGGCAATGCTTTGAGAACTGCTAGTAAGGCAGTCTTGGCGGCAGATTGCTCTGCAGCTCGGCGCGAGGCGCCCTCACCTTTAACCGAAACTTTTAAACTCGGAATCAAGCACTCCACTTCAAATTGCTGGTTATGCGCGGCACCAGTAGTGCCAGTCACGTTATAAGTCGGCAAAGGCAATTGATAGCTTTGCAAACATTCTTGCAAGAGCGTTTTATCGTCTTTACCTAAAGTTTTTGGATCAACTTGTGCCAGGATTGCCGAATAGAGTTTGCGCAAGCATATTTTTGCTGCATCAAATCCGCCATCTAAAAAGATTGCGCCAGTAACCGCCTCTAAAGTGTCTGCGAGGATTGAAGGGCGGCGAAAGCCACCACTCTTAAGCTCACCCTCGCCCAAACGAAGATAGTCAGAGAGAGACAAAGTTTGTGCAATCTCATATAAAGCCTGTTGCTTTACGAGGTTGGCTCGCACACGAGAGAGATCGCCCTCATCCAAATCGGAGTAACGCTCATAAAGTAAATCAGCCACTACGCAATTGAGAATGGAGTCACCCAAGAACTCCAAGCGCTCGTTATTCTTCTTACTATGACTGCGATGAGTCAAGGCTTGATTCAAAAGCTCAGGCTTCTTAAAGGTATAACCAAGCTGCTCTTGCAAGGGTGCGGTTTCGATAACGGCGCGCGCGTTCATAATCGTTTACTCAAAACCGCCAATGCGGCCTAAGTTACCCAAGTTCAACCAGACAAAGAAGGCTTTGCCCACAATATTCTTATCGGGCACAAAACCCCAATAGCGAGAGTCGGCACTGTTATCACGGTTATCGCCCATCGCAAAGTAATGTCCTGGTGGAACTTTACAAGTGAGACCAGTTTGCTGGTACTGGCAGAAGTCTGAGCCTGGAAAACGTTCTGTCGGAAATACTGTTGCAGGACGATCAGGATCATTCAAGATCTCATGACGATTACCACCTAAATCCGCAGGGAAAGATTCCGTAAAGCGCTTGGCATAGCGCATATTCTCCGGATCAAGATAGGAGTCGCCCCCAGTGTATTGCAAAGGCCGATCATTCACTGTGAGGCGCTTGTCTTGATAAGTAATTACATCACCAGGCAGAGCTACTACACGCTTGATGTAATCGACGGACTCATCACGTGGATAACGAAATACCACCACATCGCCACGCTGAGGGGTGCCGAGATCAACTACTTTTTGATTGATCACCGGTAGACGAATGCCATAGGTAAATTTATTTACCAAAATGAAATCGCCAATTTGTAAAGTAGGGATCATCGAGCCAGATGGAATCTTAAAAGGTTCGACGATAAAAGAACGTAATACAAATACTGCACAAATCACTGGAAAGAAACCTGCCGTATATTCCAGCCACAAAGGCATGCGATCGTTACCAGCCAAGCGTCTTTGCGGGGCAAAGTACATCTTGTCAGCAACCCAGGCAATGCCTGTCAGCGCAACCAAGATCAGCAGAATCAGAGCGAAGTTCATTAATCTTCCACCTGCAAAATAGCCAAGAAAGCTTCTTGTGGAATTTCTACATTACCCACTTGTTTCATGCGCTTCTTACCTTCTTTTTGTTTCTCTAATAACTTACGCTTACGAGAGATGTCGCCACCATAGCATTTGGCCAACACGTTTTTACGTAAAGCTTTCACATTCTCTCGAGCAACAATATTGCTACCAATAGCCGCCTGAATAGCCACATCAAACATTTGACGTGGAATAATTCCGCGCATCTTGGAGACTACCTCACGACCACGGTGCTGACTATTGCTCCTATGGACAATCACCGATAGGGCATCAACCCGATCACCGTTAATCAAAATATCTACTTTGACTACATCAGCTGGACGATATTCCTTAAATTCATAATCCATGGAGGCATAACCTCGTGAAATAGATTTAAGGCGATCAAAGAAATCCAACACAATCTCTGCCATCGGCAATTCATAAGTAAGCTGCACTTGGCAGCCTAAATAGTTCATCCCCGTCTGAATGCCCCGCTTACCAACGCATAAGGTGATTACTGAACCTACATACTCTTGAGGCATATAGAGATTCACGGTCACAATCGGCTCCATGATGATGTCGACCTTACTGGTCTCAGGCATCTTCGATGGGTTATCCACCATCAGCATCGTGCCGTCAGATTGCTGTACCTGATACACCACAGTTGGAGCCGTAGTAATCAGATTCATACCGTACTGGCGCTCTAAGCGCTCTTGCACGATCTCCATATGGAGTAGACCCAGAAAGCCACATCGGAACCCAAAACCTAAAGCCTGAGAAACCTCTGGCTCATATAAGAGAGATGCATCATTGAGTTTTAACTTCTCAAGTGATTCACGCAGTTGATCGTACTCACTCGCTTCAACTGGATACAAACCAGCAAACACTTGGGACTTCACTTCTTTAAATCCAGGCAATGGCGCTGTAGCAGGAGTGCGCCCTTGCTGACCTGTCGTATGGGTAACGGTATCACCCACTTTTGCCGCCTTTAATTCTTTAATACCAGCAATGATGAAGCCCACCTGGCCAGCACTTAACTCAGGGCGATCCACTGACTTCGGACTAAAGACGCCGACATGTTCAACTAGGTGGCTTGAACCATTGGCCATCAAGGTAATCTTGTCTTTGGGTTTGAGTGTGCCGTTCACAACACGCACCAACATCACCACACCAACATAATTATCAAACCATGAATCGATAATGAGGCACTGTAGAGGGGCGCTCGCATCGCCTTTCGGTGGCGGCACACGACGGATCATCTCTTCGATCACTTCGTGCACACCTAAACCCGTTTTTGCTGAACAGGTCACCGCATCCGTTGCATCGATACCAATCACATCTTCAATTTCTTGAATAGCGCGCTCAGGATCAGCCTGGGGCAAATCAATCTTATTGAGAACAGGTACCACTTCAACGCCAAGTTCAATTGCGGTATAGCAATTCGCTACCGTTTGTGCTTCGACACCCTGACTAGCATCTACTACCAATAAAGCACCTTCGCAAGCAGATAAGGAACGACTAACTTCGTATGAGAAATCCACATGCCCCGGGGTATCAATCAAGTTCAAGTTATAGATCTTGCCATCTTGAGCTTTGTAATTTAGAGCTGCAGTTTGGGCCTTAATAGTGATACCACGCTCACGTTCGATATCCATCGAATCGAGAACCTGGGCTTCCATTTCACGATCTGAGAGACCGCCACAAAGCTGAATAATGCGATCCGCAAGCGTAGATTTGCCGTGATCAATGTGTGCGATGATAGAAAAATTGCGGATTAAATCCATAGCGTCTTAATAGCTCATTCAAAAAACGCCTTGTCAGAACGCACCACAATGATGCGCTGCAAAAAGTCGTCTTAAAGTGATTGTAATGGGTGGCGCCCAAAAGGCGCCGAACCCCATTTATTTGCCTAAAAAGGGCTTATTTTGGCCGTACAGGGATGATCAAAGTGCCGTCAGAACGGCGGATAAAGACCGGAACAGCCTTATTGGTATCCAGGCCTTTAACCAGACTCTCAAACTGCTTTACCCCAGTGATATCTGCATCCGCAATCCGAATGATCACATCCCCAGGACGGACTCCTGCCCTAGCCAAAGGACCATCACCCAAACCTGTCACCTCAACACCACCCTTGATATTCAGATCCTTCTTTTTGGCGTCTGACAAATCCGTTACTGCCACCCCAAAGGCATTCGCACTATTGCCATTATTACTAGGGCTATCTGACTTTTTAGCGGCTGCTTGGGTTGAATCAGTATCAACAACCGTGACCGTTAAGTCACGATTGCTGCCCTTGCGCCAAACTTGCACTGTAGCTGTGGCCCCTGGTTTGGTTTCACCAACAATACGCGGCAAATCTGTAGATCTATTAATATCGCGACCATTAAAACTCAGGATCACATCACCCGCCTCAATGCCGCCAATTGCTGCAGGGCCATTAGGCTCTACGTTACGCACATATGCGCCACGAGGCTTACCTAAACCCAAGCTTTCAGCAACATCTTTTGTCATTTCACCCAAGGCAACACCAATACGACCTCGTGTCATTTTTCCATTAGTGCGCAACTGCTCAGCAACGCGCATTGCTTCATCAATCGGAATCGCAAAAGAGATTCCCATATAACCGCCAGAGCGACTAAAGATTTGTGAATTAATGCCGATGACTTGGCCGGCCGTATTTAATAGCGGGCCACCAGAGTTACCGGGATTGACAGCTACATCAGTCTGGATAAAGGGTAAGTAGTCACCTGTATCACGACTCTTCGCGGAAACAATACCTGCTGTTACGGTGTTCTCAAGACCAAAAGGTGAGCCAATAGCGAGAACCCACTCACCCACTCTCACTTTAGAAGAATCGCCTAATGGCAATTTTGGTAAGTCACGCGCTTCAATTTTGACTACTGCTACATCAGTGCGTTTATCCATCCCCAAGAGCTTAGCTTTGAACTCACGCTTATCTGTCAAGGTGACATAAATCGTCGTGGCACCTTCAACAACATGTGCATTAGTGAGAATCAAGCCATTGGACTCAATAATGAAACCGGAGCCCACTCCACGATCAGCCTCTTGTGGTTTACCGGAATTTGGTTGTGCCTGTTTAGGCCCGCTAGGAATACCTGGAATCGGCACTCCAAAGAAGCGACGAAAGAATTCTGCTTGCTCCTCGGGCATTCCTGGGATTCCGCCTTGAGCTTGTTGCACCGCGACTTTTTCAGTCGTCCGAATATTGACCACGGCAGGACTGGCACGCTCAACCAAATCCGCAAAATCTGGAATCGTTACCCGAGGATTTTGTGCAGAAGCAGTGGAAATAAATGCAGTTTGCCCAAGACTCAAAATAGTCAAGAGCGCGATAAGGTACTTTTTCATGATGCTATGGACCTACTTGGTAAAAACCAAAAATGGAGATAAAGAGAATATTAGGTCAGCTTACCAAAAATCAAGGTGCCGTTAGTACCACCAAAGCCAAAGTTGTTTTTGACTGCATGGTCAATCTTCACATCCCTAGCGGTATTGGCGCAGTAGTCCAAGTCACACTCAGGATCTTGATTGAAGATATTGATGGTGGGTGGGGATTTCTGGTTATGAAGGGCCAGAATAGTGAAAACAGACTCCAAACCGCCTGCGCCACCTAAGAGGTGACCAGTCATCGACTTGGTTGAGTTAATCAGGGCTTTTTTAGCGTGATCGCCTAAAGCCGCTTTAATGGCATCGGTTTCATTCTTATCACCCAAAGGTGTGGAAGTGCCGTGTGCATTGAGATACTGAATTTGATCGGGATTTAAACCTGCATCGCGCATGGCATTGACCATACAACGACGTGGGCCATCCATATTTGGCGCGGTCATGTGATACGCATCACCACTCATACCAAAACCAAGCAGCTCACAATAAATTTTTGCGCCGCGTGCCTTTGCATGTTCATAATCTTCAAGCACGATCACGCCAGCCCCTTCACCTAGAACAAAGCCATCACGGTCTTTATCCCAAGGGCGTGAAGCAGTTGCAGGATCATCATTGCGTGTTGAAAGCGCTCTTGCTGAAGCAAAGCCACCAACACCTAAAGCAGAAATAGTTGACTCAGCACCACCAGCCACCATCACATCAGCATCTCCATACTGAATTAAGCGTGCAGCCAAGCCAATGCTATGCAAACCTGTTGTACAGGCAGTCACTGCAGCTACGTTTGGACCCTTAAGACCAAACAAGATGCTGAGGTGCCCAGAAATCATATTGATGATTGAGCCTGGCACAAAGAATGGAGAAATGCGACGAGGGCCGCGAGCCAAGAGCTCAGCCCCAGTTTCCTCAATCATTGGCAAACCGCCAATGCCTGAGCCCACCATGACGCCTACGCGCTCGGCATTTTGCTCAGTAATCTCTAAATTCGACCACGCTCCACTTAGCGTTCATTTCGCTGGAGAGGTGAAAGATTTCAATGTCGAAGAATAT
>CAJEZV010000006.1:0-15541 GCA_903995005.1 uncultured beta proteobacterium
TTATAAAATAATTCATGGCAAAGTTTTGACCAAGCTAGGTATCATTTTTGCGGTTTTTTTGGCACTTTTGGACGCATCAATACAGAGCATTTTTGTTCAGAAAGCGCCCTATTTTTTCTGCCAATAACTCTTGTATTTTGCCCGTTTTACACTATTGATGTGGAGGTATATCCTGTTTTTATGTGTAATATATTGGCTCATAAAACACAAATTATGTGTAAAAAGCACGATAAACTTGGTATTTAAAGCACATTGCTGCTACGATTTACATACTTGATAAGGCAGTTAATCGCCCATTACCCAATTGCACCCCCCCCCCTAAAACCCTCTAATAAGGTCACTTTCGATGAGAGAACAGTTTTCCAAATCCTTAGCGCGCCATTTGCTGGATTACTACGGTAGGGTGCCTAGCGCCTCGATTTTGGCACGCGATTTCAATTTTCGCGTGAGTACAGAAGGCCTGCAAATTTCTCAAGAAACGGCGCGGCGCTGGATTCGAGGCATCTCCATGCCCGAGTTAGACAAATTGCAGGTCCTAGTAGATTGGCTTAACCTAGAGATGGGGTTTTTAGGGCAAAAGACCAATAACCAATCCTCTGAAGCTGCCTCCACATCAAATGTGGGCTCTACAAGACCAGTTAACCAAGTCGAGGCAGCCCTCTTGCAGGTGTTTCGGGAAACCGATTTGCGTGGTAAACGCAGCCTATTGGCTTTGGCGGATGCCATTATCCCCGGAGCTATTCCCCCATCGGCCCTGGCGCGCAATTAAAAAGGTCAAAATGAGTCAAGATTAGGTCTTGCCAGGCGCTGGAAACCAAAGTGAAGCCCGCGTGCCTTGGCCCACCTGGGATTCAAATTCCATCAAGCCTTCATGGGCGGCAACAAGCTCTTTGACCACACTTAAACCCAAGCCTGTGCCAGTAACTGTGCCACTAGGATTGGCGCGATAAAAACGCTCGCCCAAGCGCTTTAACTCATCAGCCACCATACCCACGCCATAGTCACTCACACTCACTACAAGCCATTCTTTGTCCTCGCGCTGCACTAGCTTGGTAGCGACCGAAACCGGCGTACCGCTAGGAGAATATTTAAGCGCGTTACTTAATAAGTTGCTCAGCATCTGTCGATACTGAGCAGAGTCTAAGCGCACTTCTGGCAAATGATCCGCTAGGGCCAAAATAAATTTTCTCTCATCACCAGGCACTCGAAACTCTTCGACAATTAAACGGGTCAGTGCTGAAAGTGATTGCAATGATTGTTGCGGCATCTTTTGCGCTTGCGCTTCGATGCGCGCTAAATCTAATAAGTCACGCACCAAATAAAGCAGGCTTTTGCCTTGCCGCGCCATAATTGCGAAAATTTCTTTTTGCTTGTCATTGGCATGGACATCTTTTTGGAGCAGCTCGGTAAAACCTAAAATACTAGTCAACGGTGTGCGCAATTCATGCGCCGCTTTTGCTAAAAATGCTGTCTTCATCGCATCCATTTCTGCTTCACGCGTAAAGTCACGCCAATACAAAATTACTTCGCCTTGATTTGAGATGCGCTTAAGTACCAAAAAAGTTTTTAAACTAGGAGTGTGCATATCGATCATGATTTGCTCGCTCAATTCTTTTGGAAAGGCGCTATCGTGGGCTAAACGCATGCTAATGAGTTGATGCAAATGCGCCCAGTCATGTGCTAGCACCTCATTGCGCTCAATGCCGGTGAGCGAAGTAAAAGCAGGGTTTACAAATGACACAATGCCGCGTTGGTCAAAGGCAATAAAACCATCAGGCGATAGTTCAAAAATAGTAGATAGGCGTGCTGAACGGGTGGCAATCGATGATTGCAAATGTTCTTGCAAGAGCGCTAACTCAGAAAGCATACTGTTAAAGTCGTGCGTGAGCTGCCCAATCTCATCAACCCCTTCTGCATTTAAAGCGATAGTGGGTGAGCCAGTGATCGCTACTTCACGCGCTGCATTTGCTAATGCCACAATTGGCGCAGCTAAGCGCTTGCCTAACCAACGGCTCACCATTGCTGCCATAAAGATACTTAAGATGGCAATGAGGGCAATAAAGGGTAACAACCAATAAATCGCCTTGAGCGCTTGATTGTCGTTGGTTTGAAGTTGCAATTGCAAACCTAGAGCCTCTAATGGCACAGGTAACTGCAAGTCTTGCTGTAAGCTATCTTTGTATTCGCGGTGAGCTGGCTCGATCGGCAAGACCCTTTGTTTTGCCAAGTTGGCACCACCCCATGACAGTTTCCAATCACGGGGGTCGCGCTCTGGTGCCAGCCAGCTTCCCAACATATCAGATAAGGGCAACTCTATAGTTAATAAACCCTGGGCTTCATTAGAGTCAGGAAAACTAATGGGATAAGAGATCCCCAACCAAGTACTATCTCCTTCTACATCAAGATGTGCGTTTGGCACATTCATACGCAAGTCCTCCTGCGCATGAGATTTCAGTGTTGTCTCCGCTGGCATACTAAATCCAAGCGCATGATCGTACATTATCAAACGCTCACCCTGATAATTACGAACCAAGATTTGATAGTGCACTAAGTTTGCAAACTGCAATGCGCTAATTAAGGGTCGAATATAAGCTTCGCGTTGTGAACTATCTACTAGTCCATTAACTAATGCAGCATTACGTGCCAAGTCAGCCGTTTGCTGATTGATCGTTTGTAGCGCAACCGTTAAACGGGTAGCGCCTACACTTAAATCTTTGGCAAAAATTTCGCGCTCTTTTTCTTGCACAATAATAAAGACAATTACTAGAGATGCCACACTCACAAACACCATACCGCACAATGACAGTGTGAGGGACAGGATCGTCAGGCGATTTGCAAAGGAGTGGTGATACCAATGCAAATAGGCGCGCCCTAAAGAGAGCTTTTCAAGCCAGCAGGCAAGGCGTGATTTCATGAAGCAAACGCCGCAGATAAATCTGTGAAGATCATTTGACCAGGAGAATCGTAACGCGCAAATTGTATGGGCATAGGCTCATCACGCCACGCGCTTACAGGCAATAACTGCGCAAGTAGCGGCTTGCGCCCTAAATGAATATCTAAAGGTTGTAGTGATGCTAATGCACCAAACCATTCTTGAGTAAAAATATTGGCAAGCCCAATAAACGACTCTGTTAATGCTAGAGATTGCCACGCTTGTGGCAAAGCAAAATAAAACGGTACGCGTGTTAATGCCCCACCATTTGCAGAGAATGACTGTGGGCTCCAAGCATTTGAACTGCAGATGATTGGCATGGATAGGGATTTTCGTCGCGATAATTCGGATGGTACGATAGTAGCGGCCAATGCCTTAGCTAAACTTTGCGCTGCATATGGATGGGTCACCATAAAAATACTTTGCGCGCCACGCTGTTTGAGCGTTTGATACTGCGTGTTGATTTGAGCTGCATTAATGTCGTGCCATTGGACCCCCATCAACTCAACTCCGCCTGCAGATGCCATCGCACTTTCTAAAATGTAATCGTAACTTGCCCGGCCTAAGCCATCGTTTACCAGCATCAAACCCCAGCGTTTTTTGCTGTTCTGCCGCAAAACAGCAATGTATTGGTCAAACACCACATCATCGGTCACCGCCTTACGTTGTAAATAGGTTGGCGCTTGTGTTTCCACCTGAATTTGTGCAATCATGCGCGGATTGCTAGCCCAAGCCATCAGATAAGGTAATTGACGTCCTGTCGCCCACCGCGCAGCGATTGGGGCTAAATTGCCATCACCCCCACCAATCATGCCAATGACCCGCTTTAAGTCCGAGGCCTTCGCAAGAGCATTCAGTTGATCTATAAGGCGATCGGGGTTGCCATGATGATTAATGATACGAAGATCAATAAGCTCCGTAAGCTCCGGTTTGGCTAGCAAAGCTTCGTTCACGCCTTGCACAATGGCAGGTCCAATGGCATTGCTGCGACTGGCCAAGTCGGCCTCAATCCATAAAGAAAACGGTCTTGACGCGCGAGCCTGTGCGCCAGACTGGCCAGCTAACCAAAGGAGACTGGAATAAAGGATTTGGCGGCGTGAGGAATTGAACATGCCCTATCTTACAATCGAGAATCGATACTAGATCAAGCAAACTTAGAAAAAAATGTTAGCCTTGTCTTTAACCACAGTCCAATTACACCAATCCCCTTCTAAAAACTATAATCAAATAATGTGTATTCAATTGCGAACAATTTGCTATGGTTTCTGAAGCCGCTTATATTTCCACGCGCGAAGCAGCGCAAATGTTAGGCATTTCCTTGCGTACGGCCCAGCTGTGGGTAGAAAGTGGGGCTTTATTAGCCTGGAAAACTAGCGGTGGGCATCGACGCATTTTGCTAAGCTCTGTTGAAAAAATTATAGAAGAGCGCAAACGCCTGTCGCTTGATCCTACGATAGCAAACTCCCCAAAACTCAAAGTGGCGATTGTGGAAGATGATCTCGATCTTTTGCAATTGATGGCGCTCACTATTCGCGGACTTGAGCGCGCCACTGAAGTGCAAACCTCTACCGATGGCTTTAAGGGGCTCATTATGTTGGGTGAATTTCGTCCTGATATTCTCATTACCGACCTGAACATGCCTGATATGGATGGATTTCGGATGCTCCAAGCCATCGAGGGCTCCGAATTTTCTCCCGCAAAACTCATTATCACTACCGCGCTAGATGCTGCCGACATCCAGGCGCGTGGCTTTGTACCCGAGCGCGCGATTGTGCTGTATAAGCCATTTTCCTTGAGCGATCTTGAGCGGGCCATTCTTGCCCCATAGCCATCAAATGGGTGCTAAACCCAATCAAAACACCTATTAATTCCCTTCTCGAGCTTCCGATGGGGCTAAGCCTCCTATTTGATTCTGATCATCAAATCGACCCATTGACAAGCTGATTTGGTTTATAGAAAACACTGAGACCTCAAAAAAAAATGATAAAAATGATAAAATAGGCTCAATTTCTATCATTAATTCACTTTTTCTAGAAATACACGATTTGACGCGGACCCCCTGCTTCCAATACCTACTGCGTGCTTTATTGCTATGCAACATGATTGCATTGGGACCGTGCGCTTTAGCGGCCCCTTCACCCAAGATGGAAAAGGTCACACCCCTTGGCAAAGAGGCGATGCAATTTAACCTTGCCAACGTTTGCGAAGAGGTGCGCGGCTGTCAACTAGCACTCAATGCTCAAGGATGGATTACTCCAGAAAGCATTAAAACGTTTAATGAGCGCGCTAGTGGTCTACCGAGCGGGGCCACAATCATTCTCAATAGCGATGGTGGAGATTTACAAAGCGGAATAGAACTAGGTAAAGCGATTCGCGCAAAACGCCTGAACAGCCGAATTGGAGTCCTTAAGTCAAATGACAATAAGGGTGGCACCAACTTTACAATCCAAGCAGGTCGTTGCTTGTCCGCTTGCGCTCTCGTCTTTTTAGGAGGCGTGAACCGTACTTTAGAGCCTGCCGATATTATTGGTTTTCACGGCCTCACTGTCACCGGCGCTCAGGCTGAGGTGGGAAAGCCTGCGGGCGAGACTCACGCTAAGGAAATACTAGGAACGCTTGGTCGCTACATTGAATCAATGGGCGCAGATCGCCGAACTAGCGACTTTATGTTACTGGCCAAAGGGGATGCATTTCAACGTATCCCCTTAGCTACCGCAAAGCAACTAAGTATTGATAATCAAAGTAATGTTGTTTTGTCAGCTTGGCGATTGCAAGCGACTGACAATGGCAGTCTTTTGGCCTTGGTCAACGAAAAACAAACCACCGGACAAGCCATTGTTGCGCTAGCGCTAACCAAACCGAGCTCACAAAATGATAGCGCTTCAGGAAATTTACGACTGATTGTTTATATCAAACCATTCCAACGGAGTTTTAATGCTAGCGATATCAAACGCAGCTTCTCGGATACTGTCACGGTGCAATTGCGCTCCCGTGGCAAAGTATTGAGTGGAAAAACCTTAAGCCCCTGGCAAGCTAATGGCGAGGGTGTGCAAACCATCTTGCTTATTAGCACCGCTTCGATTGAGACTCTTACTCAGTCGCTTAGCTTTGATGTAGAAATTAATATCCCCGAAAATAGCGGCCTAAATCTTGATCGCAGTACTCCTTTTGGCACCCAAGGGCTTAAAGGCGTATTAGTCACACTTACTAAATAGACTTGTACAGTTCATTTTTTCTATTTTTACTGCTAAAAACTGGTGAAATATTGCGGTATAGTGATTCATATTGAATTACCCTGACTCAAACACATTAGAACCTTGCCATGATCACTGCAACTAAGCCTTTTTTGAATCGTTTTAGCACTAAAAAAACCTTCGTCGCTAGCTTGTTTTGCGCTGCGCTCCTTAGCGCTTGTGGCGATAAGGAGCCAGCGACCAAAACTGAGCAATGGCTTCCTGACACCAAAGTTGTCAGACTCCCTTTTGAGGAATACGCAGGCATTACCTTTAACACCTCCAGGGAAGATGCCAAAAATATTCATGGTTGTACCGCCTACGAATTATCCTTTAGCTGCAAAGTTCCTCAAGATGGCAAAGAAGAGCAAATTTGGTTAATCTACAATGAAGCAGGCCGCATGGTGCTCATGAAAAAAGAATTGGGCTACTTTAATAAAGCAGTCGCGGACACAATCATCGAGCGCTTTACGATTAAATATGGCCTGGATTACACGCCATCAGAGGGCCAGGAGAGCGCTTTTTCTGCTGGCATTCGTAAATCCAAAACCTATGTGTTTGCCGGAGGCCAGGTCGCCTTTCAAATTGGGCGCAGCCTAAATAATCGTAATGAACTCATGCTCGTATATTACTTTCCAGAAGATGTGGGCACTACCTTTGCTAAAAGCGTGATGAATTAAAGCAAGGGTTTGTTGGGCTTAAGTTGCTCTGGCATGAAGCTGACCTCAGGTACCTGGCCCTCCACCCCACCAGATTCTTTGACCTCATAAGCCCAAGCCAGGATCCTAGCAATGGCTTCAAACAATGCCATAGGGATAGCCTCGCCAATTTCTAGTTGACTATAGAGATAGCGGGCTAGCGGTGGAATTTGGGCAATCGGCACATCATGCTCCCGCGCAATCTCTTGAATTTTTAAGGCAATCAGATCAGCGCCTTTGGCAATCACAATCGGGGCCGCCATTTTGTCCATGTCATACCGTAGCGCTACCGAATAGTGTTCTGGGTTAGCCAGGACCACATCAGCCCTCTCGATAGCAGCCATCATGCGTGATGAGGCAATTTGCCGTTGTCGTTGACGTAAGCGCTGCTTAATTTCAGGAGAACCTTCTGACTCTTTCATTTCCTGCTTCATCTCTTCAGGACTCATGCGAATTTGTTTGCGAAAATTAAACCATTGCAGCCACCCATCCCCTATGGCAATAAATAGTAGGGGGATTAATAAGAGCAAAAATCCATTTAATAAAAAGTGAGAGGTATGCAAAAGAGCTGCATCAAAATCCTGACTCACAATAGATCGAACGTAAACAAATAGCCCTATTAGGTAAGCTAATCCAATACCCAATACCAATGTTGTTTTAATTAAATTTTTAATTAACTCAGTCACTGAGTTAAGGGAAAACATTCTACCTAAGCCGCTAATAAAATCGAGCCGCTCCATATCAAACCTGGGCGCAAAATAAGCTCGAAAGTTCACGAGCGATAAGGGAGCTAACAGCCCTACCAACCAAATGGGGAAAAACATTAAAGCTAGCAATGAAAGCACAATCAAAGCAGGTCCATCAAACCAATTTTGAATGTGGTCTAGCAGACGCACGGGCTGAGAAAATTCAAAACTAGATTTGGTCATCATGACTAACTGCTTTAATAGTAAGGGGCCCCCTGCTATTAAAAAAATGACAAAAACCACCAATAGAGCAAAAGTAGCAATGTCTCTTGATTGCGGCAGTTGTCCTTGCTCGCGAGCACGTAGAATTCGCCGCTCACTGGGTTCTAGTTCCCGTTCTTGGGCGTTATCACCAGATTCTGCCAAAACACTCTCCTATGCAATTAGGCTATAGGATAAAGCAAATAATCTAGATGCTTAGAGGGAAAATAAGCTGAATTGACTTACTTGGCGCTTACTTGGAGCTTGCTTAGCTTACTTTTTAAGCGCTATGGGATAGGATTGTTGCCCTAGGCTCAGCAACACTGCCGCCTCTGCCATAGGTTGCGCTTGAGGCGTTTTGAGCCATAGAAGATGCCTGCTCAGCGGCCTTACGATTCATTAAATGGTCAATCAAGACTGTATTTTGTTGATGGCTCTTTAATGCAATATCGAGCAAACTCATGAGTTCTTTTTTTTGCTCTTCTGGATACTTCTCCAAATCTTCTTTTAACTGCGTTGGTCCATTGGGGTAATCGTAAATTCTACTCAGCGTATTTTGAGCCAATCTCAAAGCATAAGGCAAATTTTCAATATCGCTGAGTTCTAATAAGCCATGTAAGCCCTCAAAAGAATCTACGATGCCCATTAAAAACGCTCGAGTCTCATCAAATGATTTTAGTGTGGCTCGCTGCGTATCTAACATATTAGTACCTTATTTCAATAGATAAGAGTTACTATTTAAACAGTGAATATCTCGTTATGTATTAAACATCATCAAATTGAACGCCATTGATGAATGCATCATCAAAATCTCCATCTGTGCCGCTATTATTTGACATGGCAGTTATTTGCGCAGCTGATAGCGTTCCGGCGACTGTTGAGCTCATGGCAGCAACCTGATCAGTCGTAAAGCCTTGAACTGCTGTGGTGGTCATGCCGCTAATTTGCGCTGTTGTCAATCCTTTGACTGCCAAAGTTGTTAGATGTTCAATATTAGCTGAACCCAAAAGGTTGATCTTTGCAGTAGTTAAGCCCGCAATCTGCCTTGACTTTAGCCCCTCTACTGCGCCAGTAGTGAAATTAGCTAAGGATGCAGTCATTGCATTTAATGCCGCCGTTGTAAATCCAGCAAGCTGATCTGAATCAAACGCTGCTAATTGAGTACTCGTTAGGCCAGATGCATTTACTGAAGTGATAGCGCCAATCTGAGTTGCAGTTAAGTGGCCAATTTGTCCAACAACTAATGCAGCAAGCACGGAAGAAGTCATGCCAGCAACTTGAGTAGTAGATAATGAAGAAATAGCGTTAGTGGCAATATTATCCAGTGTTGAGTTTGTCAGAAGGCTATTAATTTGAGCTGTAGTTAAGCCGGCAATCTGATTTCCTGATAACGCTGCAATCCTATCAGAGACAATAGCTGAAATCATGGCAGTAGACATGCTTGCTAGTTGGGCAGTAGTTAATCCAGAAATTGCGGAACTAGTGAGCTTAGCAACTTTATCGCTGCCCCAAGCACTAATCTGCGCTGTACTCAAACCTGCTAATTGACCTGAGAGCAAATTAGGGATCTGAATAGTAGTCAGTGCATTAATGCTGATGGTTGATAAACCTGCAAGCTGCCTTGAACTTAATGCCTGCAATTGAGTACTATTTAGTAAAGCCAAGTTGGTCGTGCTAATGGCATTTAATTGTGTAGTGGTTAATTCAGCAAGCTGTCCGGTGGTCAACGCTCCGAAGCTTGTAGACGTTAATCCAGCCAATTGAGCCGTAGTTAAGCCAGCAATTGCGGATGTAGTAATTTGGGCAATATTTTCAGTGCCCAGACCATTTAAGGCTAAAGTAGTAAAGCCGGCTATCTGTATTGAGTCAAATAAACTAACTTGATCTGATGTAAATGCCGCTGCATAAGTTGAGCTTAATGCTGCAATTTGTTTTGTAGTGAGTCCTGAAATCGCGCTTGTATCAATATTTTCAATATTATCTGTTCCCATAGCTGCTATTGCAGCTGTACTAAAGGAGCCAATTTGAGACGAGGTGATCTTAGCCATCTGAGTAGTTGTTATTCCTTCTGCATTTGCAGAAGTAAGGCTTGCGATCTGACTAGATGTGAACGCGCTAATTTGAGAAGTTTCAAGCAATGCGACTGCTCTAGTTGTTAAATTTGACACTTGTGTCGTACTTAACGCGGCAATTTGATTGGTTGCAAGACCCTTTAAAAGATCGGAGTCTAGAGCGCTTAACTGCGCTGTAGTCAAACCTAATATTGCACTAGAGGATAAACCAGCAATAGCACTAGCATTTAAGGCATTTAGCGTATCTGTTGTAATTGCAGCCACCTGGGTAGAGCTCATAATGCCAAGCTGGCTAGCAGTCAGTGTTGCTGCTGCAGTTGTGCTCATTGCTGCTAATTGCACTGTGCTCAGACTAGCAAGCTGTGTTGAGCTAAGCAAACTGATATCAGTCAACTTACTAATATTCGTTGTTGTCATTCCAGCTAACGCGCTTGTTGTAAATGCCTGCACTTGATCACTGTCAAAGCTATTAGTATTATGTTGCGTCGCTGTTATAGCTGCAAACTGTGCACTCGTAATGCTAGCAATCTGATCTGACGTAAAACTACTATATTTTGTTACCGATAATCCAGCGATCGCCTTCGTGCTCAAACCGGAAATTGCTCCTGTAGATAAATATCCAATTTTTGTAGTAGTGAAAGCTGCATTATTTAGCTGATCAGATGTAAGGCCTGAGGCCTGCACTGATGTAAAGGCTGAGAGTTGGTCAGAAGCTAAACTTGCCAACTTTGTAGCTGTCAAAGCAGCAACTTGTGTTGCTGTTAGCCCTTTAATTGCGCTTGTACTCAACTGCTGAAGCTGTAAAGACGATAAGGAGGTAAGAGCCGTTGTGCTAATACCCGAAATTTGCGCAGAATCTAATGTTGCAAGTGCTGAATCAGCCAAGCCCGCCATATTCGTACCCAATCCAGCAAGCTGAGCAGCACTCAATTGACTAACTTGGGAGTCCGTTAAATATGCATAACTAGCCTGAGAAATTACAGCTAACTGCGTTGAACTAAATCCCTTGACGGCATCCTCTGAAAAATTATCCAATTTATCTGGGTCTAAGACGGCCAACTGGGCCGTAGTAATCCCCGACACCTGGCTAGAGCTTAATGCACCAATTTGGTCGCTGGTTAACTTATCAAATTTAGTAGTCGTCAGCTTTGCAAGTTGTGTTGTTGATAATGCAGAAATAGCATCTGTCGAAATTAAAACAAAGGCATCGGTAGTTATGCTATTTAAGGCGGCTGTAGAAATGCCTTTGATTTGATCAGAAGATAGTAGTGGAGCTTGCTCAGTTGTCAAAAGAGCAGCATTGGCTGTTGTCAATCCTGATAGCTGGCTACTGGTTAGGGCGCTAAATTGGGCGTTGGTCATTTTTGCAAAGAGGGCACCCCCAACAGATGAGGTTGTTAAATTTGCAATCTGGTTAGCAGTCAACCCTTCAATAGCATCGGTTGTAATTGTTCTAAATTCAGATGTAAGAAAAGTGTTTATTGCTGCACTACTCAGTCCAGCAATTTGAGCTGAAGTAAATGATGGAATATAGGTAGTTGTTAAAGCGGTAGCATTAGCAGTCCCAATAGCAGCCATTTGAGTTGAGCTTAGAGCACTCAAGAGTTCTGTTCCAAGACCCAAAAACCTATCGGTACTTAGCGCGCTAATTTGCGTAGTCGTCAGACCAGCAATGGCATCAGTACTAATGTTATCCATATCAGTTACAGTTAAGGCATTAATCTCAGAAGCTGTCAGCGCTGCAATTTGAGTGGAGCTTAAATACCCTACTTGCGCGCTACTTAAGTTCTGCGCGGCTAGAGTTCCCATGCCCGCTATCTGAACAGTTGTTAAAGCTGAAATTTGATCCGATGTTAAGGCCTGAAGATTAGTGGAGCCAAGCACGTTGCCAAGGCCAACTAATTGCTTAGTAGTTAATCCTGCAATTGCATCAGAAGAGATTGCGGCAATTTTTGTAGTTGACAAGCCGTTAAGAGTTGTAGTGCTCAACCCTGCAATCTGCGTAGATGTTAGCGTGCCAATTGTGTCGGAAGTCAGAAGAAGTATATTTGACGAGGTGATTGCAGCAAACTGCGTAGATGTTAAGGTGCCTAGCTGATCCGTACTAAAAAATCCTATCGTATCCGTCTCAAGCGAGGAGAGTTGTTTAGTCGTCATGCCAGCTATGGCATCTGTTGAAATTGCGGCTAAGATATCCTCATCTAATGCGTTAATTCCCGCTGCAGTGATCGCTGAAATTTGCATTGAACTGAGAGCCGCTACCTGATCGGAGCTAATATTGCTAATTGCGGTACCCAATGCAGCTATTTGTAAGGTGGTCAATCCCGAGATAGCATCCGTGGATAAGGCAGAAAAATTGCTTGTGGCAATTTTAGCGATCGCAGCCGTTCCAAAAACACTAATTTGCGTCGAACTAAAAATAGCGAGTTGATCTGTAGATAGGGCTAGGGCATTGGTCGTAGTCAGCCCAGCTAATTGGGAGGTAGTTAAGCCTAAGATCGCATCGGTAGATATTGCAGTAATATTATCGCCACCCAAAACATTGATTTGGGCTGAAGAAAATCCACTAATTTGCGAAGCACTTAAGGCATTTACTTGGTCAGTAGTAAGATTTTTGAGGCTTGTTGTTGAAAGGCCTGTCAACTGAATGGTAGTCAAGCCCTTAATAGCATCTGATGAAATTAGAACGATATCGCTAGTACCCATGCCATTGATGGCCGCAGCACTTAGGCCACTTATTTGGGCGGACGTTAAGGCGGCCACTTCGTCGGTAGTAAATGCCTTTACTTGAGAGGTACTCAAGCTCGCCAGAGTTTTAGTACTTAAGCTAGCAATCTCAGAAGTATCTAAATTACTAATTACATTATTACTAAGATATCCCAACACCGAAGTTAAAGAGGAGGCAATGGCGTTTAGCTGCGAAGCCTGAAAACCTGATGCCTGAGTAGCACCAAAGGCTGCAATCTGAGAAGAAGTCAGGGCAGTAATGACTTTAGTGCTGATTGCGCCGACCTGATCAGCGCTTAACGCTTTAATTTGGCTAGTATCTAGCTGGGCAATCTGGGTTGCGGAAAGGATGCTCATTGTTGCGGTGGAAACCGACGAGATATTACCCGTAGCAAAAATATTTACACCACCAGAGTAGACCGTGAGAGTCATAATGAGACCTTATTTAATTGGCAACAACAGGCTTAAAGCCCAGAAATCATTTCAATAAATACAATTTTCACACCATCAAATATGGCAATGAGATAGCTAATTTTGAAAAAAACTGTGTACATTGAGCTAACGGCAAAGTTCATTAATCCGTTTAGTTTTTAAGTCTGAAAATTCATTTCTATGCACTATATTGGGGAATATAAACGAATCAGGCTTTTTTCTTATAGTGGTCTTTCATAGTCTGCAAAAGCTTTGCTTCCAGATTTTTCACAAAAACCTCACTACTAAAAATCGGGTGATTTCGGTCAAAATGGCGGTCAAAAATCATCCGCGCACTCGTTCTTGACTCACAAAATTGAACTGCTTTGTTGATGTATTCATTCCAATCATGGCAAACGAAGTCATTCAAGCCTAATTGGATCAGGAGTGATGCGGCCATTCTGGAGACAAAAGTATTGCCAGGGCAAGTCAGCAAGGGTAAACCCATCCAAATGGCATCACTACCGGTAATGCCCGCATTGTATGGTGAGGTATCTAAGAACAAATCGGCGCACTGAAAACGGGATAGGTAATCTCTTGGATCAATAGGCTTGGCGAAAATGATGCGCGACTCCTCAATGGCATATTTTCGGACCTCTTTTAAAAGGTTTTCCTTAACACTATCGTTTTCTTCAAGTAACCACAATACTGAGTTAGAGGTCTTCTCTAAGATTTGCATCCAGCGATGAAAGATGCTGGGATTGAGTTTGTACGAGTTAATAATGGCGCAAAAAACAAAGGCATCCTCAGGCAAGCCAAGGGCTGAGCGTTCTGGCTTAGGTGAGTATTGCCGTAAATTATTGTTAATTTGGTAAAAAGGCAGGTAAATCGGTTTTGCCCCATAAAAGGGTGCTACTGAAGGTGGCACGACATACTCATCACACACCATGTAATCGATTTCTTCGATTCCGACAGGGCCCAAGAAACCCAAGTAATGGACCTGGATCGGGGCCGGTCGATACATAAAGATTCCAGGGCGACCGCCGGAGGTTAAGCCAACCATGTCAAATAGGATATCAATTTCTTGGCTTTGGATTAATTTGGCTGCATCTTCATCGGTGAGCTTATGAATCGGCAATACATGATCCATGCCATCGAGGATCCGCTTTCTCCAAGGGCTTTGCTCATCAATAGAGTAATCAAAGCCAAATACTTCAAACTTCTCACGATCATGCAATTCATAGAGCTGGGCAGCTAAAAAACTGACAGCATGCATCCTAAAATCACAAGAAACATAGCCGATCCGTATTTTTTTATGCCCATATTTTTTATTACGCTCAACTAGGTGATAAAAATTCTTATTCTTTTTATGCCGCTTTACCCACTCTGTACAGGCAATACTCAAAAGCTCCACATCGTCAAAATACGCCATAGCGGAGAGCGTCCCCATACTGCTGGCAATCTCTCTAGCTGAGCTTGGTTTTGGAACGGCCTCTAAGGGCCAATCGCATTGCTTTTGCTTTAAATAAAACCAGTGTTGAAAGGCATCTTTTTGACTAAGGTCAAGACTTAAACTTTGAAAGTATTGATCTCCAGCATCTTTAAAATTTCTCTTGCCCTCAAGAAGTCTGCCCAATTGATTGCGAATAAAAATAGTGCCCTCTTTTTCTATAGGGTATTTGAGAATTGCCTCATACACCTTGATGGCTTTATCAATCTCACCAGCTAACTCGTAATAATTACCCAGATTGCCGCTTGCCTGCCATAAGGCGGGCATTAACTCCCTCGCCTTTAGATAGGAACAAAGCGTGGCCTCTTTATTGCCAATATTTGAGTAAATCACACCTAAGTTAAACCAAATGGGCGCTGCCTGTTGCTCATGACCATTCTTATCAAGCCAGCTTTGATAGAGTTGAGCGGCAGCCTGCTGCCCTCCACCATCTTTTAGTTGCTGTTCTGCTGCAACAATCAGTTCCATGATATTCATCAGCGGCTTGACTTTAGTGAAGTTTAAAGGGGATAAAAAATTGAATAGTGGCGGGATTTACTTATGCTTCAGAAAGAGGGCTGAGGCTTTTGATCAGAGTTCTTGGGCTGGTAGACCAAACAGGGCTGACCCGTATTTTGAAATACTTGATCATTAGGGGCTGTTTTAGATTTAATTCCATACAACTTGCATCCCATTGGAAACTTAGGATCCCAAGTGATAAAGAAGTTGACGCAGCTCATACAATTCATTACTCAAGACTTACCCTTTAACCTAACTTAAATTTGAAATACTAAAAAACGTAAAATTGGAACTGATTAGAGTCCAATAAGCCATTGGCTATTTTAAATAGCAAGATTTAGCTGATATCCGGATAGGCTCCATAGACTAACGCGGCCACTTCTGATTCCATATATTCCAGCAAGGTGGCGCCCTGAAGAGCTACAGCCTGCTCTTCTGTTATGACTGAGGCCAAATCGGTGGAAAGTCCTGCAATCTGCTTACTCGTTAATTGGGCAATCACATCAGTACTCA
>CAJEZV010000006.1:15641-32229 GCA_903995005.1 uncultured beta proteobacterium
GTGCAGCAAAAGCATCTGTATCCATCGCATTAAGAGCAGCAGTGGATAAACTAGCGATTTGATCACCAGTGAGAACTGCAATATCTTCTGATGAGAACATCGCGAAACTTGCTGAACTCAGTTTGGCCAATTGAGTATTTGTCAATGCCGCTACTTGGATCTCTGTGAAAGCTTCAGCAATATCCGAAGATAGACAAGCAATTTGTTTGGTTGTGAGCGCTGCAATTGCATCTGTTGATAAAGTTGAGAAGGCTTCAGTTTCCATCGCATTTAAAGCTGCTGTGGACAAATAAGCAATTTGATCTGTAGTAATGGCATTAGCTTGGTCTGTCGTTAATAGGATCGCCAAATCTGTGGACAGTACTGCTAGTTGCTTACTTGTTAGTGCTGCAATCGCATCAGTACTCAGTGCAGCAAAAGCATCTGTATCCATCGCATTAAGAGCAGCAGTGGATAAACTAGCAACCTGGGTAGCAGATAGAGCAGCAACATCGTCAGAAGAGAAAACTGCAAAATCAGCTGCACTGAGTTTAGCTAATTGAGTGTTTGTCAATGCTGCTACCTGGGTCTCTGTCAAAGCTTCAGCAAGATCAGAGGAAAGACAGGCAATTTGTTTGGTCGTGAGCGCAACAATCATATCAGTGCTCAGCTCAGAAAAAGCATCTGTGCCCATACCATTTAAACCAGCAGTACTAAGCCCTTTGATTTGGGTTGTAGTTAAGACTGCAACATCCTCCGCATCAAGCGCAGCAATATCACCAGAGTCTAACTTAGATAATTGCTTGGTAGTGAGCTGGGTAACCTGCTCTTCAGATAAGGCAGCTATCTGAGATGTGGTTAGATAAACAATCGTTTTAGTATTTAATGAGCTAATTATGTCAGTATCTAAGCCAGAGATGACCTCGTCTTTGAGATACTGCACTTGAGCCAACATTTTCTTTAAATCATTCGCCTCAAACCCTGCAGCTTGATCTGCGGTAAATGCAGCCACTTGATCACTTGTTAGCGCTGCAAAATCACCACTATCGACGGCGGCAATCTGATCTGAAGTTAAGGATGCTAGCTGGCCGCTATCTAAAAGTGCAAATTGAATTGAAGTCAAGTTCTTGATGGCGGTAGTGCTGACTGATCCAATATTCGCTGAGGCATATAAGGAGCTAGTGGTAACTATTGAGGTCATATCGAATTAACTTATGTATAAGAATAATCATATACATGCAATTTCCATGCCAAAGATCTACCTTTATCAATCCAACAATAGATCTCCCAATAAAGCTCTTGCGGCAAATTTTGCCGCAAGAGCCCATCAAATGACATCTTTAAGCTTGAATATTTTTGCCCCTGAATCGGCCGTGAGCTAAAAGATGAGTGATGCCAACATCTATTTCACCGCCTTGGTCTTTTTATCGGCCTCTGGCTTTTTATCTACTGGCGACTCTTCCAAGTCATCTTCTGGCGAATTATCGCCTTCTTTAACTATATTACCAACTGGCAACTTAGGCTCTACACGATAACTAGCGCCTAGATCGCCACCAATGAGGCGCGCGTAAGCACCGAAATAACGACGCGACAAATCAGGGTAGTAAGGGCTAGAATCTAAATAACCCTTACTACGAATACAGGCTGCATTGTTCATGGACCCCTCGCAACTGGCAATGGCAGAAAGCCTACCCACTTCAAACTGCTCGCCTAGGATGAAGCAAAAAATGAGTAGCGCTAAAGGCAATATGAACCAGAGAAGAGCTTTTTTTAACAGCCCAACAATGCGTTCTAATTTTTCATTCATGCTAAGTGGTCTCCGATAAATACAATATTAATGCGGTTGTGCTTGTTTACTTATCGGCTTTTGTACGGCCTCACCAGAAAACTTTCTCCAAGCAGCAATAGGCTCTTCATTATGCAGTTTTGCATAGACTTCGACAATACGGGAGTCGGCTGGATTAGCGTTTTCCTTCATGGCGTTGTACATTTTAGCGCCATCAATCTTATTGCCTTGGCTAATAAATTGAATGGCAGCAGTGTAGTAGTAGTTGGTCGCTTTATCTTTACGTGGCGCACCCAAAATCATTGAACTATAAACATTACCCAAGTACTGACATGCATAGGGATTTTTTTCTTTTGCAGGGAGCGAAAAATATTTTTCAGCAAGTAAAAATTGCTGCTTTGCATAGCGACGGTAAACAGTAGCCGTCAAAATAAAATCTGGATGCGTGATCAACTCTGCTTGAGAGTCGTAATATTTTCCACGCTCATAAGCAATTAGACCGCGGTAGTAGTTGGCCTGAATGTCGCCTTGCGCAGATAGCTCATCTAATTTTTGCAATATTCGCAGCGCCTCTTTGCTATAGCGCAACACCTCATCTTCAGATTCTACGCAATTTGGGCTTCGCACACAAGCAATTGCAATAATAGTTTTATCGGATGCCTTTTTATAACGCTTGTAAAGTTTTTTTGCTTCTGAGGCAGGGCCTACAAAAGGCTCCCCAGATTGAGAAGAATTAGCCTTAGAGATTTTATTATCAGCGCTGGTAGTGGACTGGTGTGCATCAGTCGCAAAAATTGCGTTGCAATATAGGGTGATAATTAGAAGTAGGCTAACCCTTAAGATAGTAAACAAGGCTTTACCTCGCTGGCTTATCCGCTGGAGGGCTGAGCTTGGCTGGTATCTCCATCACGGGTGCTTTTGGAGCATTGTCTTTAGACAAAAATTGTGCTGGGGCACGAAGATTGGCTGGAATATCTTGAGCGCCCTTCTCAAAAGTCTCTGGAACCTTTTCTGCCGGACGGATAATCGGCTTTTTCTCTTCCTGCTTAGGCTTTTTATTGAGCAATGTAATTGAGATGCGGCGATTGAGCGGATCATTTAAGTCCTCAGGGTTTAAAGGGACTGTATTGGCAAAACCAATCACCTGAACCACTAGCGCAGAGTCTAAGCCGCCGGCAATGAGCTCGCGACGCGCTACGTTAGCTCGATCTGTGGATAGTTCCCAATTGGTATAACCAGTCTCGCCATTACCAAACTTAGCACCATCAGAATGTCCCTCAATTCGAACAGGGCCAGGCGCCATTTGAATAGATTTGCCGATAATGCGAAGTAGTTTACGAGCCGACACAGAAGGAACTGAGCCACCACTACTAAAGAGTGGCTTTCCTTTCTCATCCACCACCTGAATGCGCAAGCCCTCGGCAGTAATATCCATAAAAACCTGACCCTTTGCATTCTTAAGCTCGCTATCAGCCTCTATTTTTTTCTGGATATCTTCCTTGACTTGTTCGTTTTTGGTTTTATCCTTGCGCGCATTTTCAACATCAGTCACCGATGAGTCGCTGATACGACGCTGCTCAGTATCTGCATCTGCACGAGATTCCTCACCAACCGTTTTAGATATGTTGTCTCCACCACCCTTAATAATGCGAGTGGCATCACCAGAACCTTGACCCCCAGACAGTGAAACGCGTAGTGGATTTTGAAAGTATGCGGAAATACCTGCTAAGTCACCTGCAGTAGTTGATCCCAAAACCCACATCAACAAGAAGAAAGCCATCATGGCCGTTACGAAGTCTGCGTAAGCAATCTTCCAAGCGCCACCGTGATGCCCGTGACCACCCTTCTTAACGCGCTTAATGACAATAATTGGCGCGTCGTTCTTAGCCATACTGCTTATTTCCCTTTAACGGCTTTGGTTCCCTCATCAAGCTCAGCAAATGTTGGACGTTGATAGCTAAAGAGTACTTTGCGACCAAACTCCACTGCCGCCGCAGGAGGGAAATTATTTAAGCTGGCGATCAAAACTGCTTTAACTGCCATGTATGCACGAGTATCAGACTCCGCATTTTGTTCTAGCACTTTTGCCACTGGGGAAACAATCGCATAAGCCAGCAAAATACCCAAGAAGGTACCCACAAGCGCAGCGCCAATTAACTTACCAAGTTCAGCAGGCGGCAATCCAATGGAGCCCATAGTATGAACGACACCCATAACCGCTGCAACGATACCAAATGCTGGCAGACCATCACCAACGTTAGTTACTGAAGCTACCGGAATATGGGTTTCTTGGTGATGCACATCAAGCTCTTGCTCCATCAAGCTCTCAATTTGAATCACATCTAGAGAGCCACCAAGCATCATACGCAAATAGTCAGTGATGAAATCGACTAAGTGATGATCTTTCAAAATTAAGGGATATTTTTCAAATAAAGGACTAGATTCTGGCTCCTCGATATCGCCTTCTAAAGACATCAAACCATCGCGTTTGATCTTTTGCAAAATCTCAAACAAGAGACAAAGCAAATCCAAGTGCATCTGCTTAACATTGCTTTTAGATTTAAATGCACCACCTAAAGCGGATAAAGTCTTCTTTAGGTTGATCATACTGTTTGAAGCAATCATTGTTCCAACAGCAGCCCCCACGATGGTGAGAACCTCAGTTGGCTGCCATAAAACCATAATATGGCCGCCATGCAGTGCATAGCCTCCCAGGGCACAAGCTAGTGCAATAATCCACCCTAAAGGAATATTCATACTTCGTTTTACTCAGCTTTTATAGTTTTGAAAATAAGTTACTTTGTTGTAGTCTAGCAAACATTGCTTGGGCTGCATTTAATATTGTTTGGGATCTAGTATAAGCCGCAGTAGCCGCAGCCATATCAGTATCCAAAAGAGCGGATGAAGTGGCCGCTACCTCGGTCCCAATCGATGAAATTGCTGATTTTGCACTATCCACCTGGACTGATATGCCTCCACTTCTTTGCTGGGCTTGGGTCAGCTGGTCAAATGCAGTGTCCAAGCCAGCAGATACCGCAGTAGGATCGTTGGTAAAACTTGTGCTTCCGGCAGCCTTTTCACCCAAGTAGGTCACAAAGTCATCCATACTTTGATATAGCCCACTCTCGGTAGGCGCGCTGTAAGCAGAACCACTCCCAAACGCATCAGAAAAGGTCACCCCAGACGCTACCATCAAATTAGGCTCTATTTGCACTTGATTTACTTTATCCTGAAAAATAGCTGTGCCAGTAGCATCTTGAGCGGTCATTTGTGCTGCAATGGCATCTCGGATCTGTGATGCTTGTATTTTCAATGCGCTGTAGTTTGTGGTGTTTAGGGAACCATTTTGGGACTGTACAAATGTCTGCTTTAGCATATTCATCTCGTTAATAATACTATCGAGCTGAGATTGCGCATTTGCATGCGAGCTCTCTACAAACTTTTGGTTGGTCTTAAACATTGCTAATCGCGCCTCGTCAAATTCGAGGCGCACGCCACGGCTTACTGCATATGCATTCTCAGACACTTTACCAAACTGGTTGCCTGAAGTAATTTTACTTTGCCAATTCATTGCATCTGCAAGACTGTTATCCATAGACTGAATGCCTGCATCTAACATTTGATTTGAACTAATTCTGACGCTCATTTCATTCTCCTTAGTTCATTATTGACAATAGTGTATTAAACATTTGGTTACCCGTCTGCATGACTTTTGTAGAAGCGCTATAGAGTTGTTGGTACTTTAATAAATTTGCAGCTTCTTCATCTAAATTCACACCAGAAATAGAATCGCGCTGGTCTTTGAGGCTTGCTAAAACAGCCCCATCAGCCTTTTGCGTATTTGTCCATGTTGCCACCTGGATGCCAACATCATTAACTAGACCAGAAACTGTAATGCCAAAAATTGAGCTCATTTTCTGGACAATATTGGCGCTATCTGAAGAAATATTCGGATTGCTACCATCATAGTAATAAGCAGAATCACTTGGCGCTAAGGACACAAAATTTTGTGCGTTAAGCCCGTAATAGTGAACGGGGTTTTTTGAGCCGCTCATGGTAATATTTCTTCCATCGAGAGCATCGACTATTTCGGCAGCAGTACTTACTTTTGAACTGGATACATTCTCTAAATCAATTGCAATGCCGAACTGATAAAAATCCAAGGTGGTTGATTCTCCGGCCAATATATTTGATAAGGAGATGGTTTGAGTCTTTCCATCAGAGCTCTGCATTTGTAACTCATATGCACTTACCATACTTATTGAATAATCCCCAGCCGCAACATTTGAAGCCGCCCGGATGGAAGCAATATTAAGTTCTCGAGATGCCGTTGTATCGACAACAACACCGTCTGAGCTATAGCTAGACTCTGTAATATCGATCGTCACATCATTCACTGCAATCCCCGAATCAACCAAATCATCAACATTCTCAGAATTCACCGCAGTAAATGTTACTTGAGCATCATCGCTGTTATAAGAATCAATGCTCCAACCTGATAATACCCCCGAAAGAACGCCTAAGTCTGCGTATGTCTCGCTAATCACAGAAGTGCTGGCTGATCTTCCGGAATAAGCATCGGCAAATATAGAGGCCACTTCACTTGCAGTAATATCGCCCGTTGCTTCAAAGGTAAGTCCACCCAAGGTGACCGTTTCACCGTCAGTTAAATCACTGAAGGTTACTATCGCTGACTCATGTATATCAATCGGTGAATTCAATAAATTTGTCACGTCGCCGGCGTTAACAGCAGTAAATGTAACTTGTGCATTGCTGGCGCTATATGAGCCGATATCCCAACCAGATAATGTTCCATCTAGAGTACCTAAACCGTCAAATTCTACGCCATCTAACACTGCGCCATTCACTCTACCAACGCTTGCATTAGAAAATATAGAGGCCACTTCACTTGCCGTTACTTCACCAGTAGCAGTGAAGGTTAGCCCACCAAAACTAACTGTTTGATCAGCGGACAAGTCGCCAAACGTGACCGTTGCAGACTCATAATCATTAATTAATGAAGTTCCGGAACTAAGATTGCTTAAAGTAGAAACTGCGTTTGTTAAGCTGCTATATAAATCCATCATACTAGTCTCAGAAGTAATCTCTGGTATCAGACTAGTGTAGTCACTACTTAAATCATAATATTGGTTTTGACCTACTTGGAAGCCAAAAATTTTAGTTTTTGGGGCCCCATATCCATCAGTATCTGATGCACTATTAGCAACTTTTACTAATGAAAGGGCAATAGTATCAAGGCGATTTTGAATGCTAGGAGCAAATTCATTAGCTAACTTTAATAGACCGCCTGCCTGGCCCCCGCTAAGACTTTGAACTGACTGTAATACCGTCTTAGATTGGCCATTTTGTGCATTAAATTGCAAAGCAATGTGCTCTTGATCTGCATTGACCGAGACTTTATTACCCACACTTCGCTCAACCAATGCTAAACCGCCAACCATATGAGTCGCCGTTCCATTGGAATTTATTAGACTCTGACCGCCAACGAGTTTTTGCAAGCTTGACAATAATCTATCTCGCTCATCAAATAAATCTGCAGACGCCGTACTGACTCCTGGGTTAGTGCCATTTTCAATCTTTAAATTAACCTCGGTCAATGCGGGGATCAATGTATTAACCTGAGAAATTGTATCCTCAAGACCGGTTTGTGCTTGGCTCTTAATTTGAGTAACGATCTCACTCAGACCATTCATTCTTTGAGCAACGATATTTGCCTTACCTGTAATTCCAGATGCCAGAGCCTTGTTGCTTGGATCTGTAGCGTAAGTTCCCATAGCATTAAAAAAATCTGTTAGTGCCGCAGTCAAGCCAACAGACTTGGTAGAAATTAGCTTATCTAACGATGCCGTATATTGCACCAAAGTATCAGAGTATGTTGACTTTGCTTGTTGACTTAATAATTGAGAGCCAATTAAAGTTGAATATTGACGGGTAAATCCTTCAACAGCAAAGGATGTCCCATTTAGCATTAACGAATTAGGCGCCATCTGATTGATGACAGCATTAGCGCTTCTGCGAGAGAACCCATCAACAGTGGTACCCGCAACGTTTTGTGAGGTTACCAATATTCCAGCTTGGGCAATTTGCAAGCCCGCTAGCGCCGAATCAGATATGGAATATACGCCCATCGAAGAACTTTCTATGTCTACTGATTGACAACAACATTAGAGGTCGTCAATCCGTTATCAACGGCATTTTCAGGCAATCCGTTTACATTTTTTGCATTAATTTGACGGATCAATTGCTCGGCCATTTTGCTCCCAAAGCCGACACCCTTACCGGCCGTTAATTGATCAGCAACCTTATCGTCCAATATCTCTAAATACCCAGATAGTTTGATTTCTGTACCGAGCGGTGCCTCGCTAGATCAAGTGGTGAAAGCATTGAATATGTTGGGTGCTACACCTCAAGATTTAATTGCTATTTTACAATCTCTAAGAGCTGCAGGTGCTCTGAGGGCTGAGTTAGAGGTTATCTAATGGATCCCATAAAAATTACTCCAACGATTGACTCAAGCTCAGTGCGATTAATGGGGCCAACCAACGGCACAAATCAGGCTAGTTTAAGTACTGATGACAAGATACGCAAAGCGGCGCAGGGTTTTGAGAGAACGCTAGTGCGCCAAATGTTGAGTATTGTCAGAAGCACTAATATTCGTGGCGGGGAGAGTATAAGCACTACTTCATCTGGGTATTTAGAGATATTGGACGATAAGGTTGCTGATCAATTAACGGCCGGTAAGGGTGTCGGCTTTGGGAGCAAAATGGCCGAGCAATTGATCCGTCAAATTAATGCAAAAAATGTAAACGGATTGCCTGAAAATGCCGTTGATAACGGATTGACGACCTCTAATGTTGTTGTCAATCAGTAGACATAGAAAGTTCTTCGATGGGCGTATATTCCATATCTGATTCGGCGCTAGCGGGCTTGCAAATTGCCCAAGCTGGAATATTGGTAACCTCACAAAACGTTGCGGGTACCACTGTTGATGGGTTCTCTCGCAGAAGCGCTAATGCTGTCATCAATCAGATGGCGCCTAATTCGTTAATGCTAAATGGGACATCCTTTGCTGTTGAAGGATTTACCCGTCAATATTCAACTTTAATTGGCTCTCAATTATTAAGTCAACAAGCAAAGTCAACATACTCTGATACTTTGGTGCAATATACGGCATCGTTAGATAAGCTAATTTCTACCAAGTCTGTTGGCTTGACTGCGGCACTAACAGATTTTTTTAATGCTATGGGAACTTACGCTACAGATCCAAGCAACAAGGCTCTGGCATCTGGAATTACAGGTAAGGCAAATATCGTTGCTCAAAGAATGAATGGTCTGAGTGAGATCGTTACTCAAATTAAGAGCCAAGCACAAACCGGTCTTGAGGATACAATTTCTCAGGTTAATACATTGATCCCCGCATTGACCGAGGTTAATTTAAAGATTGAAAATGGCACTAACCCAGGAGTCAGTACGGCGTCTGCAGATTTATTTGATGAGCGAGATAGATTATTGTCAAGCTTGCAAAAACTCGTTGGCGGTCAGAGTCTAATAAATTCCAATGGAACGGCGACTCATATGGTTGGCGGTTTAGCATTGGTTGAGCGAAGTGTGGGTAATAAAGTCTCGGTCAATGCAGATCAAGAGCACATTGCTTTGCAATTTAATGCACAAAATGGCCAATCTAAGACGGTATTACAGTCAGTTCAAAGTCTTAGCGGGGGCCAGGCAGGCGGTCTATTAAAGTTAGCTAATGAATTTGCTCCTAGCATTCAAAATCGCCTTGATACTATTGCCCTTTCATTAGTAAAAGTTGCTAATAGTGCATCAGATACTGATGGATATGGGGCCCCAAAAACTAAAATTTTTGGCTTCCAAGTAGGTCAAAACCAATATTATGATTTAAGTAGTGACTACACTAGTCTGATACCAGAGATTACTTCTGAGACTAGTATGATGGATTTATATAGCAGCTTAACAAACGCAGTTTCTACTTTAAGCAATCTTAGTTCCGGAACTTCATTAATTAATGATTATGAGTCTGCAACGGTCACGTTTGGCGACTTGTCCGCTGATCAAACAGTTAGTTTTGGTGGGCTAACCTTCACTGCTACTGGTGAAGTAACGGCAAGTGAAGTGGCCTCTATATTTTCTAATGCAAGCGTTGGTAGAGTGAATGGCGCAGTGTTAGATGGCGTAGAATTTGACGGTTTAGGTACTCTAGATGGAACATTATCTGGTTGGGATATCGGCTCATATAGCGCCAGCAATGCACAAGTTACATTTACTGCTGTTAACGCCGGCGACGTGACAAATTTATTGAATTCACCGATTGATATACATGAGTCAGCGATAGTAACCTTCAGTGATTTAACTGACGGTGAAACGGTCACCTTGGGTGGACTTACCTTTGAAGCAACGGGCGATATTACTGCAAGTGAAGTGGCCTCTATATTTGCCGATGCTTATTCCGGAAGATCAGCCAGCACTTCTGTGATTAGCGAGACATACGCAGACTTAGGCGTTCTTTCGGGGGTATTATCAGGTTGGAGCATTGATTCTTATAACAGCGATGATGCTCAAGTAACATTTACTGCGGTGAATTCTGAGAATGTTGATGATTTGGTTGATTCGGGGATTGCAGTGAATGATGTGACGATCGATATTACAGAGTCTAGCTATAGCTCAGACGGTGTTGTTGTCGATACAACGGCATCTCGAGAACTTAATATTGCTTCCATCCGGGCGGCTTCAAATGTTGCGGCTGGGGATTATTCAATAAGTATGGTAAGTGCATATGAGTTACAAATGCAGAGCTCTGATGGAAAGACTCAAACCATCTCCTTATCAAATATATTGGCCGGAGAATCAACCACCTTGGATTTTTATCAGTTCGGCATTGCAATTGATTTAGAGAATGTATCCAGTTCAAAAGTAAGTACTGCTGCCGAAATAGTCGATGCTCTCGATGGAAGAAATATTACCATGAGCGGCTCAAAAAACCCCGTTCACTATTACGGGCTTAACGCACAAAATTTTGTGTCCTTAGCGCCAAGTGATTCTGCTTATTACTATGATGGTAGCAATCCGAATATTTCTTCAGATAGCGCCAATATTGTCCAGAAAATGAGCTCAATTTTTGGCATTACAGTTTCTGGTCTAGTTAATGATGTTGGCATCCAGGTGGCAACATGGACAAATACGCAAAAGGCTGATGGGGCTGTTTTAGCAAGCCTCAAAGACCAGCGCGATTCTATTTCTGGTGTGAATTTAGATGAAGAAGCTGCAAATTTATTAAAGTACCAACAACTCTATAGCGCTTCTACAAAAGTCATGCAGACGGGTAACCAAATGTTTAATACACTATTGTCAATAATGAACTAAGGAGAATGAAATGAGCGTCAGAATTAGTTCAAATCAAATGTTAGATGCAGGCATTCAGTCTATGGATAACAGTCTTGCAGATGCAATGAATTGGCAAAGTAAAATTACTTCAGGCAACCAGTTTGGTAAAGTGTCTGAGAATGCATATGCAGTAAGCCGTGGCGTGCGCCTCGAATTTGACGAGGCGCGATTAGCAATGTTTAAGACCAACCAAAAGTTTGTAGAGAGCTCGCATGCAAATGCGCAATCTCAGCTCGATAGTATTATTAACGAGATGAATATGCTAAAGCAGACATTTGTACAGTCCCAAAATGGTTCCCTAAACACCACAAACTACAGCGCATTGAAAATACAAGCATCACAGATCCGAGATGCCATTGCAGCACAAATGACCGCTCAAGATGCTACTGGCACAGCTATTTTTCAGGATAAAGTAAATCAAGTGCAAATAGAGCCTAATTTGATGGTAGCGTCTGGGGTGACCTTTTCTGATGCGTTTGGGAGTGGTTCTGCTTACAGCGCGCCTACCGAGAGTGGGCTATATCAAAGTATGGATGACTTTGTGACCTACTTGGGTGAAAAGGCTGCCGGAAGCACAAGTTTTACCAACGATCCTACTGCGGTATCTGCTGGCTTGGACACTGCATTTGACCAGCTGACCCAAGCCCAGCAAAGAAGTGGAGGCATATCAGTCCAGGTGGATAGTGCAAAATCAGCAATTTCATCGATTGGGACCGAGGTAGCGGCCACTTCATCCGCTCTTTTGGATACTGATATGGCTGCGGCTACTGCGGCTTATACTAGATCCCAAACAATATTAAATGCAGCCCAAGCAATGTTTGCTAGACTACAACAAAGTAACTTATTTTCAAAACTATAAAAGCTGAGTAAAACGAAGTATGAATATTCCTTTAGGGTGGATTATTGCACTAGCTTGTGCCCTGGGAGGCTATGCACTGCATGGCGGCCATATTATGGTTTTATGGCAGCCAACTGAGGTTCTCACCATCGTGGGGGCTGCTGTTGGAACAATGATTGCTTCAAACAGTATGATCAACCTAAAGAAGACTTTATCCGCTTTAGGTGGTGCATTTAAATCTAAAAGCAATGTTAAGCAGATGCACTTGGATTTGCTTTGTCTCTTGTTTGAGATTTTGCAAAAGATCAAACGCGATGGTTTGATGTCTTTAGAAGGCGATATCGAGGAGCCAGAATCTAGTCCTTTATTTGAAAAATATCCCTTAATTTTGAAAGATCATCACTTAGTCGATTTCATCACTGACTATTTGCGTATGATGCTTGGTGGCTCTCTAGATGTGATTCAAATTGAGAGCTTGATGGAGCAAGAGCTTGATGTGCATCACCAAGAAACCCATATTCCGGTAGCTTCAGTAACTAACGTTGGTGATGGTCTGCCAGCATTTGGTATCGTTGCAGCGGTTATGGGTGTCGTTCATACTATGGGCTCCATTGGATTGCCGCCTGCTGAACTTGGTAAGTTAATTGGCGCTGCGCTTGTGGGTACCTTCTTGGGTATTTTGCTGGCTTATGCGATTGTTTCCCCAGTGGCAAAAGTGCTAGAACAAAATGCGGAGTCTGATACTCGTGCATACATGGCAGTTAAAGCAGTTTTGATCGCCAGCTTAAATAATTTCCCTCCTGCGGCGGCAGTGGAGTTTGGTCGCAAAGTACTCTTTAGCTATCAACGTCCAACATTTGCTGAGCTTGATGAGGGAACCAAAGCCGTTAAAGGGAAATAAGCAGTATGGCTAAGAACGACGCGCCAATTATTGTCATTAAGCGCGTTAAGAAGGGTGGTCACGGGCATCACGGTGGCGCTTGGAAGATTGCTTACGCAGACTTCGTAACGGCCATGATGGCTTTCTTCTTGTTGATGTGGGTTTTGGGATCAACTACTGCAGGTGACTTAGCAGGTATTTCCGCATACTTTCAAAATCCACTACGCGTTTCACTGTCTGGGGGTCAAGGTTCTGGTGATGCCACTCGCATTATTAAGGGTGGTGGAGACAACATATCTAAAACGGTTGGTGAGGAATCTCGTGCAGATGCAGATACTGAGCAGCGTCGTATCAGCGACTCATCGGTGACTGATGTTGAAAATGCGCGCAAGGATAAAACCAAAAACGAACAAGTCAAGGAAGATATCCAGAAAAAAATAGAGGCTGATAGCGAGCTTAAGAATGCAAAGGGTCAGGTTTTTATGGATATTACTGCCGAGGGCTTGCGCATTCAGGTGGTGGATGAGAAAGGAAAGCCACTCTTTAGTAGTGGTGGCTCAGTTCCTTCTGTGTCGGCTCGTAAACTACTTCGCATTATCGGCAAATCTATTCAAATGGCGCCTGGCCCTGTTCGAATTGAGGGACATTCTGATGGTGCTAAGTTTGGTAATGGCGAGACTGGTTATACCAATTGGGAACTATCCACAGATCGAGCTAACGTAGCGCGTCGCGAGCTCATTGCCGGCGGCTTAGACTCTGCGCTAGTGGTTCAGGTGATTGGTTTTGCCAATACAGTCCCTTTAAACCCTGAGGACTTAAATGATCCGCTCAATCGCCGCATCTCAATTACATTGCTCAATAAAAAGCCTAAGCAGGAAGAGAAAAAGCCGATTATCCGTCCGGCAGAAAAGGTTCCAGAGACTTTTGAGAAGGGCGCTCAAGATATTCCAGCCAATCTTCGTGCCCCAGCACAATTTTTGTCTAAAGACAATGCTCCAAAAGCACCCGTGATGGAGATACCAGCCAAGCTCAGCCCTCCAGCGGATAAGCCAGCGAGGTAAAGCCTTGTTTACTATCTTAAGGGTTAGCCTACTTCTAATTATCACCCTATATTGCAACGCAATTTTTGCGACTGATGCACACCAGTCCACTACCAGCGCTGATAATAAAATCTCTAAGGCTAATTCTTCTCAATCTGGGGAGCCTTTTGTAGGCCCTGCCTCAGAAGCAAAAAAACTTTACAAGCGTTATAAAAAGGCATCCGATAAAACTATTATTGCAATTGCTTGTGTGCGAAGCCCAAATTGCGTAGAATCTGAAGATGAGGTGTTGCGCTATAGCAAAGAGGCGCTGCGAATATTGCAAAAATTAGATGAGCTATCTGCGCAAGGCGACATTCAGGCCAACTACTACCGCGGTCTAATTGCTTATGAGCGTGGAAAATATTACGACTCTCAAGCAGAGTTGATCACGCATCCAGATTTTATTTTGACGGCTACTGTTTACCGTCGCTATGCAAAGCAGCAATTTTTACTTGCTGAAAAATATTTTTCGCTCCCTGCAAAAGAAAAAAATCCCTATGCATGTCAGTACTTGGGTAATGTTTATAGTTCAATGATTTTGGGTGCGCCACGTAAAGATAAAGCGACCAACTACTACTACACTGCTGCCATTCAATTTATTAGCCAAGGCAATAAGATTGATGGCGCTAAAATGTACAACGCCATGAAGGAAAACGCTAATCCAGCCGACTCCCGTATTGTCGAAGTCTATGCAAAACTGCATAATGAAGAGCCTATTGCTGCTTGGAGAAAGTTTTCTGGTGAGGCCGTACAAAAGCCGATAAGTAAACAAGCACAACCGCATTAATATTGTATTTATCGGAGACCACTTAGCATGAATGAAAAATTAGAACGCATTGTTGGGCTGTTAAAAAAAGCTCTTCTCTGGTTCATATTGCCTTTAGCGCTACTCATTTTTTGCTTCATCCTAGGCGAGCAGTTTGAAGTGGGTAGGCTTTCTGCCATTGCCAGTTGCGAGGGGTCCATGAACAATGCAGCCTGTATTCGTAGTAAGGGTTATTTAGATTCTAGCCCTTACTACCCTGATTTGTCGCGTCGTTATTTCGGTGCTTACGCGCGCCTCATTGGTGGCGATCTAGGCGCTAGTTATCGTGTAGAGCCTAAGTTGCCAGTTGGTAATATAGTTAAAGAAGGCGATAATTCGCCAGAAGATGACTTGGAAGAGTCGCCAGTAGATAAAAAGCCAGAGGCCGATAAAAAGACCAAGGCGGTGAAATAGATGTTGGCATCACTCATCTTTTAGCTCACGGCCGATTCAGGGGCAAAAATATTCAAGCTTAAAGATGTCATTTGATGGGCTCTTGCGGCAAAATTTGCCGCAAGAGCTTTATTGGGAGATCTATTGTTGGATTGATAAAGGTAGATCTTTGGCATGGAAATTGCATGTATATGATTATTCTTATACATAAGTTAATTCGATATGACCTCAATAGTTACCACTAGCTCCTTATATGCCTCAGCGAATATTGGATCAGTCAGCACTACCGCCATCAAGAACTTGACTTCAATTCAATTTGCACTTTTAGATAGCGGCCAGCTAGCATCCTTAACTTCAGATCAGATTGCCGCCGTCGATAGTGGTGATTTTGCAGCGCTAACAAGTGATCAAGTGGCTGCATTTACCGCAGATCAAGCTGCAGGGTTTGAGGCGAATGATTTAAAGAAAATGTTGGCTCAAGTGCAGTATCTCAAAGACGAGGTCATCTCTGGCTTAGATACTGACATAATTAGCTCATTAAATACTAAAACGATTGTTTATCTAACCACATCTCAGATAGCTGCCTTATCTGAAGAGCAGGTTACCCAGCTCACTACCAAGCAATTATCTAAGTTAGACTCTGGTGATATTGCTGCGCTTGATGCGGAGGATGTTGCAGTCTTAACTACAACCCAAATCAAAGGGCTTAGTACTGCTGGTTTAAATGGTATGGGCACAGATGCTTTTTCTGAGCTGAGCACTGATATGATTGTTGCGCTCACGACCAAACAAATTGCCTGTCTTTCCTCTGATCTTGCTGAAGCTTTGACAGAGACCCAGGTAGCAGCATTGACAAACACTCAATTAGCTAAACTCAGTGCAGCTGATTTTGCAGTTTTCTCTTCTGACGATGTTGCTGCTCTATCTGCTACCCAGGTTGCTAGTTTATCCACTGCTGCTCTTAATGCGATGGATACAGATGCTTTTGCTGCACTGAGTACTGATGCGATTGCAGCACTAACAAGTAAGCAACTAGCAGTACTGTCCACAGATTTGGCGATCCTATTAACGACAGACCAAGCTAATGCCATTACTACAGATCAAATTGCTTATTTGTCCACAGCAGCTTTAAATGCGATGGAAACTGAAGCCTTCTCAACTTTATCAACAGATGCAATTGCAGCGCTCACAACCAAACAAATTGCTTGTCTATCTTCGGATATTGCTGAAGCTTTCACAGAGATCCAAGTAGCGGCATTGACAAATACTCAATTGGCCAAACTGAGTTCAGCAAGTTTCGCGATGTTCTCATCAGAAGATATTGCAGTTCTCACTGGTGATCAAATCGCTAGTTTATCCACTGCTGCTCTTAATGCGATGGATACAGATGCTTTTGCTGCAC
>CAJEZV010000006.1:32329-47870 GCA_903995005.1 uncultured beta proteobacterium
TGAGTACTGATGTGATTGCCCAATTAACGAGTAAGCAGATTGCAGGACTTTCCACCGATTTGGCCTCAGTCATAACAGAAGAGCAGGCTGTAGCTCTTCAGGGCGCCACCTTGCTGGAATATATGGAATCAGAAGTGGCCGCGTTAGTCTATGGAGCCTATCCGGATATCAGCTAAATCTTGCTATTTAAAATAGCCAATGGCTTATTGGACTCTAATCAGTTCCAATTTTACGTTTTTTAGTATTTCAAATTTAAGTTAGGTTAAAGGGTAAGTCTTGAGTAATGAATTGTATGAGCTGCGTCAACTTCTTTATCACTTGGGATCCTAAGTTTCCAATGGGATGCAAGTTGTATGGAATTAAATCTAAAACAGCCCCTAATGATCAAGTATTTCAAAATACGGGTCAGCCCTGTTTGGTCTACCAGCCCAAGAACTCTGATCAAAAGCCTCAGCCCTCTTTCTGAAGCATAAGTAAATCCCGCCACTATTCAATTTTTTATCCCCTTTAAACTTCACTAAAGTCAAGCCGCTGATGAATATCATGGAACTGATTGTTGCAGCAGAACAGCAACTAAAAGATGGTGGAGGGCAGCAGGCTGCCGCTCAACTCTATCAAAGCTGGCTTGATAAGAATGGTCATGAGCAACAGGCAGCGCCCATTTGGTTTAACTTAGGTGTGATTTACTCAAATATTGGCAATAAAGAGGCCACGCTTTGTTCCTATCTAAAGGCGAGGGAGTTAATGCCCGCCTTATGGCAGGCAAGCGGCAATCTGGGTAATTATTACGAGTTAGCTGGTGAGATTGATAAAGCCATCAAGGTGTATGAGGCAATTCTCAAATACCCTATAGAAAAAGAGGGCACTATTTTTATTCGCAATCAATTGGGCAGACTTCTTGAGGGCAAGAGAAATTTTAAAGATGCTGGAGATCAATACTTTCAAAGTTTAAGTCTTGACCTTAGTCAAAAAGATGCCTTTCAACACTGGTTTTATTTAAAGCAAAAGCAATGCGATTGGCCCTTAGAGGCCGTTCCAAAACCAAGCTCAGCTAGAGAGATTGCCAGCAGTATGGGGACGCTCTCCGCTATGGCGTATTTTGACGATGTGGAGCTTTTGAGTATTGCCTGTACAGAGTGGGTAAAGCGGCATAAAAAGAATAAGAATTTTTATCACCTAGTTGAGCGTAATAAAAAATATGGGCATAAAAAAATACGGATCGGCTATGTTTCTTGTGATTTTAGGATGCATGCTGTCAGTTTTTTAGCTGCCCAGCTCTATGAATTGCATGATCGTGAGAAGTTTGAAGTATTTGGCTTTGATTACTCTATTGATGAGCAAAGCCCTTGGAGAAAGCGGATCCTCGATGGCATGGATCATGTATTGCCGATTCATAAGCTCACCGATGAAGATGCAGCCAAATTAATCCAAAGCCAAGAAATTGATATCCTATTTGACATGGTTGGCTTAACCTCCGGCGGTCGCCCTGGAATCTTTATGTATCGACCGGCCCCGATCCAGGTCCATTACTTGGGTTTCTTGGGCCCTGTCGGAATCGAAGAAATCGATTACATGGTGTGTGATGAGTATGTCGTGCCACCTTCAGTAGCACCCTTTTATGGGGCAAAACCGATTTACCTGCCTTTTTACCAAATTAACAATAATTTACGGCAATACTCACCTAAGCCAGAACGCTCAGCCCTTGGCTTGCCTGAGGATGCCTTTGTTTTTTGCGCCATTATTAACTCGTACAAACTCAATCCCAGCATCTTTCATCGCTGGATGCAAATCTTAGAGAAGACCTCTAACTCAGTATTGTGGTTACTTGAAGAAAACGATAGTGTTAAGGAAAACCTTTTAAAAGAGGTCCGAAAATATGCCATTGAGGAGTCGCGCATCATTTTCGCCAAGCCTATTGATCCAAGAGATTACCTATCCCGTTTTCAGTGCGCCGATTTGTTCTTAGATACCTCACCATACAATGCGGGCATTACCGGTAGTGATGCCATTTGGATGGGTTTACCCTTGCTGACTTGCCCTGGCAATACTTTTGTCTCCAGAATGGCCGCATCACTCCTGATCCAATTAGGCTTGAATGACTTCGTTTGCCATGATTGGAATGAATACATCAACAAAGCAGTTCAATTTTGTGAGTCAAGAACGAGTGCGCGGATGATTTTTGACCGCCATTTTGACCGAAATCACCCGATTTTTAGTAGTGAGGTTTTTGTGAAAAATCTGGAAGCAAAGCTTTTGCAGACTATGAAAGACCACTATAAGAAAAAAGCCTGATTCGTTTATATTCCCCAATATAGTGCATAGAAATGAATTTTCAGACTTAAAAACTAAACGGATTAATGAACTTTGCCGTTAGCTCAATGTACACAGTTTTTTTCAAAATTAGCTATCTCATTGCCATATTTGATGGTGTGAAAATTGTATTTATTGAAATGATTTCTGGGCTTTAAGCCTGTTGTTGCCAATTAAATAAGGTCTCATTATGACTCTCACGGTCTACTCTGGTGGTGTAAATATTTTTGCTACGGGTAATATCTCGTCGGTTTCCACCGCAACAATGAGCATCCTTTCCGCAACCCAGATTGCCCAGCTAGATACTAGCCAAATTAAAGCGTTAAGCGCTGATCAGGTCGGCGCAATCAGCACTAAAGTCATTACTGCCCTGACTTCTTCTCAGATTGCAGCCTTTGGTGCTACTCAGGCATCAGGTTTTCAGGCTTCGCAGCTAAACGCCATTGCCTCCTCTTTAACTTCGGTGTTGGGATATCTTAGTAATAATGTAATTAGTAATTTAGATACTTCTGAGATTGCTAGCTTAAGTACTAAAACTCTGGCGAGCTTGAGTACCTCTCAAGTAAAGGCATTTACTACCGACGAAGTGGCCGCCTTAACGTCCGCCCAAATAAGTGGCCTAAGTGCTGCGGCCATCAATGGCATGGGTACTAGCGATATCGTTCTAATTTCATCAGATGCTATTAAGGGCTTGACTACCATTCAGTTGACAGGCCTTTCAACAACAAGCCTCAAAAATCTTACTACTGACCAAGTAAATGCCTTAAGTGCTTCGCAAATTAGTGGATTTTCTTCAGCCCAAATCAATGTTTTGGGTGGCGATAATATTACTGCAATATCTACCGATGCGATCTTAGGCTTAACTACCTCCCAATTAGCTGGGCTGACTACGACCAATGCCCTAGCCCTATCTACAGATCAACTCGCTATTTTTAGTTCGACGCAAATTAGTGTTTTTGGAACGGCTGCGATCGCTAAAATTGCCACAAGCAATTTTTCTGCCTTATCCACGGATGCTATCTCGGGATTGACCACCTTACAAATAGCTGCATTGGGTACCGCAATTAGCAATATTAGCTCCGATCAGGTAGCGGCTCTCAGTTCAATGCAAATTTCAGCGATCACTGCAGCGGGAATTAACGCATTAGATGAGGATATCTTAGCCGCAATTTCAACAGATGCCATAGCTGGCATGACGACTAAACAACTCTCCTCGCTTGAGACGGATACGATAGGATTTTTTAGTACGGATCAGCTAGGCACCTTAACATCTACGCAGTTTGCTGCAATCACCTCGTCAAATATACTTCTTCTGACTTCCGACACAATTGGCACGCTAACATCTACGCAGATTGCAGGGTTGAGCACTACAACTCTTAACGGCTTGTCAACTACAAAAATTGCCGCAATCTCTTCTGATGCAATTGCAGGATTAACTACTAAGCAATTAGTTGGCCTTGGCAACGTGCTTGGCTCCACTAATCTTCAGGCCTTAACATCGGATCAAATTTCAGCTTTAACAACTGTTCAGATAGCGGGCATGGGAACTCTAGCCGCGCAGAACTTAAGTAGCGCGCAAGTAGGGTATTTAAGCTCCACTCAAATTGCAGCGCTGACAGCTTCTGAGATTAATGCCTTAACTGTAACTGATATGGATAACATTAGTACTGATGCCATTGCTGGTCTGACGACTACGCAAATTAGCGCGCTAAGTACCGATAGGTTTTTGGGTCTTGGAACAGAACTCTTGAGTGCTCTAAGCTCAACTCAAATGGCTGCTATTGGGACTGCTAATGCTACCGCTTTAACAACTACCTATATTCCATCATTTACTTCAGCTCAAATTGCTGGACTGAGTAGTGCAGCAATAAACACTTTTCTTACATCTGAATTTAGAACAATTACAACCGATGCTATTGAAGGGTTGACTGCTAACCAGATTGCAAATTTAACAACCTCATCTGTTGGGGGTGCCCTCTTTGCAAAAATGACCAACGCCCAATTTAGCGCCCTAACCAGTAGCCAGCTATCAGGATTGACAACAGCCAATGCTGCTCTTTTGACAACTGAGCAAGCTCCACTACTATCTTCTGATCAAATCAAAGGCATTTCTACAGCCGCCTTAAATAGCATAACTACCGATGCCTTTGTTTTAATTTCGACAGATGCTATTTCTGCATTATCAACAACACAACTTGCAAAGCTGACGACTACTAAATTTGATAAGTTAACCAGCGACCAAATTGGTGCATTAAGCTCTAGCCAGGTGTCGGGGATTACTACGGCCCAGTTGGCCGTCTTAGACCCAGATAAATTGGATAATTTTTCAGAGGATGCCGTCAAGGGATTTAGTTCAACGCAGTTAGCTGTAATTTCTCAGGCTAGTTATGCATATTTAACGGACTCCCAAGTTAGTCAATTGAGTGCTGCTCAGCTTGCTGGATTGGGTACGAATATGGCGGGCTTGGCTGATTCAGCACTTGCAACATTAGATTCTGCGCAAATTTCGGGTATTAGCACAACGGCTCTTACCTCCTTATCGTCTTTACAGCTTCAGCAGTTGAGTACAAGCGCAATTAAAGGGCTAACAGCAACACAAGTTGCTGCTTTGACAGCTACAAAGTTGGCAAGTTTAGCTTCTGACCAACTCTCAGCCTTTACATCAGTGCAGGCCTCAGGCCTTACATCTGATCAGCTAAATAATGCAGCTTTCACTACTACAAAAATTGGATATTTATCTACAGGAGCAATTTCCGGTTTGAGCACGAAGGCGATCGCTGGATTATCGGTAACAAAATATAGTAGTTTTACGTCAGATCAGATTGCTAGCATTACGAGTGCACAGTTTGCAGCTATAACAGCGACGCAACATAATACTAATAGCTTTGACAGTGATCAAGTGCAGGCATTTACAACAAGCGCGTTAGCTGGAATGACAACAACGAATATTAGTAAGTTGACTGATATCAGTTTGCTTAGCTCAACACAGCTTGCTAGTCTGAGCACAGTGCAATTAGCAGCAATGAGCACAACTGCAGCAGCAACACTGACTGCTAGCCAGCTTGGCATTATGAGCTCTACCCAGGTGGCTGCAATTACAACAGATACGCTAAATGCCTTAAATGCTAGTGCTATTGCTGGTTTATCCTCTAGTGCAATATTAGGTTTGACTACAGCGCAGTTAAGCGCTCTAGACTCCGATCTTTTAAAGGGTCTTGCAACCAATCAAATTGCCGCGTTAAGTACGACACAAGTGTCAAATTTAACAACTAGAGCAGTCGCATTGCTTGAAACTTCTCAAATTAGCGCGTTCACATCTAGTCAGATCGCAAGCCTTACTTCTGCAAATGCAGAAGGAATAACAACTACTCAGATGGCTAAGATCACCTCGTCTCAAATTGGCTCCTTTAGTACAGCTGCAATAGCAGCTATGGGAACAGATAATATTGAAAATATTGATACAAGCGCGATTTCAGGACTCACTACAAAACAAATTGCAGCATTAAGCTCAACTTATGCAGCGGCATTTACATCAGATCAAGTTAGTTTATTTGACTCAATACAGATAGCCGGCTTTACTACTTTAGCCTTAAATGGTCTGGGCACTGAAAATATTGCCCAAATTACTACATCCGCAATTGCTGGCTTAACTACGGCTCAATTGGCTGGATTAACGTCTACAAGCTTCGGAGCGTTGACCACCGGACAGCTTGCTGAATTAACCACTACACAATTAAATGCCATTAGCACGACCAACTTGGCTTTACTAAATAGTACTCAATTGCAGGCATTAAGTTCAAGGCAGCTTGCAGGTTTATCAACCATCAGCATTAATGCACTGACTACTATTCAGATCCCTAATTTGCTCTCAGGTCAATTAGCAGGTTTGAGTACAGCGCAGATTAGTGCTTGGGGCAGCGATAAAGTTGCTAAGCTCACTAGTTCCGCAATTTCTGGATTAACTACTGCCCAACTAGCAAGCATGTCTACTGCCATGATTTCAGCTATTGTCTCTGATAGGATTGCAGCGTTATCAGGAAATCAGATTGCCGGCTTAACTACAGCTCAAATTAATAGCCTTCTGACAAACTCAACACTGGATAATATTGCCACTAACGCTATTTCTTCATTATCTACTACTCAAGTTGCTGGCATGACTTCTTCCGTGCTTGCTGCATTAGTTGTTGGACAAATTGGCCACTTAACTGCAACTCAGATTGGCGCTATCACTTCAGTAAATGCATCTGGCCTAACGAGTACTCAATTAGCAGCGTTTGATTCAGATCAGCTTGCTGGATTTACAACGGCGGCATTAAATGCAATGACTGCATCCTTAGCTAATTTCACTACTGGCGCAGTAGAGGGGCTAAAGTCAAGGCAGATTGCGGGCTTAACTACTGCAAAGATCAACCTTTTGGGTTCAGCTAATATTGAACATCTAACAACTTTGGCAGTCAAAGGATTGACAACAGCGCAAATTAGCGGCATGACCACCACAGCAGTTCAAGGCTTTACGACTGATCAGGTTGCTGCCATGAGCTCAACAGTCGCCGGAACGCTATCAGCTGCGCAAATAACTGCCATGTCAAATAATAGCGGCACAGATGGAGATTTTGATGATGCATTCATCAATGGCGTTCAATTTGATGATGTTTAATACATAACGAGATATTCACTGTTTAAATAGTAACTCTTATCTATTGAAATAAGGTACTAATATGTTAGATACGCAGCGAGCCACACTAAAATCATTTGATGAGACTCGAGCGTTTTTAATGGGCATCGTAGATTCTTTTGAGGGCTTACATGGCTTATTAGAACTCAGCGATATTGAAAATTTGCCTTATGCTTTGAGATTGGCTCAAAATACGCTGAGTAGAATTTACGATTACCCCAATGGACCAACGCAGTTAAAAGAAGATTTGGAGAAGTATCCAGAAGAGCAAAAAAAAGAACTCATGAGTTTGCTCGATATTGCATTAAAGAGCCATCAACAAAATACAGTCTTGATTGACCATTTAATGAATCGTAAGGCCGCTGAGCAGGCATCTTCTATGGCTCAAAACGCCTCAAGCGCAACCTATGGCAGAGGCGGCAGTGTTGCTGAGCCTAGGGCAACAATCCTATCCCATAGCGCTTAAAAAGTAAGCTAAGCAAGCTCCAAGTAAGCGCCAAGTAAGTCAATTCAGCTTATTTTCCCTCTAAGCATCTAGATTATTTGCTTTATCCTATAGCCTAATTGCATAGGAGAGTGTTTTGGCAGAATCTGGTGATAACGCCCAAGAACGGGAACTAGAACCCAGTGAGCGGCGAATTCTACGTGCTCGCGAGCAAGGACAACTGCCGCAATCAAGAGACATTGCTACTTTTGCTCTATTGGTGGTTTTTGTCATTTTTTTAATAGCAGGGGGCCCCTTACTATTAAAGCAGTTAGTCATGATGACCAAATCTAGTTTTGAATTTTCTCAGCCCGTGCGTCTGCTAGACCACATTCAAAATTGGTTTGATGGACCTGCTTTGATTGTGCTTTCATTGCTAGCTTTAATGTTTTTCCCCATTTGGTTGGTAGGGCTGTTAGCTCCCTTATCGCTCGTGAACTTTCGAGCTTATTTTGCGCCCAGGTTTGATATGGAGCGGCTCGATTTTATTAGCGGCTTAGGTAGAATGTTTTCCCTTAACTCAGTGACTGAGTTAATTAAAAATTTAATTAAAACAACATTGGTATTGGGTATTGGATTAGCTTACCTAATAGGGCTATTTGTTTACGTTCGATCTATTGTGAGTCAGGATTTTGATGCAGCTCTTTTGCATACCTCTCACTTTTTATTAAATGGATTTTTGCTCTTATTAATCCCCCTACTATTTATTGCCATAGGGGATGGGTGGCTGCAATGGTTTAATTTTCGCAAACAAATTCGCATGAGTCCTGAAGAGATGAAGCAGGAAATGAAAGAGTCAGAAGGTTCTCCTGAAATTAAGCAGCGCTTACGTCAACGACAACGGCAAATTGCCTCATCACGCATGATGGCTGCTATCGAGAGGGCTGATGTGGTCCTGGCTAACCCAGAACACTATTCGGTAGCGCTACGGTATGACATGGACAAAATGGCGGCCCCGATTGTGATTGCCAAAGGCGCTGATCTGATTGCCTTAAAAATTCAAGAGATTGCGCGGGAGCATGATGTGCCGATTGCCCAAATTCCACCGCTAGCCCGCTATCTCTATAGTCAACTAGAAATTGGCGAGGCTATCCCTATGGCATTGTTTGAAGCCATTGCTAGGATCCTGGCTTGGGCTTATGAGGTCAAAGAATCTGGTGGGGTGGAGGGCCAGGTACCTGAGGTCAGCTTCATGCCAGAGCAACTTAAGCCCAACAAACCCTTGCTTTAATTCATCACGCTTTTAGCAAAGGTAGTGCCCACATCTTCTGGAAAGTAATATACGAGCATGAGTTCATTACGATTATTTAGGCTGCGCCCAATTTGAAAGGCGACCTGGCCTCCGGCAAACACATAGGTTTTGGATTTACGAATGCCAGCAGAAAAAGCGCTCTCCTGGCCCTCTGATGGCGTGTAATCCAGGCCATATTTAATCGTAAAGCGCTCGATGATTGTGTCCGCGACTGCTTTATTAAAGTAGCCCAATTCTTTTTTCATGAGCACCATGCGGCCTGCTTCATTGTAGATTAACCAAATTTGCTCTTCTTTGCCATCTTGAGGAACTTTGCAGCTAAAGGATAATTCGTAGGCGGTACAACCATGAATATTTTTGGCATCTTCCCTGGAGGTGTTAAAGGTAATGCCTGCGTATTCCTCAAAAGGGAGTCTGACAACTTTGGTGTCAGGAAGCCATTGCTCAGTTTTGGTCGCTGGCTCCTTATCGCCACAAGCGCTAAGGAGCGCAGCGCAAAACAAGCTAGCGACGAAGGTTTTTTTAGTGCTAAAACGATTCAAAAAAGGCTTAGTTGCAGTGATCATGGCAAGGTTCTAATGTGTTTGAGTCAGGGTAATTCAATATGAATCACTATACCGCAATATTTCACCAGTTTTTAGCAGTAAAAATAGAAAAAATGAACTGTACAAGTCTATTTAGTAAGTGTGACTAATACGCCTTTAAGCCCTTGGGTGCCAAAAGGAGTACTGCGATCAAGATTTAGGCCGCTATTTTCGGGGATATTAATTTCTACATCAAAGCTAAGCGACTGAGTAAGAGTCTCAATCGAAGCGGTGCTAATAAGCAAGATGGTTTGCACACCCTCGCCATTAGCTTGCCAGGGGCTTAAGGTTTTTCCACTCAATACTTTGCCACGGGAGCGCAATTGCACCGTGACAGTATCCGAGAAGCTGCGTTTGATATCGCTAGCATTAAAACTCCGTTGGAATGGTTTGATATAAACAATCAGTCGTAAATTTCCTGAAGCGCTATCATTTTGTGAGCTCGGTTTGGTTAGCGCTAGCGCAACAATGGCTTGTCCGGTGGTTTGTTTTTCGTTGACCAAGGCCAAAAGACTGCCATTGTCAGTCGCTTGCAATCGCCAAGCTGACAAAACAACATTACTTTGATTATCAATACTTAGTTGCTTTGCGGTAGCTAAGGGGATACGTTGAAATGCATCCCCTTTGGCCAGTAACATAAAGTCGCTAGTTCGGCGATCTGCGCCCATTGATTCAATGTAGCGACCAAGCGTTCCTAGTATTTCCTTAGCGTGAGTCTCGCCCGCAGGCTTTCCCACCTCAGCCTGAGCGCCGGTGACAGTGAGGCCGTGAAAACCAATAATATCGGCAGGCTCTAAAGTACGGTTCACGCCTCCTAAAAAGACGAGAGCGCAAGCGGACAAGCAACGACCTGCTTGGATTGTAAAGTTGGTGCCACCCTTATTGTCATTTGACTTAAGGACTCCAATTCGGCTGTTCAGGCGTTTTGCGCGAATCGCTTTACCTAGTTCTATTCCGCTTTGTAAATCTCCACCATCGCTATTGAGAATGATTGTGGCCCCGCTCGGTAGACCACTAGCGCGCTCATTAAACGTTTTAATGCTTTCTGGAGTAATCCATCCTTGAGCATTGAGTGCTAGTTGACAGCCGCGCACCTCTTCGCAAACGTTGGCAAGGTTAAATTGCATCGCCTCTTTGCCAAGGGGTGTGACCTTTTCCATCTTGGGTGAAGGGGCCGCTAAAGCGCACGGTCCCAATGCAATCATGTTGCATAGCAATAAAGCACGCAGTAGGTATTGGAAGCAGGGGGTCCGCGTCAAATCGTGTATTTCTAGAAAAAGTGAATTAATGATAGAAATTGAGCCTATTTTATCATTTTTATCATTTTTTTTTGAGGTCTCAGTGTTTTCTATAAACCAAATCAGCTTGTCAATGGGTCGATTTGATGATCAGAATCAAATAGGAGGCTTAGCCCCATCGGAAGCTCGAGAAGGGAATTAATAGGTGTTTTGATTGGGTTTAGCACCCATTTGATGGCTATGGGGCAAGAATGGCCCGCTCAAGATCGCTCAAGGAAAATGGCTTATACAGCACAATCGCGCGCTCGGGTACAAAGCCACGCGCCTGGATGTCGGCAGCATCTAGCGCGGTAGTGATAATGAGTTTTGCGGGAGAAAATTCGGAGCCCTCGATGGCTTGGAGCATCCGAAATCCATCCATATCAGGCATGTTCAGGTCGGTAATGAGAATATCAGGACGAAATTCACCCAACATAATGAGCCCCTTAAAGCCATCGGTAGAGGTTTGCACTTCAGTGGCGCGCTCAAGTCCGCGAATAGTGAGCGCCATCAATTGCAAAAGATCGAGATCATCTTCCACAATCGCCACTTTGAGTTTTGGGGAGTTTGCTATCGTAGGATCAAGCGACAGGCGTTTGCGCTCTTCTATAATTTTTTCAACAGAGCTTAGCAAAATGCGTCGATGCCCACCGCTAGTTTTCCAGGCTAATAAAGCCCCACTTTCTACCCACAGCTGGGCCGTACGCAAGGAAATGCCTAACATTTGCGCTGCTTCGCGCGTGGAAATATAAGCGGCTTCAGAAACCATAGCAAATTGTTCGCAATTGAATACACATTATTTGATTATAGTTTTTAGAAGGGGATTGGTGTAATTGGACTGTGGTTAAAGACAAGGCTAACATTTTTTTCTAAGTTTGCTTGATCTAGTATCGATTCTCGATTGTAAGATAGGGCATGTTCAATTCCTCACGCCGCCAAATCCTTTATTCCAGTCTCCTTTGGTTAGCTGGCCAGTCTGGCGCACAGGCTCGCGCGTCAAGACCGTTTTCTTTATGGATTGAGGCCGACTTGGCCAGTCGCAGCAATGCCATTGGACCTGCCATTGTGCAAGGCGTGAACGAAGCTTTGCTAGCCAAACCGGAGCTTACGGAGCTTATTGATCTTCGTATCATTAATCATCATGGCAACCCCGATCGCCTTATAGATCAACTGAATGCTCTTGCGAAGGCCTCGGACTTAAAGCGGGTCATTGGCATGATTGGTGGGGGTGATGGCAATTTAGCCCCAATCGCTGCGCGGTGGGCGACAGGACGTCAATTACCTTATCTGATGGCTTGGGCTAGCAATCCGCGCATGATTGCACAAATTCAGGTGGAAACACAAGCGCCAACCTATTTACAACGTAAGGCGGTGACCGATGATGTGGTGTTTGACCAATACATTGCTGTTTTGCGGCAGAACAGCAAAAAACGCTGGGGTTTGATGCTGGTAAACGATGGCTTAGGCCGGGCAAGTTACGATTACATTTTAGAAAGTGCGATGGCATCTGCAGGCGGAGTTGAGTTGATGGGGGTCCAATGGCACGACATTAATGCAGCTCAAATCAACACGCAGTATCAAACGCTCAAACAGCGTGGCGCGCAAAGTATTTTTATGGTGACCCATCCATATGCAGCGCAAAGTTTAGCTAAGGCATTGGCCGCTACTATCGTACCATCCGAATTATCGCGACGAAAATCCCTATCCATGCCAATCATCTGCAGTTCAAATGCTTGGAGCCCACAGTCATTCTCTGCAAATGGTGGGGCATTAACACGCGTACCGTTTTATTTTGCTTTGCCACAAGCGTGGCAATCTCTAGCATTAACAGAGTCGTTTATTGGGCTTGCCAATATTTTTACTCAAGAATGGTTTGGTGCATTAGCATCACTACAACCTTTAGATATTCATTTAGGGCGCAAGCCGCTACTTGCGCAGTTATTGCCTGTAAGCGCGTGGCGTGATGAGCCTATGCCCATACAATTTGCGCGTTACGATTCTCCTGGTCAAATGATCTTCACAGATTTATCTGCGGCGTTTGCTTCATGAAATCACGCCTTGCCTGCTGGCTTGAAAAGCTCTCTTTAGGGCGCGCCTATTTGCATTGGTATCACCACTCCTTTGCAAATCGCCTGACGATCCTGTCCCTCACACTGTCATTGTGCGGTATGGTGTTTGTGAGTGTGGCATCTCTAGTAATTGTCTTTATTATTGTGCAAGAAAAAGAGCGCGAAATTTTTGCCAAAGATTTAAGTGTAGGCGCTACCCGTTTAACGGTTGCGCTACAAACGATCAATCAGCAAACGGCTGACTTGGCACGTAATGCTGCATTAGTTAATGGACTAGTAGATAGTTCACAACGCGAAGCTTATATTCGACCCTTAATTAGCGCATTGCAGTTTGCAAACTTAGTGCACTATCAAATCTTGGTTCGTAATTATCAGGGTGAGCGTTTGATAATGTACGATCATGCGCTTGGATTTAGTATGCCAGCGGAGACAACACTGAAATCTCATGCGCAGGAGGACTTGCGTATGAATGTGCCAAACGCACATCTTGATGTAGAAGGAGATAGTACTTGGTTGGGGATCTCTTATCCCATTAGTTTTCCTGACTCTAATGAAGCCCAGGGTTTATTAACTATAGAGTTGCCCTTATCTGATATGTTGGGAAGCTGGCTGGCACCAGAGCGCGACCCCCGTGATTGGAAACTGTCATGGGGTGGTGCCAACTTGGCAAAACAAAGGGTCTTGCCGATCGAGCCAGCTCACCGCGAATACAAAGATAGCTTACAGCAAGACTTGCAGTTACCTGTGCCATTAGAGGCTCTAGGTTTGCAATTGCAACTTCAAACCAACGACAATCAAGCGCTCAAGGCGATTTATTGGTTGTTACCCTTTATTGCCCTCATTGCCATCTTAAGTATCTTTATGGCAGCAATGGTGAGCCGTTGGTTAGGCAAGCGCTTAGCTGCGCCAATTGTGGCATTAGCAAATGCAGCGCGTGAAGTAGCGATCACTGGCTCACCCACTATCGCTTTAAATGCAGAAGGGGTTGATGAGATTGGGCAGCTCACGCACGACTTTAACAGTATGCTTTCTGAGTTAGCGCTCTTGCAAGAACATTTGCAATCATCGATTGCCACCCGTTCAGCACGCCTATCTACTATTTTTGAACTATCGCCTGATGGTTTTATTGCCTTTGACCAACGCGGCATTGTGTCATTTGTAAACCCTGCTTTTACTTCGCTCACCGGCATTGAGCGCAATGAGGTGCTAGCACATGACTGGGCGCATTTGCATCAACTCATTAGCATGCGTTTAGCCCACGATAGCGCCTTTCCAAAAGAATTGAGCGAGCAAATCATGATCGATATGCACACTCCTAGTTTAAAAACTTTTTTGGTACTTAAGCGCATCTCAAATCAAGGCGAAGTAATTTTGTATTGGCGTGACTTTACGCGTGAAGCAGAAATGGATGCGATGAAGACAGCATTTTTAGCAAAAGCGGCGCATGAATTGCGCACACCGTTGACTAGTATTTTAGGTTTTACCGAGCTGCTCCAAAAAGATGTCCATGCCAATGACAAGCAAAAAGAAATTTTCGCAATTATGGCGCGGCAAGGCAAAAGCCTGCTTTATTTGGTGCGTGACTTATTAGATTTAGCGCGCATCGAAGCGCAAGCGCAAAAGATGCCGCAACAATCATTGCAATCACTTTCAGCACTGACCCGTTTAATTGTCGAAGAGTTTCGAGTGCCTGGTGATGAGAGAAAATTTATTTTGGCCCTAGCGGATCATTTGCCAGAAGTGCGCTTAGACTCTGCTCAGTATCGACAGATGCTGAGCAACTTATTAAGTAACGCGCTTAAATATTCTCCTAGCGGTACGCCGGTTTCGGTCGCTACCAAGCTAGTGCAGCGCGAGGACAAAGAATGGCTTGTAGTGAGTGTGAGTGACTATGGCGTGGGTATGGTGGCTGATGAGTTAAAGCGCTTGGGCGAGCGTTTTTATCGCGCCAATCCTAGTGGCACAGTTACTGGCACAGGCTTGGGTTTAAGTGTGGTCAAAGAGCTTGTTGCCGCCCATGAAGGCTTGATGGAATTTGAATCCCAGGTGGGCCAAGGCACGCGGGCTTCACTTTGGTTTCCAGCGCCTGGCAAGACCTAATCTTGACTCATTTTGACCTTTTTAATTGCGCGCCAGGGCCGATGGGGGAATAGCTCCGGGGATAATGGCATCCGCCAAAGCCAATAGGCTGCGTTTACCACGCAAATCGGTTTCCCGAAACACCTGCAAGAGGGCTGCCTCGACTTGGTTAACTGGTCTTGTAGAGCCCACATTTGATGTGGAGGCAGCTTCAGAGGATTGGTTATTGGTCTTTTGCCCTAAAAACCCCATCTCTAGGTTAAGCCAATCTACTAGGACCTGCAATTTGTCTAACTCGGGCATGGAGATGCCTCGAATCCAGCGCCGCGCCGTTTCTTGAGAAATTTGCAGGCCTTCTGTACTCACGCGAAAATTGAAATCGCGTGCCAAAATCGAGGCGCTAGGCACCCTACCGTAGTAATCCAGCAAATGGCGCGCTAAGGATTTGGAAAACTGTTCTCTCATCGAAAGTGACCTTATTAGAGGGTTTTAGGGGGGGGGGTGCAATTGGGTAATGGGCGATTAACTGCCTTATCAAGTATGTAAATCGTAGCAGCAATGTGCTTTAAATACCAAGTTTATCGTGCTTTTTACACATAATTTGTGTTTTATGAGCCAATATATTACACATAAAAACAGGATATACCTCCACATCAATAGTGTAAAACGGGCAAAATACAAGAGTTATTGGCAGAAAAAATAGGGCGCTTTCTGAACAAAAATGCTCTGTATTGATGCGTCCAAAAGTGCCAAAAAAACCGCAAAAATGATACCTAGCTTGGTCAAAACTTTGCCATGAATTATTTTATAA
>CAJEZV010000007.1 GCA_903995005.1 uncultured beta proteobacterium
AAAAAGTAAAGGGCTAGCATTAAGTCGCCTCCATCACTTATAACTCCCCGCGATGGAGTGTAGTTCCAGCAAATGATTGCTGAATAGGCATGATTTCAACAGCATTGACATTCATGTGCGCAGGTAAGGTTGCCGACCAGAATATTGCCTCGGCAACATCGTCAGAGCTAAGTGCTTCAACCCCTTCATACACTTTCTCTGCTTTTGCATCATCACCCTTGAAGCGAACATTAGAGTACTCGGTCCCCGAACTCAAACCAGGCTCTACACAGGTAACGCGCAAACGAGTACCTATCAAGTCAGCCCGCAAGTTCAGGCTAAATTGCTTTACGAATGCTTTAGAAGCTCCATACACGTTGCTACCAGGATATGGGTAGAGCCCTGCGACAGAGCCAACATTAATCACGTGACCACATTTTCGCTCGACCATGCCGGGCAAAAAAGCTCGAGTCATATGAACAAGACCTCTAATATTGGTATCAATCATTTGATCCCAATCAGCAATATTAGTTTGATGCGCTGGCTCCAAGCCTAATGCAAGCCCAGCGTTATTGACGAGAACAGTAACCTTCGCAAATTCTTGAGGCAAAGAAGCTGCTAAAGAATCAACTTGGGCGCTATCGCAGACATCCAATACCAAGATGTGAAGCTTCTGCTGCTGCTCTATAGGGAGCGATGCTTTGAGTGCTTCTAAGCGCGCCCTTCTTCTACCGGCAGCGATGACCCTATGGCCATGAGCCAAAAAACGTCGTGCAGTTGCCTCACCAAATCCAGCGGTTGCACCTGTTACTAAAACGGTATGTTCCATATCTCCATTAACTCCAATGATTAAGCTAGGTCTATTAATTTCTGATCTTCAAGCTTAGCAGCTCCTGACTTTACCAAAGCCTGGGGCAACCATTTGATGAAATCCTCTAAATCCATATTCAACTGCTTTGCAGCACTCTTTAGTGCTGGCGTACCCACAATCCAATGATTCACCTCGTCCAGGTCCTTTGTACGCCACTCTATCAACTTATATTTCAACAAGACTTTTGCGCCATGACGAGCATTTCGGTCCGGGTCAGAAGCCAAGTAGTCCAACCTTGATCGCGCCGTGGCTATAGATTTGGCAGCATCTATAAAAGGTTTACCATGCCCTGGAATCACCAAGCTCACTGGCAACGTCTCAATGAGGTCTAAGGTCTGCGCAACCTCTTCAAAGCCAGGCTCACCCCAGATCTCAGGGAAAACGACACCAAAGCCCTCTTCCCACAGTGCGTCGGCAGAAATCAGAATGCAATGATCTGGCTGATACAGCATGACTGAATGGTGATCGTGTCCTGGGGCTGCCAATATCTGCCAAACATAGCGCCCAAGCAATATTTCCTGCCCTGGAATAAGCAATCTATCATGAGCAAAACGTGGGCACTCTTGTCCTAGATTTTGATAACTTAATAAATCTTCGTTCCAATTGCTCACTGCTTTTTCTTCTGCAGCTGGAATCAGAATCTCACAATGAAATGCTTTTGCTAGAGCAGCATTACCACCGCAGTGATCTGAATGGAGGTGTGTATTTACCACTTTATCCAAACGTGATAATGAATTCTTATTCAGTGCATTGCGCACTAGATCAATCGTGAGATTTTCATGTGCACAATAACCGGTATCCACCAGCGAAACATCTTGATCGCCAAAGTGAAAAATATTATTAGCAGAAAGCCAGCCTCTTTCAAAGACTTCAATCCCTGGAGGCAATAAACGGGTAGGCACTTTAATTTCTAAGATTAGCTTGTGGGGTCAACTCCAACTGACGAGTGTCAAACTGTTGACCTTGCAGTCTCTGTAAAAGATCGTCATAGGTCTTTTTATCTAACTGCGGTGTTCTAGAAAGAATCCAGAGGTATTGACGTCGAGGATCGCTGATTGCAGCCACCTGATACTGAGAATCCAAATCAATCACCCAGTAATCACCCCACACCATGGGCAAAAAAGAAAGCCATACTGGCGCAAATCGCACCTCTAACTTTGGTGAGTCTTTGGCACCTATTTGCCGTGCTGTACCCTCAGCATCCAAGAGTTCACCGTCAGCATTTTTGCAGCTATTGAGCACTTTGAGATTACCATCAGGCCTTATTGAATAAACTGCTTTGGTATTGCTAATACATTTCCTCTGAAACCAGTTCGGAAACTTGGCAATTTCATACCAAGCACCTAAGTATCTCGGTACATCTAAAGCTGGAATCGTCTTTACTGAATCATCGCTTACTTGACTATTATTTTGACTATAAGCAGGCAAGCAAACTAAGAGGAGAAGACTAAATAAAGCGCCTTGTATTTTCATCATGCCTAATAGTACTTCTTCAGATCCATACCAGCATACATGCTGGCGACTTGCTCGCTGTAGCCATTAAACATCTGGGTTTTAATCTTCGGTGCAAACATCCCTTTTGCATCACCAATACGTCGCTCAGTTGCCTGGCTCCAGCGTGGATGATCTACTTGAGGGTTCACGTTGGAATAGAAACCATACTCGCGCGCATCAAATTGACTCCAGCTTGTTTTGGGCATTTCTTCTGTAAACCGAATTTTTACAATAGACTTTGCGCTCTTAAAGCCATATTTCCATGGAACCACGATTCGGACTGGTGCACCGTTTTGCTTTGGCAGTACTTCACCATACAAGCCAAGAGTCAGCAGCGTTAAGGGATTCATGGCTTCATCCATACGCAAGCCTTCGCGATAAGGCCAATCAATAATATTGCTCTTGAGTCCTGGCATTTGTTTGCGGTCAGCCAGAGTGATAAATTCCACATACTTTGCAGAACCTAGGGGCTCTACTTTATTAATGAGTTTTGATAATGAGTAGCCATCCCAAGGGATCACCATTGACCAACCCTCAACGCAGCGCATGCGATAGATACGCTCCTCAATTGGCGCCAGTTTTAATAGCGCATCAATATCGAGAGTAAGGGGCTTTTTCACTAAGCCCTCAATGGAAATAGTCCATGGGCGAGTTTGTAAGGTATGTGCATACTCAGCTGGGTCAGCTTTATCAGTCCCAAACTCGTAGAAGTTGTTATAGCCCGTTACATATTTATAGGGGGTTAATTCATCCTTGGCTGCATAAGCCTGATTGAGGGCTGCGCTCAGTTTTTCTGGATTGGCAGCTAATGCCTCTCTTGAAAACCAAGGGGCTAGCGCCATCCCGAAGCCACCGGCTGCGGCAGCCTTGATGAGATTGCGGCGGTCCTCAAAAATTGCTTGAGGAGTGATGTCACTCGGAAGAATGGTCTTATCAATAAAGCGCATGGGGTACCCCAGTCAATGTAATTAGCTTATTTTGCTACTGATGGCAATTTATTGCTTGCCAGTATTAATGCGCCTAAAAGCAAAAGGCAAACCCGAAAGTTTGCCTTTTGCTGTGTCACTGAATAAGTCTCATTGAGCCATTAAGCTCTAACCGCTTTCAAAGCTGCATTGAAAGTAGCGCTAGGGCGCATTACTGCCTTGCACTTTTCTGAGTCAATTGCAAAGTATCCACCGATATCTGCTGGCTTACCTTGAACTGCCTGGAACTCACTCACAATTTTCTGCTCGTTTGCCTGCAAGGATTTAGCCAAAGGGGCGAAGTAAGCTTGCAATTCTTTGTCTTCAGTCTGTGCTGCCAATGCTTCGGCCCAATACATCGCCAAGTAAAACTGGCTGCCACGATTATCTAACTCGCCAGTCCGTGGAGAAGGTGATTTATTGTTATCCAACAATTTACCAGTGGCCTCATCCAAGGTACGAGCTAAGATTTTCACTTTAGGATTACCTGTCTTATCGCTGATATCTTCTAGAGATACCGCTAAAGCCAAAAACTCGCCCAGCGAATCCCAACGCAAGTGATTCTCTTCAACCAACTGTTGCACGTGCTTAGGAGCAGAACCACCAGCGCCTGTTTCAAAGAGCCCGCCACCTGCCATTAAAGGTACGATAGATAACATCTTTGCGCTAGTGCCTAATTCCATAATTGGGAACAAGTCGGTGAGGTAATCGCGCAAGATGTTGCCGGTGACAGAGATGGTGTCTTTGCCGCGAATCACGCGCTCAAGGGTATAACGCATTGCACGAGTCTGGGACATGATCTGAATATCCACACCTTTGAGATCGTAGTCTTTCAGGTAGGTATTGACCTTCTTAATGAGCTCAGCTTCGTGTGGGCGGTACTCGTCTAACCAGAATACTGCTGGAGTATTAGAGAGACGGGCACGATTCACGGCCAACTTCACCCAGTCACGAATCGGCTCATCTTTAACTTGGCACATGCGCCAGATATCACCCTCTTCCACATGCTGCTCGAGCAATATAGTTCCGTCATCAGCAACAATACGAGCCACACCAGCCTCAGGGATTTCAAAAGTCTTATCGTGTGAACCGTACTCTTCGGCCTGTTGGGCCATTAAGCCAACGTTAGGCACAGTGCCCATTGTTGTTGGATCAAAGTTACCATGGGTCTTACAGAAATTAATGATTTCTTGATAGATACGTGCAAAGGTACTCTCTGGAATCACCGCCTTAGTATCGTGCAAGCGCCCATCAGCACCCCACATCTTGCCACCAGCACGAATCATGGCTGGCATGGAAGCATCAACGATCACATCACTTGGAGAATGCAGGTTGGTGATGCCTTTAGCAGAGTCCACCATTGCCAATGCTGGGCGATGTTCATGACAAGCATGCACATCGTGGATGATTTCTTCACGCTTGGACTCTGGTAGCGACTTAATCTTGTCATAAAGACTGCTCATACCATTATTGACATTGACACCTAACTCTTCAAAAAGCTTACCGTGTTTAGCAAAAGCATCTTTATAGAAAATCTTTACGGCGTGACCAAACACGATTGGGTGAGAGATCTTCATCATGGTTGCCTTCACGTGCAAGGACAACATCATGCCAGTCTTATAAGCATCTTCAATTTCTTTTTCATAGAACTCGCACAAGGCTTTCTTACTCATGTACATACTGTCGATAATCTCGCCAGCTAGCAAAGAGACTTTTGGCTTGAGCACAATGGTCTTGCCGCTCTTGGTCACCAGGTCCATTTTCACATCGCAGGCTTTAGTCATCGTCATTGACTTTTCACCAGCGTAGAAGTCGCCACCGTGCATGTGGGATACGTGGGTACGGGATGCCTGACTCCACTCGCCCATTGAATGCGGATGTTTACGAGCAAACTGTTTCACGGCATTTGGTGCGCGACGATCAGAGTTACCTTCACGCAACACGGGATTTACGGCACTACCTAAGCATTTAGAGTAACGAACACGAATCGCTTTTTCTTCATCATTCTTAGGATCATCTGGGAAATTCGGGATTTTGTAGCCCTTACCCTGTAATTCTTTAATCGCTGCAAGCAACTGGGGTACCGAAGCGCTAATATTAGGTAACTTAATAATGTTGGTATCTGGCATTAAAGTCATTTTGCCGAGTTCAGCCAAGTTATCCGGCACTTTTTGTTCAGCCGTTAAGCAATCAGAAAACTCAGCCAAGATACGGGCAGCAACAGAAATGTCACTCTTCACAATCTCAACGCCAACAGGCGCTGTAAAAGTTCGGATGATTGGCAGGAATGCACAAGTCGCCAAAAGTGGCGCTTCATCTGTCAGCGTGTAAATAATCTTTGATTTCTCTGAAGCCATTAACGTTTCCTCAATTTTGAAAAATTTACAGGGCTAGGTTTTTACCCAACCAGTCTCACATCCGCATTTTGCAAGCCGCTTTTAGCGCGCCCATTGCCAACGAAGGGAGCTCTCTATTTTAAATCATCGGTGTTGGCAAAATTGCTGGATTTATAGCCCAAATCCACCAATACCGCCCTATTTAAGGGAATCCACCAAGACAACCAAAGGTCTGAATTGGCCGTAAACTCTATCTCATGCCCAACAAGCACCCTTTACTCAATAAAAATCTGGTGCTGCTCATTATTTGCCAGGGCCTATTCCTGACTAATAACGTCACCTTTATCGCCATCAATGGTTTGGTAGGCCTCAGCCTTGCTCCTGCGAGCTGGATGGCCACCTTACCGGTAATGGGCTATGTAGTAGGCGCCGCGTTCTCTACCTCCATTGTTGCGAAATCCCAGAATTACTTTGGCAGAAAGATTTCTTTTCAGCTGGGGCTACTAGTGGCTATGCTCTCCGCCCTCTTATGCGCCTATGCGGCCCTGAGTCAGAATTTTTGGCTCTTGGTAGCGGGCACTTTTATTGCTGGCTACTACAGCGCAAATGGCCAACTCTATCGTTTCGCTGCGGCTGAACTCACTGAAACTAGCCAGCGCGATAAAGCCGTCTCCTGGGTGCTGGCAGGCGGCATTCTGGGTGCAGTTATAGGCCCCAACCTTGCCTCCTGGACACGCGATTTATTCGATACTGCCTTTTTAGGGGCCTATCTCACTCTATCGATTGCCGCCTGCATTGGCATCTTTGTGATGCAGTTCATTCACTTTCCGGAAGAATTTAAAACTCAGCATGCACTTTCAGATGGGCGTGCGCTCAAAAGCATTCTCCAGCAGCCCGTCTTTATGGTTGCCATTATTGGCGCTGCTCTTGGTTATGGCGTCATGAATTTACTCATGGCAGCAACCCCACTTGCAATGCAAATGTGTGGGCTTCCCTTTTCAGATACAGCCCTTGTTTTGGAGTGGCATGTCATTGGCATGTTCGCACCAGGATTTTTTACTGGCTCTCTCATTCAACGTTTTGGCGCCATCAAGATTATGGGCGTTGGAGTAGCCCTCAATTTGATTTGTATCTTGATTGCATTGAGCGGTGCAGATCTGCATCAATTCTTCATTGCACTTTTCTTACTGGGAGTTGGTTGGAACTTTTTGTTTACCGGCTCTACCTCTTTAGCAATGACTGCCTATAAACCGAATGAACGAGACAAAGCTCAAGCCGCCATTAACTTCTTTGTCTTCGGGACAATGGCATTCACCTCATTTGGATCTGGCGCCCTGATTACCTCACAAGGCTGGAATATCCTCAACCTGGGATCACTCTTTCCTGTTTTTGTGACTGCAGCAGCACTGCTCTGGTTAGCTAGCCAAAATCGGAAACTTAAAAATTTAGAGCCTTAAGAAGCTTTTGCGAGCGGCAGGTTAAATAAGAGATTTTGGGGTTTTAGCTTAAGTTGTTGCTGCTCGTTCATAGCAATTGCCATATAGACTGGCTTACCTGCCTGAGCTTTAGCCACAGCAGCCTCATCAATAAAGTCTAGACGGAATAGGCAGATTACTTTCTCAAGCTCGTCAGCCTCAACAGCCTCCTTGTTGTAAAGCTTATTCAATATCTCCGTTGCCGCAGCATCTAAACCCACATGCCATGACCACTTGGGATCGCTGATTTGCTGCATTGGAGTAATACGCACTTTAGCACCCAGAAAATGCTCAATCCATTTTTCTAGAACACGGCAAAAGTGATTAATAGGCTCATGTCCGAAGTTCAGCTGTACCGCAAAGTCAAAATCGGTATTTCGGGTCCAGTACTCAGCAGCATTTTCCTCATGTAAGACATCCAAGTCTGCCGACCGCATCGTCATGGATTTACCTTTTAATAAATCCATGATGTTGCCGGTATCGCCTGCTTGGGCATTGCGAGAGACCGTCTCCTCATCTGCGCCCATCACAATGGAGTCATCAAGCACTGTAATCTTTTGGGTCCTAAAGAACAGCTCGCCCATGCGCGCTTCCAAAGGATGAACTTCATCCCCCAAAATATGTCGCACAAAGATCTGCGCCAGTTGCGCTACAAATAAGGGGGGAACATCAACGCCCTCACCCCTAAACAAGCTCATATAAAAACTCTCTAAGGAGCTTGCGGCTAAAAGGCGTGCTCGATAGCGCAACCAAACCCGATAGTTTTCCTGAATATCCTCATCGGCCAAAGTGGCAATTTCAGTGTCGGCAATCTCGATTCGAGGGTTTTGCATCAGGCGCTGGTGCAAGGCTTTCTCAATGGCGCAGGACTCCGGAACCAGGCTGAGCTCAGGTCTAAGCAAGTAGGTGCGTAAAAAGTCATCTGTGACTAACAGCTGCCGGTCTGGGCTATGCAAAAGGGTGTTGTATGCGGAATTGGGCCAATAATTTGTCATGTCATAGAGCCAAATGCGGCTCGCCATCAGAATAAATAAGGCTCAGAATATACTAGCCAATCAATTTGTGTGAAATAGGAAAAACATGATGAATGAACTCAAAAAAATCGATACCGTTGTAGGCGACGGCAAAGAAGCTGTGGCTGGCAATCACGTTGACGTGCATTACACAGGCTGGCTCTATGATGAGAATACAGCTGATCATAAGGGTCAGAAGTTTGATAGCTCATTAGATCGCGGCCAACTGTTTAGCTTTCCCTTAGGCGCTGGTCATGTCATTAAGGGCTGGGATGAAGGTGTTGCTGGGATGAAAATCGGTGGCAAACGTACGCTCATCATTCCTTCGGATATGGGCTATGGTCCTCGCGGTGCGGGAGGCGTTATTCCAGCAAATGCAACTTTAGTATTTGATGTTGAATTGCACGGCGTTAACTAAGCACCATTAGATTTGTCTTGATGGAATGCAAAAGACCACCTAAGGGTGGTCTTTTTGTTTATGCTGCAATATATATGCCACTCAAATTATGAGCGCACATTCTTGCCGTTTGAGGTCAAACGATTTGTAGGGCGGGTTTGGCATAGGCTGATGATGCGATTTCTTTCAGCCATGACTTTGTCAGCATAACCACCATCATGTTCAGCATTTGCGGCACCAACGTAGTACTTCAAACCATTGCGCAATGAGCCTGCCGTGGCGATGAGGTATTTCAGAATATAGGCACCGATACGAATATTGACTTCAGGCTTCACGGCTTCAGTGGTACCGCCATATAAAGCATACTTATCTTTATGAACTGAAGTCATTACCTGCATCAAACCTTCAGCACCAGCATGACTTTTGGTATTTGGATTGAAGTTTGACTCGATGGAAATCACGGCTAACAGAAGCACTGGGTCAATGTTGACTTCTTTAGCAATCAAAATCGTTTTCGATACATACTCTTCAATCTTGGCACGATCGAGTTTGTATTTCTGCTCAAAGAAATCTGCAACTAATCGTTGGTTCTGGATTGAACCCATCAAATTACTATCCAGAGCCTGTGGATCAATCTTGGATGTCGGAATACGGTCAGACAAATGAGAAATTGACTTCACCTGCATCTGCGCAACAGAAGGCATCAACAAAGCAACCGTCTGCTGCTTGGCGCTATTAAAACCGCCAGAATAAGCATTCGATTTGTTGTAGATCACCGCGGCGATTTCAGAATCTACCATCTGGGTCGAACTATCATTTGCCGTCTTATATTGCTCTAGCATGCCAAAGCCATTGCTCCAAACGATATGGCGGGCTTCATCGGGAACGAGGATGCGAGCTAAATCAAAAGCACCGGCATTAGTACCGTTACCAGAAAGCCAAAGGCCTACCACCATGAATACGCTAACAACGAGAATGCCATTGATCACCCGGTACACCGGAGCCATAGCATGCGTCAGCAGATCCTTAGCGGCCAGGATTGCTGGTTGCTGATTCTGCGTTTCACTCAAATTGTTTGTTAAACATTTACTCATCTATTCATTTGCGACACCCCTTAAACCCAACTAGAGATTTATGTTGCAGCGCAATATCTAAAAAACATGGGTCATCCTAAGAAGGTTCTTATATCAAGTCAAGAATAAAGAAAGTGATTTCAATAACTTTTTGATCTCGAAATACGGGATCTCCCGCATAAGCCATCTCATTTTCTTATTTAATCTATTGATATCAATCACTTATAAAAGTTAAGAGTCACTAATTTCATACTGTAAAAAAATGGCCAAATTCAGACTTTTTTACGATTTGAGATAAAAAAATGGCTTCAAAAACCATACATCTAGTGTTTGATGGCGCCTCAGTTTCTACCGGTAGTAGCAGGAGGAAATTGTTGAAAGGCATGATTGTTAAAGCATTGCTGATTCATTTCAGTCAGGTTAAGGCATGCCGAACCTTCTCTTGAGGGCAAATTCTTATTAGCTACATGGCTAGCTTTGGTCAAAAATGCGCGGGGGTATGTATAGCTGGTCCTAAACTTACATCCTATGAAAAGTCTTCGTCAGTTTCTTGCCCTGGCAGTCCTAGTTGGTCTTCTAAACCCACTGAGCGCTTTTGCCTTATTCGAGGATTGCAAGGATCTATTTCCAGGACAAAAAATCCCGAGCACCCAGCAAGCGGGGCGTGACCTCTGCTTTGATAGCTTTGCGATCTATTACTCGCCCTCTGATAAGAAGCCCATCTATACAGTAGAGAAATTGAGTCGAGAGCAGTTATTGGTCCCTCACCCTAAAAGAAGTAACCGATTTTACGAAGAAGCTAGGTTGCCATTGAACGAGCGCTCGCTTCTTTCAGACTATCGCGGGAGTGGTTATGACCGTGGTCATAACGCGCCAGCTGGCGACATGACCAATGAGCGTTCGATGGCTCAGTCCTTCTCGTTAGCAAACATGATGCCGCAAGCTAGACAAAACAATCAGGGGATTTGGGCGAAGAATGTTGAAGAGCCAACCAGACTTTATGTGAAAAGAGCAACGAACGATGTTTATGTCTTCACCGGATCAACTGGTAATAGCGGGAGCATCGGCAGTAGTCGCGTCACCATTCCAAGTCATTTATACAAACTGGTTTATGACCCAGGTAAAAATTTGGCATGGGCTTATTGGATTGAGAACACCAATGAGGCCACCATGAATCCACCGATCTCTTATCAGGATTTAATTCAGAAAACAGGGATTGATTTTCAGCTTCCACTTAATTCAGGTCCCGCTATATCTAAAGCAACGCCCTCAGAAGCTAAGCCAGGTATGGCTATGATGGGGGGCTGGTACCCCATATTCTTTGATGATTATTCATCCACCAAGGTAGATCAACTTATCAATCACATTCAAGAAGGTCGGGTAGCGAGTATTGAGATTCAATACGACCGTAATAGTGATTTAGCTAAAAAAATTGCGGCACAAATTGAATTACAGAGCACGATTACACCAGGCCTCTTACAAAGCAGTCCGCCAGACTCCGCAACAGTGACTTACGAACGAAACCGAGTTACCGCAATCGTTCGATCCAAATAATCAAGACTTGGCTTTTAAGCCATGGACCTGCTGTATAGGAGTCAAGAGTCCGCGTAGGCCATTGTGATCTAGGGTGTGCATTAGCTCCAGCAATGCACCAAGTTCTCCCTTTGGAAATCCCTCTCTCGCAAACCAGGCTAAATAATTTCCTGGCAAGTCTGCCAGAGCACGTCCAGCATGTTTGCCGTAAGGCATTTTCATTAAAACGAGTTTTTCAAGGGCGTCTGTATTCACTAAAGAAATCTTACAAGCAAAAACGATAAACCTCACAAGTAACGCCATTTATTGCAAGCTGGTCATTTTTCTATTTGAGAATCATTCTCATTTGATGTTATATTGAGAACAATTCTCATTTAGACTTTTTCAACCACTCACCTGATACGACCATGAAAATCACCATCAAAAGACTGATTGCCTTTAGCTTCATCATCGTAAGCGCCCTTCATTTCTCTTTTGCCAATGCCGGCGAAGGAGTATTCGGCTGGATCTATACGCTAGATCTTCAGCCCAAAGGTAAGTTGGAGTTTGAACAGCGCCTACAGCTCAATCAACAACAGGCAGCTGGAACTTATGAGGCATGGACTGCTCGATCAGAATTGGAATATGGTTTAAGCAATGATTTACAGGTTGCCGGCTATATCAATTCGTATTACACAAATGCCAGTCAGAACTACACCAATCCTGAGGCCTGCGGGGAGGATGCCACCTGTACCGGTGGCTATGCAGTGCCCTCTTCACATGATCCAGCCACACCTTACAGAAAGAGTGGCATTGAAGGAGGATCGCTCGAAGCGATTTATAGACTCACCAATCCAGTGACATCACCCGTGGGTATTGGCTTTTACCTCGAGCCCACCTGGGGCAGAAATAAAGATGAACTTGAAGCAAGACTTTTATTGCAATCCAACTTTATTGATGACCGTTTAGTGGTTGCTGGCAACGTTGTAGTAGCAAATGAACGCTTGAAGTTTATTGAGAACGGCAACGTCCCTGAATCTATGCTGGATTTTTTAGTAGGTGCAAGCTACCGCTTTGCGCCAAAGTGGTCTGCGGGGGTAGAGGCTCGTTTTCATAACGATTACTCAGAACTCAATCTGCGCAACCAAGTACAACGCGCTACCTTTGTGGGTCCTAATATGCACTACGCAGCTAAAGACTGGTGGGTAACTGGCGCCTGGCGCTATCAGCTAGCTGGTGGTAACTGTATGGGTGGTGGCGAAGCCGAATGCTCAAACGCTAGGGTCTGGGATAGTCACACCGTCAATGAATTCATTCTCAAAGTTGGTTTTCCACTGAACTAAAGATAGAGACATCAAATGAACTGGAAACCCAACCCTTTTGCAATTGTTGGCTTAGCAATGGTAAGCATGCCGATTATTGCTCAGGCAAAAATTTATGTGACAGTGGATCAGGTGCAGAAAATTCTGTTCCCCAATAAGCAACTCACAAAAGCCCCCATCATCATTACCGATGATCTCCAAGAAAGAATGCGGGTAGCCTCTAGTATTCGCCACCCCTTTCAAGGAGATCGGATCTGGAAAGCATCTGATGGCAGCTGGCTCATTGTTGATGAAGTGGTCGGCAAACACGAAATGATTACCTATGCCGTGGGGATCTCTCCCAACGGAAGTATTTTAGGTATTGAGATTTTGGAATATGTTGAGTCTTATGGCTATGAGGTAGCAGAAGCTCAGTGGCGCAAACAATTTTTTGGTAAGTCGGCGAAGGACCCTATCAAACTCAATCAAGATATCCAGAATATTGGTGGTGCGACCCTTTCTTGTAAACATCTTACCGATGGAGTGAAGCGAGTAGCAGTTTTGTATGACTTAGCTTTAAAGGCTAAATGACCGTCCGCTGCCAAGCCCTTTTGGGAACATTTATAGAAATCACTATCGATCAAGAAGGTGATGAAGCAATCAATAAAGCATTTACTACGGTAGGGCAAGTTCAACACTTGATGAGTTTTTATGATCCATTAAGTGAGCTCAATCAAATTAATCGCTGGGCTCATCAAGTATCCCTGGTAGTTCACCCCTGGACCGCTGAAATCATCAAAATTGCCCAAGAAATTTATCAGCAATCAAATGGCTTATTTAATTGCGGTATTGGGCATCGACTTGTTGTGGCCGGCTTATTACCTCGCCATCTTGATCTATCTCAATATGAGCTAGGCGGCATAGAAGATATTCACTTTATAGACCCACAAACCTTAAGAGCCTCTAAGCCCGTATGCCTAGATCTCGGCGGGATTGCCAAAGGGTTTGCAGTCGATAAGGCTGTTGAGAGTTTGCTGGCAAGCGGCATTCAATCGGGCTGCGTGAATGCAGGAGGTGATCTGCGGGTATTTGGAACAGTAAGGCCAGTGCAAATTCGAAACCCAAGCCGCCCAAACCACTTAATTGATATTGGCTCCCTACAAAATGGGGCTATCGCTACAAGTGGCTTGTACTTTTCTAATCGCGATCAAGAACAAAGCCATATCATCAACCCCTTTGCAAAAGATGAATCTGATGCACATCTCCATTTCTCAGGCTCGTATTCCGTCTTAGCGAATGAATGTGTCTATGCAGACGCCCTTACCAAGGTACTTGCACTCTCAGGCCTGCAAGATCATGCTTGCTTTACCCACTTTTCAGCCAAGACCATCAAGATTGCCGCATGAGTCGCTTAGGAAAAATGCCTAGCTGGCAAAGATCATTTGTCGTAATCAGCATGCTTGCTTGCTCAATGAGTGGGAGCCTATATTTACTTGGCCATGAGTTTCAGGTTCAAAGATCAGCTTTAGGAAATCACCATATTCTGGCTGTGCATGGAGTCTTGGCGATGATCGCGATCCTTGCTCTAGGCTCAGTTCTGCCGTTTCACCTGAAGGCTGGACTTAAATCTAAAAAGAAATGGTTCAGTGGATTTGGCCAGCTGAGTTTCTTAGTGGCATTACTGTTTACCGGAGCCTTACTGTATTACGGGCCTGTAGAAATTCGTGAAGGCGTAGTGATGACCCATTGGGTTCTGGGAGTTTTATTTTTTATCGTTTTCCTATTCCATTCACTTTTGCCACTAAACATTAGACTTACCGACAAACAAAAAGGGATGCCCTAGGCATCCCTCTGACAAAGCTCTACTACTTTTACTTACTGCAAGAACCCTTATTGCAAGATGTGCCACAAGAGTTGATACCCAACAAAGGATAGGCTGGGCAGAAACGAAATAATCCTGTTGCCAAAGGAATGAACCCTAACCATCCCCACATCCCAATCATATTGGTAGCAGTAAGCACCACCAATAATGCGCCTACTGAAATTCTTAAAATACGGTCAATACCGCCGACGTTACATTCCATAGTAAATCCCTTCTTTTGATAAAACATTCACCAAATCGTTTACTTCTTGCAAAAGTGCTTATATAGCAAGCCCATAACTGCTACTGCTACCTGACTGGCAAGCGTGTAGTAAATTTGTTTTCCATCTCTACGAGTCTTCACTAACTTTTCTTTTCGTAACACTGTTAGCTGTTGTGAGAGTGTTGGTTGATGAATATCTAGAGCAGACTCTAGCTCACCAACACATTTTTCACCTTGGGCAATCTCACACAAGAGCATCATGCGATCTCGGTTTGAAAGGACTTTCATGAGTTTGCAAGCATCTTCCGCAGAAGCCTGCATTTTTTTGAGTTCTGCTTTTGAAATCAGCATCTTCATATCAGATAGTATTCAGTGGGATTTTGAGATAGGACTTACCATTCGCCTCAGGCTCAGGAAAATGGCCCGCACGAATATTGACCTGGATCGATGGCAGGATCAGATGAGGCACGTCTAAAGTAGCATCGCGCTTACTACGCATTTGTACAAATGCATCTTCCGTAATGCCATCATGCACATGAATATTGCTTTGCTTTTCTTTGCCCACAGTAGTTAGATGAGCTACTGGTCGATTAGTTGGTGGGTAATCGTGGCACATATAAAGCTTGGTTTCATGAGGATAGGCTAAGATTTTCTGAATCGATTGATATAAAGCCTTAGCATCTCCACCTGGGAAATCACAGCGTGCTGTGCCAACATCCGGCATAAATAAGGTATCACCTACAAATAAGACATCACCAATCTCATAGGCCATACAAGCTGGGGTGTGACCCGGGACATATATTGCCTTTAAAGATAGGTCACCAAAAGTCAGTGATTCACCATCACTCAGTAAGTGATCAAACTGCGAGCCATCAACTACAAAGCGCTCATCTAAATTGAAGATTCCCTTAAAAACATTCTGCACATGAGTAATGTGATCACCAATCACAATCTTACCGCCAAGCTTGCTTTGTAAATACGGGGCGGCTGTGAGATGGTCTGCATGCGCGTGGGTTTCCAATATCCAGACTAGCTGTAACTTTTTCCCAGTAATAAATTGAACGACCTCATCTGCAGATTTAGTGGTAGTTCGACCCGACTTAGAGTCATAGTTCAGAACAGAGTCAATCACTACACAAGCACTACCCTCACCCGCATACACTACATAGGTAAAAGTCCAGGTTTCTGGATCAAAAAAGGCTTTAATGTCAGCGTTTACTTTTGGGTTCACAATGGTCTTCCTATGATTGCACTAGGTAATTAATATATATATTTATATATTATCTTAATATAAAATAAATTGCAATGGATTACTCAATATTGATCAGCCCGGCCCTAGGGATACTTGTAGGCTTTCTCATGGGACTTACAGGGGCTGGTGGCGGGATTTTGTCTGTCCCATTACTCGTTTTTGCCCTGCACTTATCGGTAGCAGAGGCTGCGCCGATCGCTTTATCTGCCATAGCACTTGCTGCTGGCGGTGGCGCACTATTGGGACTGAAAAACAAAACATTGAGATACAAGGCTGCTGGGTTTATGGCGACCTTTGGATTGCTGCTATCGCCAGTAGGCCTTTGGTTGGCTCAACGAGTGCCCAATAGCCCGCTATTAATTCTTTTTAGCTGCACGCTCTTTTATTCTGCCATCAATCTATACAGACAATCTAGTAGAGAAATTTTGGGTACTGCTGATGTAAATAGAAAACCTCCACCATGTTTATTGAATCCCTCCATTGGCAAGCTGGCCTGGAATATTCCCTGTGCAAGAGCTCTAATGCTATCGGGTGGTTTAGCAGGATTTCTATCTGGGCTTCTGGGTGTTGGGGGTGGCTTTGTCATTGTTCCTGCACTCAAGCGCTATACCGATCTACCGGTGCAACCTATTGTTGCTACCTCATTAGGGGTGCTCGCTGTAATCTCAACTGGTAGCGCTGTATTTTCTGCTGCTGCCGGCAATCTTGATCTACTCGTTGCAGTGCCATTCTCCTTAGGTGCTCTGGGCGGCCTTTTGCTTGGTGGATCCTTGGGGAAAAAAATCAGTGGGCCACGGTTACAGCAGATTTTTGCAGTGCTAACGTTTGTAGTAGCTATTAGCCTCATGGTCAAGGGCATCAAAAGCTACTACTAAGCAATGAAAATATTGATTATTTTCTAAAGAACTTTTCTAGATTTGGCCAAAATAGATTCACAACTAGGCCAGCAATCACTAAGCCAGCAGCTAAAATTTTCCACATAGGTAATGGCTCACTTAAGAAATAAGCCGACGCACCCATTCCAAAAATGGGTACCAATAGCGGAGCTGGTGCCACTACTGCAGCAGGATGCCTTGAAAGCAGCCAGGCCCAAGCAGCATAACCAAAGACTGTGTTACCCCAAGACTGCCAAAAGACACCGGCCCAAGCTCCTATTGACGCAGAGCTGATGGAGGTAGCAATCTGCTCCCAACCGCCTTCAAAAATCCAAGAGATTAAAAAGAGTGGTGGCAATGAGAATAGGCTTGCCCACACTACATAAGAAAGCATGTTGATTGAGCCCGCACGTCGACTTACTGTATTGCCAATCCCCCATGAGAGTCCTGCGATGACTACTAAAGCGATTCCCAGAAAAGTTGTGTTTGCATCGGTATGGAGCGCAATAATTACAAGGCCAGTCATTGATACTGAGACAGCAACTGCTTGATACAGCTTCAAACGCTCTTTTGCAAAAAACATGGCAAAACCAATAGTAAAGAAAACCTGCGTCTGAACTACCAAGGAAGCCAAGCCTGGAGAAATACGCCCATCAATCGCAAAAAACAAGACACCGAATTGCCCGACCCCGATAGCGACACCATATGCGCACATATTGACCCAAGACACTTTGGGTCTGGGTATAAAAAATGCTAAGGGCAAAAAAGCAAAGGTATAGCGCAGTGCTGCAAACAAGAATGGCGGAAAAGCCTCTAAAGAAAGCTTGATCACTACAAAGTTAGTACCCCAGACTGCCACAATCACTAAAGCGAGTAGAAGATGGCTTAAGGGAAGCTGATTACTTTTGTGATTATTCACCAGTGAGTAACTCCGCAACACGCTCTGCAATCATCATGGTTGGAGCGGCGGTATTACCTGAGGTGATTGTGGGCATAGCAGAGGCATCAACTACCCGAAGATGATGAATGCCTCTGACCCTCAATTGAGAGTCCAGTACCGCCATCGGATCATCCGCACGGCCCATCTTACAAGTGCCAACCGGATGAAAAATAGTGGTACCTATATCACCGGCGGCTTTCACCAACTCCGCTTCAGTTTGGTGCTGTGCACCCGGTTTGTATTCTTCTGGTGAATAAGGCTTGAGTGCTGGGCTTTGGACAATCTTGCGCGTTAAGCGCAATGACTCAGCGGCAATCTTGCAGTCTTCCTCAGTCGATAAGTAATTTGGAGAAATAACTGGCGGCGCCTCGGGATCTAGAGAGTTGATATGCACACTACCACGTGACGTGGGTCGCAGATTACAAACACTAGCCGTGAAGGCATTAAATGAATGTAAGTCTTCACCAAACTTTTCTAATGAGAGCGGTTGCACGTGGTATTCCACATTAGCACTCTGTTGCGCTGGTGAGCTGTAGGCAAAAGCACCGAGCTGGGATGGGGCCATCGACATTGGTCCCGAGCGTTTTAAAAGATATTCCAAACCAATCATCATCTTGCTAAACCAAGAGTTAGCTTTGGTATTGAGCGTCTTAATGCCATCTACTTTATAGATCATGCGTAGTTGAAGATGATCTTGCAGATTCTCACCAACCCCAGGCAAATCAGCCATTACCGGAATGTCTAATGCAGCAAGATGTGCAGCAGCACCAACACCAGAGCGCTCTAGTATTTGCACACTTCCAATAGAACCTGCACTGAGCAAAACTTCGGCGCCCCGCTCAATTGCACATAAAGCCTCACTGAGAACGCCATCCTTGCGATACTCTACCCCATAGCAATTTTTGGTAGCGGGGTTAATTTTGAGCTTAGTGACCATTGCCTCAGTAATGACTGTCAAATTACTACGCTTAGCCGCATCTTTTAAAAAAGCTTTAGCAGTATTTAATCGCAAACCAGCGCGCTGACTAACATCAAAGTAGCCCACCCCAAAGTTATCGCCTCGATTAAAGTCATCTGATGCTGGAATGCCAGCCTCTACAGCAGCCTCTCTAAATTTATCCATGATGGGCCAGCGCAAGCGTTGCTTGGATACTGTCCATTCACCACCTTTGCCGTGCCACTCATTAGCAGCGCCGTGGTAATCCTCAAACTTTTTATAACGGGCTAATGCATTTTGCCAAGACCATGCATCGTCACCAGTGGCCTGTACCCAGGAGTCGTAATCGCCCACTTGGCCACGCATATAAATCATGCCGTTAATGGAGGAGCAGCCACCCAGAACTCTGCCGCGGGGATAGATTAATGAGCGGCCATTGAGACCTTTTTCGGCTGCGGTCTTAAAACGCCAATCTGCCCTCGGGTTATCTATGCAGTACAAATAGCCCACCGGAATATGAATCCAAATGTAGTTATCACTCTTGCCAGCCTCAATCAGTAAAACCTTCTTTTTGGGGTTGTCAGTTAAACGCTTAGCCAACATACAGCCAGCGCTGCCTGCCCCAATAATGATGTAGTCGTAGGTATTTGATTGAGTCATATGCTTTGCTGCCTATTATTTACCAAACCCAGAATCTTGGCATCTAGTTAGGATAGTCCAATACCCGTCTAAAATACGAGTATGCATATTAATGAGAAGAATCGCACGCCCAAAGTTGTTGAGGCTGATGAAGGCCCTAGCAAGTCTGAGCTTAAGCGCCAAATGACGGAGCGCCAGAAATTGGCGGAAGTATTGGCGGCCTTAAGTAGTGATGCTCTGAAAACCATTCCTTTAGATGAAGCTATCAAAGTAGCGATTGCAGAAACCAACAAGATCAAGAGTTTTGAAGCGATTCGTCGCCACAAACAGTATCTTGGCAAGCTCATGCGTTTTTTGGATGAGGAAGAGTTAGATGCTATTCAAAAACGTTTGGATGCCATTCAAGGAGTGAGCAAGGCTGAGACTGCCAAGCTCCATTTTTTGGAAAGCTATCGCGACAGACTGATTGCTAATGATGAAGCTTTCACCAAAATGATTGAGCAGTATCCCGATATGGATATTCAGAATATGCGTACGCTGATTCGGAATGCCCGTAAAGAAAAAGAGCAAAACAAGCCACCCAAGGCCTATCGTGAAATCTTCCGAGTTTTAAAGGATATGGGGCTCTAAAAAATCTCAGTTTAGATTTTCAGGCGCAGCGCTGGTACTTCAATAGCACGATATAAATAATTGGCAGCAATCGTGCTGCACACCACCACCCCCAACATCAAGGCAATTGCTAGCGCTCCACTTTCGTGGGCATGCATTCCTGTCGCAATATAAAGTGTGTTGGCGAGCAAGATAAATACAAAGTGAATCAAGAAAGCACAGTAAGAGCGCTGACTACCCCAGGCAATGGCCTTCAAAATTCTGAGAGGCTCTTCTTTGGGTGGATATGGAGTATCACCCCAGAACAGTAATGCTATTGCAACAAACCAGGCTAAGAAATTTCTGAGCCAAATTTGCTGGAATGAGGCAATAGCAACGATCAACCCAATCAGCAATAGCGCAATCTTAGCAAGACGATTGACTCCCTGATTCTCAAAGCACTTTGCCAGGTAAGCCAAGACTCCTAAGCCATAAGAACCAATGAAGTAAATGAAGTAAGCCTCGTAAATTCCTGAGCGATTAAAAAATAGGAGTGAGCTCACTGCTAGCACGCTAATGACCCAAATGACTGCTTGGTATCTTGGAAAAGAAATTAGCAAAATAGCGAGGACTGAATATAGCTGCCAATCAATTGCAATATACCAAGCACCTGCCGAAATGGAATCTAGGCCTAAGATCCCTTGAATAAAAAAGAGATGCGCTAAGAATTGCGAAAGGGTTTCTGATTCACCAACAAACTCATCATTGACCCAAAAGCGCGCAATAGATGCGCATGCAATCGTCAGAATTAATGCAGCAGCATAGGGGCCGAAGAGACGTAAATAACGATTGAGGATTACCTTCAGCAATCCTTGAGCGCTAAATTTAACATTAGCATATCGACTCAAAGATTGAGCGGCTAAATAGCCAGCCATGACCAAAAAGATCTGAACTGCATAACGGCCATACTCAAATAACCAGGTCATGATGCCCGGTAAAACTGAATGGGCATCCTGCGCAATCTGCCCGTAGCTAGATAAATGATGAAGAATGATTAAAAGGGCCGCAAAGACCTTCAGAAAATCAATTAGAAGAAATGGTGAGGCTTGCTTCAAGCGAATTACTTAGGCTTTTTCTTGCCCATTAAGGAAGCTAGTAAGGGATTTGCCTCAGCCAGCTCTTTCTTTGATTTTGCTCTATCAGCTGCCGTTAACTTAGGTGTCTTCGCTGAATTTTTCAGACGCTGCGCAGTAACCAGGGCTAAGTTTTTATATAGATCGGTTTTTTTCATTGTCATAAGAAATACTTTCTGCGCTGATTACTGTGTAAGTCGCTGACCCTATTGCTTAGTGATTGAGCGAGCTGCTAGACCTAGGAAAAGTAAAGACCAGCCCTGTAACAGCAGCTCAATAGCAATTAATAAACCGGGTAACCATAAACTGGATGCTGGGTAACTATTCATAATGAGCAAACCCATCAAGATGGAGAGCGCGGAAGAAAGTGCCAACCAGATCCACTCACTGAAATGACGATGGTGAAATGCAGAAATCAAACGCAATACTCCAGTCACAAAGAAGATGGCCGCGAGCCACAGCGTAATTGCCTCAAGCGCAGGGATCGGAAAAGACCAAGTGAATATTGCAGCGGCAATGTACAGAATGGCCAGCAGCATTTGCACACCTACACTCTTCCAGCCATGCGACTTCATGGCATGCAATGCTTGCAATACGCCACCAGCAAACAAAAAGATACCAAGTACATTAATTGATACAAAGGAAAATAGGGTCTGACCAGCAATGCCAATCATGCCCAATAAGACAAACAAGATGCCCAGACCAATGAGGGCGCCAGGAACTTTAGCGGCTGCACCCAATACCTTGGTATGGATTTCGTTCATTTGTGCAGCGGTGAGTTCGGTCATATTGGGCTTTTTTGGATAGTTAATACACTAGAAACCTCTACTGTATCAATAAACCCTTTATAAAAGGCTGAAACGGGGCTCAAGCAAGCCTGTCATCCCTCATGACAGGATAAGCATGAGGATTACCAGAAAAAACGGGTATTCTTTATCCTTTAATAAATCAGCACATTTGCCCGGCGTCATTGGGTTATTGAATTTAGAAAGACCTCTTTCATGGATAACACGTTTACCATCATTTTCGGCATTGTTGCCATGCTCCTGCCACTAGTGGTAGGTCGCCTTGTATGGAAACGCTTTGATCAATACTTTGGTAAAGGCGATGAAGTCTATATGGATAGCCTTGAATACTTTCTCAAGAAAATTGGCCTTACCATCCTAGTTGCTTTTGTACTCTTGTGGATCGGGATGAGCTTAGTGTTTAACGGCAGTGCCTCTTAAATAAGCAAGCGAGCAATATGAACGATCAACTCAAAGAAATCTTTGTTAAAGCAAAGCTCAACTTTGCGATTCTGACTGCGATTTTGCTCATTGCCATCTTAGGTAAGTTCACTAATCCAGAATTTACTAATACCGTTTTCGTTACAGCTGATCAACTCGTCTCAGATCTTTATATCGTCTTTATTGCAATTACCTTAGGTGCTTTTATTCCAAACTTTAAGCTAGTTGTATTTGGCTCGATTGCTGCATTTATAGGGTCAACAATCCTAATTCAGCTTGGTATCTTTACCTATCTCACTATTGATTACGTCTTTGCAATCTTGATCGTCATCTTAGGCTTTGCTTCGATAGCCAATCTGTATAGGCACTATCGGGAATTTAGACTTTAATTCACCCGTCACAAGCAGCTAAACGCAGAGCAATAGCAAGATGAAATTCCTTATTAAGCAATTTATCCCTTATTTACTTATAACAGTGGTACTTACTGCGCTTTTTTATAGCACGGGATATAGCCTAAACTGGACGTATTGGGCAGACCAAGAATTAACCTTGGGCTATAACGGTCTGTTAATTAATTCTGGGCTCAATCAAGAATATATCGATCATCCTGGCTTTTTCTCGATTCAACTGATTGCTCTTCTCCTGAAGGCGGGAAGCTATCTAGGTCTCAGTGACGTTCATAATATTAACCAGATCAATCAAGCGCCTTCGATACTTGATGGTATGCGCTATCTTGTTATTGCAGCTAGACATGCAGCACTAGTTACTACTATTGCACTGCTTGCCGGCATTTACTATGTAAGCAATAAAATATTTAAGAACACTGTCATTGCATTGTTAGTGACTTTTTTAGCATTCGTAAATAATGGTGTTTTTTATCACTTTACTGCTACGCGTACCGAATCGATAGCCTTCTTATTTTTACTTTTATCGATTTATTACTTTATTATCAGCTATCAAAATAGCTCATATAAGGCCTATTTATTCATTCAGTTGTGCCTGATAGCGTTTTTCTGCGGAGCTCTGAACAAGGCTCAAATTATTGCACTTGCCCCCTTCTATTTTTGCTGGGCAGCATTCTTTGTTCCCAATACACCCATCAACTCAGATAAAAGAGTGCATCAACCCATCCTGCTCTTGGTCGGCATCTTGAGCTATATCGTCTTGCTCTATTTCTACTCAACTCAGTCGGCTGGGATTGGCCTTCTCTTTAATGTACTTTTAGTGAGCTTTTTCAATATCCTCATCGTAGGATTGGCCATTAAGACTGGATGCAATAGTTATAAGTCATTACTTATCTTTAATGTCTCTTATTTGCTAGCTTACGTTTTGGTGGAATACTTCAGCACCCTAATCAATCAGGGAGTGCCGATTTTTAGTAATATTGCTGACCCCATAAGTATGACTAGATTTTTAAGGGCAGTTCCTTCTCAAATACTTCATCCTGAAAATAATTTTTTAGCGAGTACATCAATTCTAGAGCGAATTAGCAGCGCGCTAAATTTTGCTACAAGCCCGCTAGTGGAAACCTTTGGAAGAATTTCATCTTCTACCTTACTGATCTTATTTAGTCTTATTTGGGTAATATATCAACGCAAAATTATTACTAAAAAAGAATGGTGGTTGGGTGGATTTAGTCTCTTTAGTTTTTATATTATCAATTTAGTTAACAAGGTGCGTTATCTAGATGCGCCACAATATCGACTCTTTTCAGAATTCTTCCTGCTTACTTTTGTGCTTGTGCTGATTTACAGACTGCCCGATATACGTGCAAAGAAGAGAATACTTAGTCTCTTGATATTTATAACGATATTAGCAAACTTGGTGCCCTATAAGCACTATTACAACTGGCTAATACGAAAAGGATTTAACCCTTTTTGCGGCTACCACATGATGCATGCCCACGAAAAACTAAATATCCAAAAGATTTTGCTGGAGTGTGCGCAGCCTTCCATAAAGCTCTAAAAGTCCTAGATAAATTTAATCCGGCGGGCAGCAAATGCCACCATCTTAAGCAATAGCCAGCCATGACTCCAGCGAGAGATATTGGTCTCACCATAACGTCTTGCGCGATACCGAATCGGCACTTCGACAATCTTGAGATTTAAGCGAGCAGCGCCAAAGAGCAAGTCAAAGTCACCAAAGGGATCAAAGTCGCCAAAGTATTTACGATTATGCGCAATCCGCTCGTAATCTTTTTTCCAAAGAACCTTGGTGCCGCATAAGGTATCCCGAATCGGCTGACCAATCAGCCAGCTAAAGGCCCAGGAGAAAAACTTATTCCCCAGTAAATTTAAGAAGCGCATTGCCTCATCTTGCATGGGATAAACCAAACGCACGCCATTGACAAATTCTCCAAGACCGCCAGTAATAATGTTGTAGCAGCGGGTCAAATCTTCAGGCGGAACAGTAATATCAGCATCCAGAATCATCAAGATATCGCCAGTAGCTGCATCAAAACCATTGCGTACTGCATTACCCTTGCCTTTGCCGGTTTGCTTGAGCAGTTTGCAATTGCAATCAGGGCGCTTGGTGATTTCGCTAGCGATCATGTCATAGGTATCATCGGTAGAGTTCCCCTCTACAAAAATAATCTCGGTACCAGAGCCCATTTGAGGAACCCGCTCAAAGAGTTCGGCAATATGACCAGACTCATTGCGCGCAGCAATGATGACCGAGACGCTAGGATTTTTCTTTTCTTGTAATCCTACTGGTCTTGCAATCATGAAATTGGTAATTGCTAATAATTCAAACGGCCAAATCTTGGCTAGGTAGCGATTGCAAAAATTTGAGATGAACGGAATATTGATCGGTGCAATAATTTCGCGCCACTGGCGTAAATTCTCATACTGAGAAATTTCCAATAGATTATTCATGTCATGGCGAGTAAGCCAGTTCTGCGGCAAATTTGGTGTTGCTAAACCAAAGGCGCGGGCAGCGCGCAAAGGCAAATTCCAGACATGACTAAAAAAATTGAATACGATGCGGGTCTCAGCATGGCAATAAGGGCGGATGCTATCTAGCATTGTTTGCACATCCCATAAGTCATTCACTAAATCAGAGATCACGATGAAGTCAAAGACGTGATCACCGAGATTGAGCTCATGAGCATCGGCATGAATAAACTGTAAATGAGGGTAATGCTTGCGCGCTTTTACTAAGGCCTGCTCACTAAAATCAACACCCACCCCTAAGGAAGGTTTGAGAGCATGCAGCAATGATCCGCCACGACAGCCTAATTCCAAGACCTTACAGTCGCTCGGTACGATGTTTTGGTAAATGTGCGCTAACTTCTTTTGGTAGTAAGCGCCCCAAGAGTGGGTTGAGGAGCCATTAATTTGGTCCCAAAATTGGCCTCGCACCTTCTGATAATCAGAAAACTCTAATTCGTAGGGGTTGGTCTTGGGGCTCATATTCATAGTCAGAATATAACCTAGCTCTTGGCCTCTAGCTGTATTTGGGCATGATTAAACAGCCATTTGAAATACACGTATTCGCGGCTCAATGAATTCCAGCAGCTTTCGCTTGGCTATTCGCATATCGTACTCAGACTGTAAATTTAACCAGAAACGGGGCTCCATGGAAAAAAATAGACCTAAGCGTAAAGCCGTATCTGCCGTGATGGGGCGAGTTCCATGAATAATTTCACTAATGCGGCTTGGCGAAACATCAATATCTGCTGACAGCTGACGCGCTGTAATGCCCATTGGCTTCATAAAGTCTTCTAGCAAAATCTCGCCAGGATGAATTTCATCAAGAAGTTTTGTTTTCATCATTTCCTTAGTGATAATCCACAATTTCTACGTTATAGGCTCCACCGTCTTTCCAAATGAAACAAATGCGCCATTGACTATTGATACGAATGCTATGCTGATCTTTACGTTTTCCACTTAAAGACTCCAACATATTGCCAGGTGGAATTTTCAAATCTAATAAATTAACTGCCGCATGAAGCTGTAATAACTTACGCCTTGCTACCCTCTCTATATTCACAAACTTTTTCGAGGACCTGCTGCTAAATAAATCTTTGGTCAGTTCACATGAAAATGAGTGGATCATGCAGTACTTTATTCTGTTAAACAGAATCTGTAAAGTAGAACTTTTGTCATTTTCTCCTCCAGACAGAATGCTAAGGAGAGCGCTTGGAGAGACCCTTTATATTAAATTTCATATATAAAGCCGACTTTTAAGTATTTGTAGCAATAAGAATATCCCCTGACAATCAGTGGCTATGTACAAATATGACCGCATTGACCAAACCCTGGTGGATCAACGGGTTGCCCAATTTAGGGACCAAGTTGCTAGGCGCCTTAATGGCACCCTGGCAGAAGAGGAGTTCCGCCCCCTCCGTCTTCAAAATGGTCTATATCACCAGCGCCATGCTTATATGCTGCGGGTTGCCATTCCTTATGGCCTATTAAGCGCAAACCAACTCAGAACGCTAGCGAATATCTCTGAGAAATATGACCGAGGCTATGGGCACTTTACAACCCGTCAAAATATTCAATTTAACTGGGTCACCTTAGAAGACACTCCCAATATTTTGGCTGATCTTGCCAAAGTAGAAATGCATGCTATTCAAACATCAGGCAACTGCATTCGCAATATTACAAGTGATGCTTTTGCGGGAGTGGCTGCTGATGAATACATTGATCCTCGCCCCGTATGTGAATTGCTACGCCAATGGTCAACACTGCATCCAGAGTTTGCTCACTTACCACGTAAATTTAAGTTTGCCATTAACGGTGCCAAAGAAGATCGCACAGTATTACTTTGTCATGACGTTGGCATTGAGCTCAAGAAAAATACCAACAATGAATTAACTGCCGATATTTATGCAGGCGGCGGCATGGGCCGTACCCCTATCTTAGGGTCTCTGGTTAAACAAGGCCTTCCTTGGAATGTCCTACCCAGCTATCTAACAGCCTTATTGCGTGTGTACAACCGTTTTGGTAGAAGAGATAACCTTTATAAAGCTCGCATCAAGATCTTAGTAAAAGCCTTAGGTCCAGAAGAGTTTGCACGACAAGTTGAAGTTGAATGGCTACACATTCAAAAGGGGGACGATCACTTTACGCAAGCAGAGTGGGATCGTGTCGCTCAGCATTTCACAAAACCTGCCTATCAAAACCTAGTCGGATTAGCTGATGATCAAGTAGTAGAACTTGCTCCAGAAGCAGACAAAGTAGCATTTAAGCGCTGGTTAGAACGCAATGTCAAAGCACATCAAGTACCCGGTTATGCAAGCGTGATTTTATCCCTCAAGCTCCATGGTACGCTAGCTCCTGGTGATGCCACCACGGCTCAGATGAATGCCATTGCCAATCTTGCTGATCAATACTCTTTTGGTGAATTGCGCGTTACCCATGAACAAAACTTGGTACTGGCCGATGTTGAGCAAGCCAAGCTCTTTGCGCTTTGGCAAGCTGCTAAAGCTCAACGAGTGGCATTGCCCAATATTGGTTTGCTAACTGACATCATTGCCTGCCCAGGTGGGGATTTTTGCTCACTTGCTAATGCAAAATCCTTACCAATTGCCAAAGCTATTCAAGAACGCTTTGATGACTTAGATTACTTATTTGATTTAGGGGATATTTCTTTAAATATCTCTGGCTGCATTAATTCTTGCGGGCATCATCATGTGGGCAATATTGGCGTCTTAGGTGTTGATAAGGATGGTGAAGAGTGGTATCAAATTACCCTTGGCGGTGAACAAGGTAACGATGCCACTATTGGTAAAGTGATTGGGCCATCTTTTTACGCTGACGAGATTCCAGATGTGATGAGTAACATCATCAATACCTATGTTGAGCAGCGCAGTGCGGATGAATCTTTTATTCAAACTTATCGCAGATTAGGGGTGACTCCATTTAAGGAGGCGGCCTATCAAGATAAAAACGAGAATTCTAAGAAAAAGAATGCTGCTGATGGCAGGGTAGCAGCAGAGAGTGCTCTATGACCACTATTCGCCCCCATTCACAAATCTTACATTTCCCAAGGGGGCAAAAACCCACCCTTATTTCTGATGAGTGGCACCTTTGGGATGCTCAAGATAAAGATCTCCTGCCGCAAGAGCATGCAAATGCTAAGGTGCTACTGCCATTTACTTGGTGGCGCAGCCATTTCCATTCGAACCGCCAAGATAGCAAGGTATTGGCTAAGGCTAAAGCAGGTCAAATTGCTGTGTGGTTTACCGCTGATGAGGACATTCTCAAGCACGCCGATCTCATTACTCAAGGCAAGCAATATTGGCCTTTAGTTGCAGCTCACTTTCCGCTCTTTAGGGATGGCAGAAGTTTTAGTACTGCCGCACTATTGCGTGACCGTTTTGGCTGGGAAAAAGAAATTCGGATGATTGGTGATGTACTCATTGATCAACTTTTACAAGGAGCAAGAGTAGGTTTTGATAGCTTTGCGCTACGTCACGATCAAGATCTCAATATTGCCCTTAAACAATTTGATCTATTTACCGTGACGACACAAAATAGTTGGCGCGGCAAACGTACCCTACTAGCAGCAAGCTAAGCCAAGTGAAAGCACAGCCATGACAAATCATCTTTCATTCGGAACAGTCTATCTGGTTGGCGCTGGCCCTGGCGCTGCTGATCTGATTACCGTGCGCGGTGCCAAGCTTTTAGCAAAGGCAGACATTGTTTTTCATGATGCTTTAGTTGAGCCAGAGATGCTAGATCTTTGTCCACAAGCGATTAAAGTTCCAGTGGGTAAGCGCTGCGGCAAACTCTCTTCTGCGCAGCACTTTATTAATAAGCGTTTAGTCGATGCCGCTAAGCAATATCAAACCATCGTGCGCCTTAAAGGTGGTGACCCTATGCTGTTTGGCAGAGCTGATGAAGAGATTGGGGCGCTCAAGAATGTTGGTGTCACCGTTGAAGTTGTTGCAGGCATTACTGCCGCACTAGCAGGCGCAGCGAGTATTGGACAATCTTTAACCTTAAGGGGCGTTAGCAGAAGCGTAGCTTTTATTACGCTTGCGCAAGCAACTGAAGGCCTAGATGAAAATCAATCTTTACCCATTCAAAATCCTAGTGCTGATACTTTGGTGTATTACATGGGGCGCAAAGATGCTGCCAAGATTGCACAGCAACTCATTGACCAAAGTCCTAATCACACTAGCAATACCCCCGTTCATATTTTAGAGTCAGTGAGCACACGGCGCGAGCGCCAGTGGAGTAGTACTTTAGGCAAATTGGCCCTTGGCACAGCAGACTCTTGGTTTGATAGCAGCTCGCCAGCACTCATCATGGTTGGTGAAGCGTTCAGAGCTGCGGATCAAGACAGTCAAAATGAGATACAAAAAGAACAACAACCAAATCTAGAGAGCCTTGGCTCCAAAATCGATAATCGCTTGCAAGACCACAGGGTCTTCGCCAACGGCAGGCGTTGCGCTTAATTGCACTGCGGGGAACTTTGCTCTGCATGCATCCAGTAAGACCGGAAAATCATTTCGTAAATGGCCGCCTTGACCAAAAAATACGGGCACTACCGTAATTTGGCTTGCACCTTGAGCGCTTAGAGCATTAACGGCATCTTCCAATGAGGGCTGCATTATTTCTAGAAAAGCAAGCTCAACTGGGGCGCCAGAATGCTGAGCGCGCCATAGAGCGACAAGCTGATCAAAAGGCTCTCGCCACCGAATATCGCGGGCACCATGACCAAACAGAATAATTGCTTTCATTTTTAATAAATTTCCTTTGAGCTCCATAATAACGGGATAATCCTTATTCAATAGTACCTACCTTTTTATATTTTCACATCTATGGCCTACCTTCTGACTGATCTCATTACTCAAACTTGGTTTATCACCTTGATGGGGGTAGCACTGATTGGGGGTGTTCTGCTAGCTGTCCACCATGCTGAAGTGGTAGCCCATAAAACGGGTGAGCCTTATGGCGCTTTAGTGTTAGCCATAAGCGTGACCATTATTGAGGTGTCCTTAATCATCTCCATGATGCTTACCGGTCATGAAGGCTCAGAAGTGATTGCGCGTGATGCAGTATTTGCAACAGTGATGATTGTGATCAACGGTGTCATTGGCTTGTGTATCTTTATTGGTGGATTACGCCATCATGAAATGTCATTTCGTAATGAAGGCACCAATTCGGCACTGGCAGTCTTAACAGCGCTAGCAACTTTCATTTTAGTGATGCCGGTTGTGACTACTAGCACTCCTGGTCCAGACTTTACAAAAAGCCAATTGGCTTTTGCAGGCATTGCTTCTTTTACCTTGTATATAGCCTTCTTATTCTTTCAGACAGTCAGCCATAGGGACTACTATTTGCCTAAAGTGGAGGATAAAAAAACGGACATTAACTTTCATGCACCTAAGCCCAGTAATCTGAAGACTGCAGTTAGCGTAGTTCTACTAATTGTGTCGCTCATCGCTGTTGTGGGCTTAGCAGAGTTACTGAGTCCTGCTATCGAGGCTGGCGTGAAAGCAGCTGGAGCACCAAAAACCATTGTGGGTATTGCGATTGCTATGCTCGTACTCTTACCTGAAGGCTTTGCTGCAGTCAGAGCAGCCAGAGCCAATCGCCTACAAAGCAGTTTGAACCTGGCCTTAGGATCAGCTTTAGCCAGTATTGGCTTATCCATTCCAGCGATTGCCGCCATTGCGATTTACTTTAATCTACCGCTAAGCCTAGGCATTAGTAGTCTGAATATGACACTGATGTATTTAACCTTCTTTGTTGGAGCGCTCACCTTGGCTATTGGTAGAACTACTCGGCTGCAAGGCGTGGTGCATCTCATTATCTTTTTTGAATATTTATTTTTGAGTTTAGTTCCTTAGTAAAATAAGAAGATGTATGAGGCAATTCAAAGTATTTGATTTCACATGAGCTGTCACACGAGTTCTAATAAAATGATTTACATTGTATTACATTCATAATGTAGTTATCTAAAATATCCCCTTGTTATTAAGTATCATTCCTTCGAAACAATACCAAGAAACACGGGATACCAACTTTAGAGTTATTGAACAGGCGCTCCAATTTTCTACATGATTTATCTACACAAACTCATTCCCTACATCGTTTACCCCATCACCATTAGCCTATTGCTCATGGCATGGGCTCTTCTGACGAAAAAACGAAGTCCGCTCTTGTTTGCTTTTCTGTTGTTGTTGACTACTAGTCTACCCATAACTTCTGACTTCATGCTCGACGCTTTAGAGGCTGGCCAAATCCCCAAGCAAGCGAACGATTTGCAAAAAGTTGATGCCATTGTGGTTCTGAGTGGGATGATTTCGCCCATTCACACTCCAAAGGGTCTTACTTATGAATGGGGGGATCCAGATCGATTTTTTGGTGGTGTTAAGCTTATCAAAGCGGGGGTGGCGCCGCGCATCATTTTTACTGGAGGCATATTGCCCTGGCAAAACGATGTTGAACCCGAAGGCATAATCCTCAAACGCTTTGCCATACAAATGGGGGTAGATGGCCCTAAAATTCTAGTCACAGGCAATGTACAAAGTACTGCAGACGAAGCAAAAGCTGTTAAAGCCATATTAGACAAAAATCATTGGCAAAATATTATTTTAGTGACTTCTGCTTTTCATATGCCCAGAGCTCAAGCATTATTTCAAAATGAAGGAATTGGATTGCAAACCTATCCTGTAGACTTCAAATCTAGATCAGATGGAATAACTCCGATGGATTTTTTACCTTCCGCCCAAGCCTTTGGGACTTTTGAATTTGCTTTTCGTGAATTTTTAGGTAGAACTTATTACAATTTTTTACTACCTTTTTCAGGAAAATAAGTCGCCTATCCCGACCTTCAAATCACTCCTGATTACTCATTACATTCCAGCACCATACATACCCAATCTATGCAGCCCTCCCTGAATAATCTTAAAAGCTTGCAAATTTTGCGTATGATTGCAGCCACTAGTGTTGTTTATTACCACATTTATGCTCAACCTAATTTTGGCTCATTTGGCGTAGATATTTTTTTTGTCCTAAGTGGTTTTGTGATTGCACTAGTTATTCAAAATCAATCATCGCCAATACAATTTGCTATCAACCGAATCAGTCGCATAGTGCCGCTCTACTGGATTCTAACAACAGTACTTTTTCTTTTAATTTACATCCATCCTACTATCGTTCGACAATCGACTGCAGAAACAACGACTTTCTTTTTTTACCTCAAATCGCTTTTCTTTATTGCATACTATGATATTGGGCAGCGTAGCCCACCCTTATTAAGAGTGGGCTGGACCTTAAACTATGAGATGTTTTTTTATTGCATAGCCTGGCTCTCTTTACTCTTTTTTAGAAAACAGATAGTTAAGGCCATCGTCATAATCATGGCTGGCGTCTTTATTACTTCGCACTTGATGGGGAGTACCAATCCGTTTTATGAAGAATTTTTTGGTCGCCAGTATATCTTGGAGTTTTTGCTAGGGATGCTAGCATTTCACATTTTCAAAAGTAAATGCTTCTCTATTCCTAATGGTTTATATCCATTGATAGCGATTGGAAGTTACTGCTTCATGGCTTATATTGATTCCAATGAAATCCTTGGCAATGGCTTAATATTTTTTGGAATCCCTTCTACACTACTTCTTCTAGCGATGCTGGGTAATGAGGATTATTATGCTAAAACCTCATCTAAACTGATTGCTGCGCTCGCCTTAATGGGGGATGCTAGTTATGCAACCTACTTATCGCATTTTTTTCTAGTCGAAGGCTTTAAACGCATTACTTGTGAGAAGCTGGACTTATTTGATTGCTATCGGCTGCCGGGAGTCATCGGGATTATTTGTGTTTGCCTTATTTCTGGTCAGATTATTTACTGGCTAGTAGATAAATCTACGCACCAATATTGCAAACGATTTTTTAACCGATGGCTTAGCAAAGATAAATCTTAAGTTATTTTCAGGACTAATACTTTACCTTTAGATAAACATCCCTAAGTTTGGATAAGACGTTTGGCAAGATAGGTTCAAAAAACCTGACAATCCTTGATTTTTTTAGGTATATTTTTCTATTATTTATCTTCTTTTTACCCCTCCTAATAGATCTACACCTTTTATATCCAGCATTATTTTGATTAGCTGTTCGCTAAGAACTTAGAGCAATCCCCCGCTAGAAGGGGCACCTCTTGAGGCGAATTAACAGCAAATATCCAACCTGCCCCTGTTGAGCGGCTAGAGGAGATGGTGGTTTACCAAAAGCCATTCGCCTAAACAAAAAGAGTGAACTACGGTCTGCCATCTTTACCAGTTGGTGCGAGGAAAAAGAGATTGAACTGAAGTTTATCCAGCCTGGTAACCACAGAAAAATGTTTTTATTGAGCGGTTTAACCGCACTTACCGTCATGCAGCACTCAATGCCCATATCTTAGAATCTCTCGAGCAGGTTCGAGAAATTACTGAGGAATGGATCCACAGTTACAACCAGGACTGCCCTCATGCAGCACTCGAAAAGTTGTCGCCGATACACTGTCGACAACAAGCTGAAAAATCCGCTTTGGGAGTATCTACTATTTAGGGGGTATTACATGACATCGCGTCCCCGAGCATACTGCCACACCCAGCCATATAAACACGTGCATTTACACCAATGTTGAACGCGCCACCTTACAAGATTCCTTGATTATTTAAGTTATCGTTGTCCAAGCCCAGTAACACATGAGCCTGGGATAATCTTATACAAAAGCATGGTTGTACCGCTTCCTGCAAACTCAACATGCTTGAGGACCACTGAATTAGTTAATGTTTTCGTGGAAATCACGTACCTAGCACCAATTCTTTCAGCTTCACAGAAGTCTATTACATCTGGGGGGCCGGGTTCATAAAAAGTATAAACGCGGCTTCCCCACTCGTCATAGTATTTTTCCCGCCCAGAAACCTTAAGTCCTTCCGCTATTACTAACCGAAAACGCCTTTTATACTCGAGCGGATAAAGGCTATAGTAACCGTCAATCGAGCGTATTCCATTCATGGGTGCGACCATCGGATCGATGGAAACAGAGAGAACTGGGCTGTCACCAACTATCGCCTTTATATTCCCATAGTCGGCTCGTTTGTAGTACTCGTTGAAGGATTCCATAGGTTTTTTGCCTGCGAGTAGTCTCAATGGCTCTTTTAGGTGGGGTGTCTGCATTAGATTAAACACTATCCCAACTAAAATCGCAAAATACAATACCAGAGAATTTTTGGAATACCCTTTTAAAGAAACAATAACTCCCAAAAAAATCAGGACAGAGTACAGAAAATAAAATCTTTGCACCTGGAAATATCTTAAAAATGGTACTAACTCCCGCACAAAATTTGATGCGCCGGTCGCAATAAATGTCTCAAAAGCATAGATGCATATTAGAAGAATGAAGAACACGGGGGCTCGCGTTCGAAACCCCCTTGAAAGTAACAAGACTAAAAATAATAAAATCAAGGGCGCCAAATTCAAACTTACGTGATCACCAGTAGTGGAGGAAATAAGACCTCTCAGGGTGTCTAAAAATGTCAAGAAAAACGGGAGATAAGGTCTGAAGGCGGGCCATTCAGTGCGATGAAATACTTGGTCGTTGAAGGGATAACTTAATATAAGTCCCGAGTTTCCGAAAATAAGGCCGAGGCAAAAAAATAAAAAAGCTAAAGCAAGTTTCTTATCTAGTCTTAAACTTAGGCCGAAGAAAAAGAATGGTAGACATATCGCAAAAAAAATTCCGGAGAGAGTGATTGAAATATTTGACGAAACAAAAAAAATCAGTAGCGGTATTAACAGACCCAACTTCGATGATTTGCTTGTCAATACAAACAAATACAGAAGTAACGGCAAACCCGAAACTGTAAACAAAAACGCAGTATGACTTATTGATACACTAAACTGCAGTGAGAGGAGGGTCGCGAGTAGGGGCGAAAGTAAAAAATGCCGGGCAAGTAGGTAAATTCCACAAAATGCAATAATTCGTACCACAAGATCGGTAACAGCATACGCTTTCCACGCATCGAGAATTACATAAAGAAATGTGAGCGGCTGCGTGACGCGGCTAAGGGTAAAAAATGGCACCTCTCCGTTGAGGGCCAACTTTGTTGCTTCATAATTTCCTCCAAAGAATTGTCCAATTATGTAGTTATGTACAATTTCTCCATCTAAATTATCGTGAACTTCTACAATTCTACCCCCCTCAAATAACCATGGGGTATAAAAAATGAATAAGATAATTATGACAATTGCTATAGACGCATATTGCTCCCCCGGGGGAAATTTATTTCTAAGGGGCGTCAAAAAGGTAGTCATAATATTTAAATGTCAGGATGAATTATTGCTGATTTAGGCCCACTACATCCGAGTAGATTCTTATAGTAAACCATTCCAGCAACATGATTTGATTCTGGCCACCTGGGCTTGGGGTGCTGGTGGTCTATAACCCAAAGCACTATGAGGCCTGAGATGGCTGTAGTATTTGGTACCCTCCGCATGCTAAAAGCCATTGCCAATTTTTTCTAATTTAGGACATCCAATTTATTGGGAGGAGGTCATCAAAGACGTTTATTAGAGTGACTAATATAAATTCTATGTCCAGAATCTGTAAATTCTACAGTATCATAAACAAAAAATTAAGAACTCCTCCGTGTTAAATTAAATGACAAATTTTCATCAATTAATCTTTAGGACAAGGAAATGAAAGCGGTAATACTTGCTGGTGGTTTCGGAACTAGAATTTCAGAGGAAAGTATTTCTCGTCCAAAGCCAATGATTGATATTGGTGGAAAACCAATTCTTTGGCACATTATGAAAATCTACTCTCATTATGGCATTAATGACTTTATTATTTGCTGTGGCTACAAAGGTTACATCATTAAAGAATATTTTGCTAATTATTTTTTGCATTCTTCGGATGTAACTTTTGATATGCAGAATAATAGCATGGAGGTTCACCAAAGATTTTCTGAGCCTTGGAGAGTTACCTTAATTGATACAGGTGAAAACACCATGACAGGCGGCCGACTAAAGCGGGTAACTGAATATCTAAAGGGTGAGGTAGATTTTTGCTTTACTTATGGCGATGGTTTATCAGATATCAATATCAATTCTTTGATAAAATTTCACCAGCAAAAATCCGTAAAAGCTACATTAACCGCTGTGTACCCCCCCGGACGATTTGGAGCCCTCCAAATTGAAGATCACAAAGTAATAACCTTCAAGGAGAAGCCAGAGGGTGACGGCAGCTTGATTAATGGAGGGTTCTTTATTCTATCAACAGATGTGCTTTCTTTGATAAAGGATGACACTACCATATGGGAACGAGACCCCCTAAATAGCTTGGCTACAGAAGGGCAGATAGCCGCCTATGAACATCATGGATTTTGGTGCCCCATGGATACCTTGCGCGATAAAATTTACCTTGAGGGCCTCTGGAACTCTGGAAAAGCCCCTTGGAGGGTTTGGGATTGAACCCTTCTTTTTGGCATAACAAACGAGTATTTGTAACTGGGCATACTGGATTCAAAGGAGGATGGCTAAGCTTGTGGTTGCAAAAGCTTGGCGCAAAGCTAACTGGTTTTAGCCTGCAGCCATCAACTAATCCCAATTTTTTTGAAATTGCCCAAGTTCATCAAGAAATGATGAGCATCATTGGAGATATTCGCGATGGCAATGCACTTACTGAGGCATTGCAGCAAGCAAAGCCTGATATCGTAATCCACATGGCGGCCCAGCCACTAGTTCGTAGCTCATACCTTGATCCAATCAAAACTTATTCGACGAATGTCATGGGTACTGTTAATCTCTTGGAGGCTGTTCGCCAACAATTACCTCAAATACGAGCAGTGGTGAATGTCACTACCGATAAATGCTATGAAAATAAAGAGTGGGTTTGGGGGTACCGCGAGAATGATTCACTAGGAGGATATGATCCATACAGTAGCAGTAAAAGCTGTTCCGAGTTAGTAACAGCAGCCTATCGAAACTCATTTTTTAACTCTAAAAATAGTGAACTTTATAATGTTGGGTTAGCCACTGCGCGCGCAGGTAATGTAATTGGTGGCGGAGATTGGTCTCAAGATCGGCTTATTCCTGATATGTTAAGAGCGATTAATAATTCCAAAAATATTGAAATCCGCAACCCACATTCTATTCGACCATGGCAGCATGTATTGGAGCCGATAAATGGATATCTTCAACTGGCTGAAAAACTTTATCTTCTAGGGGGTGAGTTTGGCGAGGCATTTAACTTCGGTCCACGCGAAAATGACACAAAAAGCGTACTGTCTGTAGTAGAGGAGTTTGCTAAATATTGGGGTGAAGGAATTACTTGGAAATTCGATAGCGGAAATCATCCACATGAAGCTCAATCTTTAAAGCTTGATTGCTCAAAGGCAAATTTGAAGCTCGGCTGGGAACCTCAGTGGAATTTAGATAAAGCCATCGAAAGTACTGTCGCATGGCACAAAGCCTATATCCATAAAAAAGATATGAGAGCATATAGCCTTAAACAAATTGACGAGTATTCAAAATTACAAAATCTATCTGATGGCATTAAAACCAATATAAATGAAAATTATGAAAAATAAAGTTAATGAAATAAAAAAATGTGAGGTATGTGGCAATGATAACCTTGTTAGCGTCCTTAATTTAGGACATCATCCAATGTGTGATGATTTGGTACCAATTCACGATACACGAGTTTGCCAAGAATATCCTATCGAAATTTTATTCTGCAATAAGTGCAAGACGGCGCATCAACGCTTTCAAGTGCCTAAGCAAGACCTTTTCCCCGTCTCATACCATTACCGCTCACGCTTCACAAATGATGTGCTTGAAGGCATGAAAACATTGGTTAACTCATGCGAGGATCGATTTGGCAATCTTTCTGGAAAAAAAATTCTTGATATTGGATGTAATGATGGAAGTCTACTTGACCTCTTCCAAATAAAAGGTTCGAAAACAATAGGTATTGAGCCGACTGGAGCCCATCAAGATGCAATGAGAAAGGGGCACTCTATATATAATGAGTTTTTATCTTCTAGGATAGCCGGTGATATTGTAAAAGAGCATGGGAATCCAGATTTTATTACTTTTACAAATGTTTTTGCCCATATTGAAAATCTCCACGAGGTCTTTGATTCGCTTAAGCTCCTAATGTCCCCATCAACAATAATTATTATTGAGAATCATTATTTAGGCGCTGTACTTGAAGGAGGTCAATTCGATACTTTTTATCACGAACATCCTAGAACCTACAGCTATACATCCTTCAATTATATGTCACATGCACTTGGGCTTAAATTATTAGATGCAGAGTTTCCTGATCGCTATGGAGGTAATATTCGAGTATTTCTAGGAAATCCAAAAAACAATAATGCATTTCGTAACGATGAAGACCAATTGATAGATGAAAACAAATTTATTGAAATTTTTGAATCTCTTAATTCCAATATCGAGAATTGGAAAAATTCAAAATTAGCTCTAATAAAAAATTATGTCCAATCATATGGAAAACTAAGAGCCAAAGCATTTCCTGGACGCGCTGCCATCCTAATTAAGCTTCTTGGATTGAATGAAGAATTGATTTTGGCTGCATATGAAAAAAGTGGATCGCCAAAAATTGGGCACTATATACCGGGCACTAGAATACCCATACTATCAGACGATGAGCTTTTTAATTTTCCCGATAAGACGCTCCCAATTCTTAATTTAGCATGGCATATACCAAAAGAAATTAAAAACTATATTTCACACCATAACTATTCTGGAATGGTCATTGATATTCTTACCAAAGAAGATTTCATAAAACGAAATAAATGATTGGGATTCTAGGCTCCGGGTTTGGGTTATACGGCTATTTGCCAGCGTTCATTGATGGGTGCCACAAACGTGTCATACTCCCAGAAAGATATTTCACTCGATTCAAAGAAAGAGAGGAGCTGAAGCAGTTTGATAATAAGATTGAATGGGCCAAAAACGAGATCGAACTTCTAAAGTATGCAAGCGGTGTAGTGCTTGCTTTATCCCCAATCAAGCAAAGTGAATTTATTCCTAAATGCTTAATACAGAGAAATATTAAATTCATTCTTCTTGAAAAACCGTTAGCTGTTAATCCATCGATTTCAGAAAAATTTTTAAATAACCTTATTCAATCAAAAAAAAAATTTCGTCTAAGTTATATTTTTAGATACACGCCGTGGGGGAAAAAATTATTAGCTGATATAAATACATTTAATAAATCCGGAATTATAAAAATTAATTGGAAATTTACGGCTCATCACTTTCGCAATAACCTATACAACTGGAAACGTTTTCATTCAATGGGTGGGGGTCCTATACGTTTTTATGGAATCCATTTAATAGCTTTACTCTCGGAAATGGGTTATAGCAACATTTTGATATCACGAACCTTTGGTGAATCCCCAGACGAAATACAAAGATGGACAGCTATTTTTGAAGGAAAGAACTTACCTAATTGTGAGATTTTAATTGATACAAAATCAAAGTTTAATGAATTTAGTATTAGACATACCCTTGAATGCGAGAATACTACACATACATATTTAGAAGACCCCTTTAGTATTGATGATAATTTATTCACTAGTAATAAAATGGATCAAAGAATAAATTTACTTATTCAGCATTACTACTCTCTGTGGGATTCTAACGACAATGATTTCAATTGGTACAGCAATACAAATTTACTTTGGAGCAAAGTTGAGATGTGTACCAAATTTTTTTAAATTTATGATTGAATGAATGCAATACCTCCATTTAAGTAAACATTTTGGAAGTGGAATTTTCTATCGTTTATGGTAGCATTTAGAATAGGAGGCTTTATGAAGCAATCGAGATTTACTAAGAGCCAAATCGTAGCCATCCTCAAGGATGGCGAGAGTTGGCATTGCGATTGCTTAAGTGCTGCTCAGCCATAGGATTAGTGTTGCAACTTTCAATAAGTGATCTAAATATGGAGTTATTGAAGCATTGGAGCTGGTAATCTTCCCGGAGGCTAACAGCCCTAATGTAGAGCTCGGGAAGTTTTCATAGATACACTATCGACAAGAAGCAGAAAAATCCGTCTTAGGAATCTCCACTTTTCAGGAGGCATTACCCCAGGGGCACCTTCAAAGTTGCACGTTGTAACTCAATTCACCTTAGAAATTAATTCTTTCACTCTCAATTACTATTGGCTTATTTTTTGCAATGTTATATATTTTCAGAATATATTCCCCAAGAATCCCAATAAAAAATAGCTGAATGCCCCCAAATAAAAATATTGACGCAATAATTGTAGGTATCCCTCTACCTATATTCAAATTCCCCGTAAGATATAATATAAAAATAACTGCAACATATATAAAACTCAGAGTAGAAATAATTAAACCAATGATTAATGATAGCCTCATAAGAGCGCTACTAAATGTGATTAATCCAATGAAGCCTTGGTCTATTAATTGTGTGAAATTATTTTTTGATAATCCGGATTTTCTTTTTCTCCATTTATAGGGAACACCGATTCTACTAAAACCAACATCAAATGTCATCATACGTAAAAAAGGTTCAACCTCACTAGTTTTAATTAATGCCTGTTGAACAACTTTATCAACCAACTGAAAGTCTCCAACATTAACTGGAAAATCTACATAAGAAATTTTACTAATTATTTTATAAAAGAAAAATCTCAAGTTTTTCATCAAGAAAAATTCATCACGATCCTGTCTAATACCATACACAACTTTATATCCAGATTCCCAGTATTTTACAAAATCTACAATTAATTCAGGAGGATCTTGCATATCAACAGGCATGAAAAGCAATATGGCATCACCTGAAGCACTCTTTACACCATTAAATGTATTTTTAAAAATCCCATAATTACGTGAATTGATTATGATTTTCACTGAATTATCAGAATCTGCAATCATTCTAAGAATTTTTACTGTATTGTCTGTTGACGAATTATCGCAGAATATATGCTCTCTTTCATATTTAGATAACTTGGAATCAAATAAATCTTTTATAGTCAAATAAAATGATTCACATGTTTCCTCCTCGTTAAAACACGGTGTGATAATTGATATTTTTTTCATTTTAAAATAATAGGTCTATATGTAAATTTATTAAATCTTACCACCTTTAATTTTATGTCCTTGAAAGCGTAATCCCCCTTCAGGCTAAACGCCCTCAGAAGTAGAATTTTCTCTATTAGGGCGAGTTCTGCATGAAATGTTCTAAATTTATCGACAGCCAAATCATGGATGCTTAAAAACGGGCGGATGCTAGCTTAGCTATCTCTGATGTTTGCCATGAACTGGGCATTAGCTCTGCCATCTTTTACAAACGGTGCGCTTAGTATGGCGGTATGGACACCTCGATTATAGCCAGGCTACTAAAAGAGTATTTAATTAACAAAATAATTTTAGGGAAATAAAGCTTTATTTCTGATGGGAGAGTAAGGCCCCTGCACTGAGCCATTTTTGCAGCAAGCTATAATAAAATTATATTTGTATCTTCAACATTGAATGGTCTTTTAATTGAACCTGCACTCATATATAAGCTTCTACAAAATTAATTTAATGTTCGTTGTCGCATTCATTTTATATATTGTTTGGTCGACCGGTTTGCATGCTGATGACTATCATTTAATTGAACAAATGCGCCTTTGGACGTTAAATAACTACTTATTTCCTGATCCCAAAGAAATAAACGTTCTTATATTTGGCCCAGTTTCCTATTACTTTGGTTACTTATCATTTTTTGTATTCGGATCTGATTATCTATGGGGATATGATGTTGTAAAGGCCATATCTTCCCTTGTAAGCATTCTTTTAATTCAGAGATTTGCTGCTGACTATTTAACCTCCAACAGAGCTTGGTTGGCGGCCTTAATTTATGTACTTTTACCGAATCACGATACTACTCTTTACTGGGTACTAACTCTAATTTATATAATTACTCCCGCTTGCATAATGTTCTCTCACCACCTTGTGAGAAATGAAAAATATGGACTCGGATTCATAATAGGCTTAATAGGATCATTTGCAAGTCACGCCTCTCCACCATTTACTTTTGGACTTGCTTTGATATTTTTAGTTGAACGTTCTTATAAAAAGGCTGCATTATTTATAACACCTGGTATTCTATATTTAGTTTATTACTTTCTTATTTATAGAATTCCTGGAGTATCTGCTCGAAGAATAAATTCTGAGCTGACACTAACCTCTTTTGTAAGTAACTTTTTAGTACAAATAGCATCCTTCTTAGACGCCGCGATCGGACCATCATTCTGGTTGAAGATTTGGTATTCAATTTCCAGTATTTCATCTATCTCCATAATAATAACTATATTCAGCCTTTTAACCATTCTAAAAATTGATTTCTCGCAGAATGGAAGGGTATCTCGCCCACTCATTGCAGGGTTATGTGCAGTTACCATTCTTGGATTGGCAATGTTTTCCTTAACCGGAGTGTATCCACAAATCGCCTTTAATCTTGGGAACCGCATTATGGTTTACGGCACTCTATTGATTGCATTTTTGATTGCAATGCTTCCAATCGGTAGGTTTTATATGCTGGGAATTATGGCAGTCCTAATATCAGCGGTTTTAGGCCTTTCCGATCATTGGAAGACATGGAACCGAAGTCAAATAGAGGTAATAGAGAATATACGCACCCTCACTCCCGAATTTGAAAAAATTCCAACAGGTGCAATACTCTTTGTTACAGGACATCCCTATAGCCAACTGGGGCAACTCGGTCATATCGAATTTTTTAGCGAGACTTCTGGGGTTTGGGGCGTATTCAGTTACGCTTTAGGAGCCAAGCAAAAATTTGGCATTCACTCACTTAATAAATGGCACTTTATAAAAGAAAATAACCTAATTGATATTAAATACAACAAAACAATGTCTCTTGGGAATGAAGTATGGGTCTACAACTCTGAATCCAATACGTTAATGAAATCAGACATCAACGATTTAAATGGGATTATTAAATCAATACCGGATAGCCCCAGACATTGGTTACAAATGGGAGATGAAAATCCACTTAGATCAGTAGCATTAAAGATGATACCTAGGCTAGAATACGCTTTTAAATAATAGTTAATATTGATAAGAAGTTGTCTGCCATAACAACTGAGCTATAGACCCAATATCATAATCACTTCTATTTTATCGATGACTACAGCTTCCTAACATTTTTAAGTATTTATAAAAATCTAATTGGATCTGCTTAGCCAATATTCATATTATCAATTACATCCTTAATTGAACCAGGCATTGGCCGTGTAAATTTAAAATTTAAATATCTCTCAATCTTTTTTGTGCAGTATGTTGTCCGAAAAGCAAAAATAGCAAATTGTGGGAAATAGAAAAATTTTCCAATGGTAGACTTGAGTATGTAGAGAGGGGCTTGTATTAATATAAAAGGAATACGAAACGGCATTATCTTTACATTAAGTAGGGATGATATTTTCAGCAATAAATCCTCCCAAGTACAATCATTGCTTACAATAAATATCTCGTTTCTACTTTTAGGATTTATGGCTATAAGCAACATAGCATTTATAACATCATCAACATGAATATATGTGGCTATAGAATCCTTTTTTCCAATAAAAAAGAAATATCCCGACTTTACCCAATTTATCAATTTACGTATTGATTGATTTGACATTGACGCACCAATAATATTTGATGGTCTAAGAATGGTATAAAAAAAAATGTTGGAAGACGCTGTAATAACTAATTCGTCAGACATAGTTTTTGTTTTTTCATACTGATTAATCGGGTTGGTATCACTAGATTCGGTGACCACCCTTCTCATTTGAATATCTTGTGGCGGCCCATAAGCACCGCAAGAGCTGAGCTGAATCCAATGGATCTTTTTTTTAGATGAAAAAAATTCTTCGTGGACTGCATTTATTAATAGTTGCGTTCCATTAATATGCAAAGAACTCATCTGAAGCTCATTATTTATCTCTCCAGCGCAATGGAATAGTAAATCACAACCCTCTATAAAATATTTTAGATGTAATTCAGGATTAGTTAAGTCACCAAAATATATATCGATATTAGCAGGGAATTTGCTATCTTTTTTCCTTGTCAATACTTTTATACGACATCCAATTAATGAGAGTCCTTCTATTAGCCGCCTTCCAATAAAGCCATTAGCACCAGTAATGCAAATAGTTTTATTCTTAAGATTAATGGGGTCTAATATATTGATCATTACTTCACTCATTATTGGCTCTCCAAATATTGGAGTTAATCGTTTTAAATATCTAACCTGCTAGCTCGTAAAAATTTAAATTACATACCAGAATCAATCAAATATAATTCGTGCGGAAGCTATAACCGGGAATCAAATCCTGCAGAATCTCTATGACCAATTTTTCATCGCCACTACGAAGTGCATTATCTATATCTGCAATTTTCTCCTTAAGAATATCCCAAGCAAGAAAATCTTCGTATGCCTTAAAAATATTAGGGTGGAGAGTTGGTTTGGCTGCGCCATCAATAAGCAGCTCCTCATATAGTTTTTCGCCTGGGCGCGCGCCAACTTCTACAATTTCGATATCCCCATTTATATGATCGGCATCTTTGACCTGAAGCCCGGATAGCTCAATCATCTTGCGCGCTAAATCGACAATCTTAATAGGACAACCCATATCCAATAAGAAAAGGTCTCCACCCTCTGCCAAAGCACCAGCCTGCATTACCAACTGCGCTGCCTCAGGAATGGTCATGAAAAAACGTGTCATATTGAAATCGGTTACAGTTAACGGACCGCCGTTCCTGATTTGCTCCTTAAATTTTGGCACAACAGATCCAGATGAATTCAAAACATTGCCAAATCGGACCATAGAAAATTTTGTGTTCCTAGATGTGCTCGCCAAAGCCTGAAGTATCATTTCTGAAAACCGCTTTGTTGCACCCATTACATTGGTTGGTCTAACAGCCTTATCTGTGCTTATTAATACAAAATTCGGTACGCCTAACTCTTCTGCAATTTTGGCGATATTAAATGTGCCAATTGCATTATTAAAAATACCATCCAATAGGTTATTCTCAACCAGTGGAACATGTTTGTATGCCGCAGCATGATAGATAATATGAGGCTTTGTCTGAAGTATCAAAGTGCGCATTCGACTTTCATTGGTAACTGTTGACAATATTGGCGTTATAGATAATTTGGATTCACCTTTCTGTGAATCGTTCTTAATTAGCTCTTGGTGAATTTCATAAAGTGCAAATTCGCTTTGGTCAACTAATATAAGATTACTAGGATTAGACTTCAAAATTTGACGGCAGAGCTCGCCTCCAATTGAACCCCCTGCACCAGTTACTAATACGGTTTTACCACGGGTATTCTTAACTAGCAACGCTGAATCCGGTGAAACAATATCTCTTCCCAACAAATCATCGATATCTAATGAACGTAGATTATTTACAGACACTTTTCCAGTTACGATATCAAATATCGAAGGCAGAATCTTGATTTTCAATTTTGCATTACGAACATGCTCAATAATTTTTTTTCGAGCAGTCACATTGGCTGATGGAATTGCGAGCAGAACTTCTGAAATATTTAAATTAGATGATATTTCTACTAAGCTCTCTGGGGAATAAATTTTCTTGCCAGTCACAATACGACCCTGCAAGTCAGGATTATCATCCAAAAATCCAGCCAATTGAATGTCGGAGCCATGAAGTATGGCATTGGCTAGTTGTCTGCCTGCCTTACCAGCCCCATAAATAAGAACCCTAGGGGCAGTTGCTAGCTTAAGCTCTTTTCGATAATCGCTACCAAGCCAATAGGCTGCAAAAGCACGACTCCCAATTACAAGAATCATCATGATAATTGGCTGAATAATTCCAATTGTTCTAGGGACGCCCTGAACGCCAATAACTGAAAAAACTAGGGCAATGGCCAGAAAATATATCGACCCAGTTTTAATAAGTCTTAGAAAGGCAATTGACCCTGAATATCGAAATATTTCACGATACAAACCAAATTTAAAGAAAAGTGGCACGCCTACAATGCTGGAGACTAAGAAAATAATCCATGGACTCCAATATTCACTGGATAAATAAGGGGTCCACTCACCTAGCCTCAGATAATAGGCGATATAAACGCTTAAAAAACAAATCACTACGTCAATAATTATTACAATAGATCGCTTCATTAAGCGCGGTAAACTTAAAATACATTCTATTAATTTATTATTCATAATATTATTAATAATAGCAGACCCTTCTTCTAGTGAAAAATATCTTTACGATATATCACCTTAAGAAAAGTTAGCCATATAATTTGTATATCAAATAATAAAGATTGGCGCTTCAAATACTCCTCATCAAAATTAACTTTAGTTATTTCACTAAGCCGATCCC
>CAJEZV010000008.1 GCA_903995005.1 uncultured beta proteobacterium
CGCAATTAGTAGGACAAGACCATGTGGTTAAGGCCTTAACCCATGCCTTAGACCAAGGCCGCTTGCATCATGCATGGCTCTTTACGGGTACCCGTGGGGTAGGTAAGACCACTATCGCTCGGATTATGGCTAAAGCACTCAATTGCACTGGAGCCGATGGTTTAGGCAAGATGACTTCAGAGCCCTGTGGAAAATGTCCAGCTTGTATGGAAATTGATGCTGGGCGCTTTGTTGACTATATTGAAATGGATGCTGCCAGCAATCGCGGTGTTGACGATATTGCCGCTCTCCTAGAAAAAGCAGCATACGCACCAAGCAATGCGCGCTACAAGGTATACATGATTGACGAGGTGCACATGCTCACCAATCATGCTTTTAATGCCATGCTCAAAACCCTAGAAGAACCTCCAGAGCACGTCAAATTTATTCTCGCAACTACTGATCCGCAAAAGATCCCAGTCACCATTCTGTCTCGCTGCTTGCAGTTCAACCTCAAGCAAATGCCAATACCGCTCATCGTTGAGCATTTAGAAAAAGTACTTGCAGCAGAAAAAGTGGAATATGAAGTCAATGCACTAAGAGTGTTAGCTAAAGCAGCTCAAGGCTCCATGCGCGATGCTTTATCACTCACTGATCAAGCGATTGCTTATGCCGCTGGCAAAGTTACTGAAGAATCTGTGCGTGGCATGCTCGGCACATTAGATGATGCATATCTCATCCGTATTCTGGATTGCTTAATTGCAAAAGATGGTGCAAGCCTATTGTCAGTAGCAAATGAAATGGGTGAGCGCAGTATGTCTTTCTCATTGGCACTCCAAGATCTATCCAGCTTGTTGCAAAAGATTGCAGTAGCGCAAATTGTCCCAGAGTCTGTATTAGATGATTGGCCAGAAGCAGGCGAGATTCGTCGCTTGGCTACCCAGCTCACTAAAGAAGAAGCACAGCTCTTCTACCAAATCACGATTACCAGCCGTCCTGATCTATCGTTCGCACCAGATGAGCAAACGGGTTTTGCGATGACGCTGCTGCGCATGCTGGCATTTCGTCCAGGCAGCGGTGGAGGAGGCTCTGCCCCAGCGCCATCAACCCCAACAGCGCCACCAGTTAATACAGTACGTCCAGCGACTGCACCAGCTCCAGCTGCTAAAACATCTTCACCCGCATCTGCGCCCGCTGCTAAATCGGCCGTACCTGTTGCTTCCGCTCCAGCCGGCAATTCAGCGCAGCGTCCTGATTGGCATGGCTTGATGCGTCAATTGCCAGTTAAAGGTTTAGTACAGCAGTTAGCATTTCAGACAGAGTTACAAGATTGGAATGATTCAGCAGCTGGTGTACGCGCAACCATCGTTACACCAATGCCACAGTTGGCTTCTGAAGCCTCTGTTGCGCGCTTAGCTGATGCACTAACTGCTCACTTTGGTAAGCCAGTCAAGATCGTGATTGAAAAAGGTGAAGTAGAGGGCAAGACAGTTGCTAAGGTCGATGCGCAGATTCATCAAGAGAAAAGAATGAATGCTGAGCAGATGATTGCAGCCGATCCCTTTATTCAGCAATTAGAAAAAGAGTTTGGTGCCAAAGTAGTCGGCGGCTCTGTTAAACCACTCTAAGTCCAAACTCTTTATTAAATCAATTTAATTTTCACTCTATAAATAGCCCTTAAGGAAAAGAAGCGATGATGAAAGGTGGACTTGCTGGCCTCATGAAACAGGCTCAGCAGATGCAAGAGAAGATGAAAACTGCGCAAGCTGAATTAGCTGCGTTGGAAGTTACTGGCCAAGCTGCTGGTGGCTTAGTTAAAGTCACCATCTCTGGTAAGTACGAACTGAAGCGTGTACAAATTGATCCAGGTGCAATGGATGATCGCGAGATGCTCGAAGATTTAATCGTTACTGCTTACACAGAAGCCTTTAAGCAAGTAGAAGCCGCTAGTGCACAAATGATGTCTGGTGCAACTGCGGGCATGCCAATGCCCCCTGGCTTTAAGTTGCCGTTTTAATTCACTAATCAGTTCATTATTTAATGGCACGCATAGAAGCACCTGTTGATGCACTCGGTCGTTTGATTGAGGCATTGCGTGTGCTACCGGGAGTGGGACCTAAGTCTGCTCAGCGTATGGCTTTTTATCTATTGCAGCATGATCGTAATGGTGCCGCAGTGCTGGCCCAATCATTGGGCGAGGCAGTAGAGACGGTTGGTCACTGCGCCCGTTGCAATACATTCTCAGAAACTCAAATCTGTAGCACCTGCTCTGATGAGCGTCGTGATCCTTCCTTGCTATGCATTGTGGAGACACCTGCTGATCAAGTGATGGTCGAGCAGACCTTAAGTTTCAAAGGCAACTACTTTGTACTCATGGGCCGTCTATCACCACTAGATGGTATGGGCCCTAATGAGATTCATTTTGATCGCTTACTGACTCGGATTGAAAATCCTGATACCGGTGTACCGATTCGGGAAGTAGTGCTAGCAACTAACTTCACGAGTGAAGGTGAGGCCACTGCCCATTACATTGGCGAAGTTCTCAAGGCTAAAGGTATTAAGGTCACCCGTATTGCACGCGGTATTCCAGTAGGTGGTGAGCTTGAGTATGTTGATGCGGGAACCTTAGCTAGGGCGTTAATGGATCGCCGCTAGTTCAAAGCAAGATCAGTAGTCCAGTTGTTTTCAGGGCACACCTCAAGTGCTTATCTGTCATTCCATTGCCATAAAGACTAGGTAAATCACTCCTTTTTGGGGATAATTTGGTCTGCACCACCCTTGGGCTTCAATCTCAAGCTGTGTTTGCCTAGTTTTTCCTATCGGCACCTTGCTATTGCATTGCACTGGCATCCCAATTAGAAATTGTGAATGACCCGCAAGTTTTATCTACTCCTCCTGTTGAGCATTATTTGCACTTTCCTCGGAGCAACTGCATTCGCGCAGAAGGCGGGCTCGGGCTCGGACCAAATTGCCACTTTTGCATCACCCATTCAGGATTTTCCAACAGAGGGTGAACTCTTTGGGTTGCCAGTAAACATACACGGCCAAACTACTTACGTTAATCAGCGTTACAACAATTTCACATCTAGCTATTCTGGTCCAAATAGTTTGAATGCTCAGAACTCGATGAGCTACACCTGGTCAGGCACTTTATTCTTTGGTGCTCGCGTGGCGCCCAATACGGATATCTACTTCAACCCAGAGGTGATCTCTGGCGTGCCTTTTTCTGGTTTAGTAGGTTTGGGCGGCTTTACCAACGGTGAAGGTAGTAAGGCTACTGGAGCACAAGCCAAGTTTTACTCTGCCAGAGCATTTGTGAGGCAAACATTTAATCAAGAGGGCGACAAAGCTGTCCTTGAGAATGAGGCTAACCAAATTACACAAACCGTTAGTAGCAATCGTGTTGTTGTGACTGCTGGACAGTTTTCTACTTTAGATATTTTTGACGATAGTCGCTACGCTAAAGATCCACGCATTCAGTTCATGAACTGGGGCAATATGACTTACTTGGCATATGACTATTCTGCTGACGCACGCGGCTACAGTACTGGCCTAGCGGGCGAATGGTATCTTGATAATTGGGTCTTGCGGGCCTCTCGTATGCTCGCACCGAAAAATCCCAATGGCCGTGATCTCAATTGGCAAATCTTTAATACTTATGGTGATCAAATTGAAGTTGAGCGGCAACACAATATTGCCGACCTTCCTGGCAAGGTCAGTGTGCTTGCTTACCGCAACAGAATGATTCTGGCGCGCTTTTCTGATGCAACCAATTATGTAGTTGCTAATAATGCCCAAGGTACGCAAGCGATTAATAATGTGCGCACTAATTACCAATATAAAACCGGTGTCGGTATTCATGGTGAGCAGGCCTTGACAAAAGATCTAGGGATCTATGGCCGTGCATTCACATCCGATGGCCATACTGAAACGATGTCATTCACTGAAGCAGATAACTCAATCTCGGTTGGTATGGGTATGAATGGCACAAGCTGGAAGCGTCCGAGTGACACTATTGGTATCTCGATGATGCAAAACGGACTCTCGAGTTTTAGAAGAGGGTATTTGCAAGCTGGTGGTGTCTCTTACTTTATTGGCGACTATGCTGGTGCAGGCCAGACAATTTCCTATCGACCAGAAAGAATTGGCGAGGTGTATTACAACACCAAGGTGATTAAGAATGTGCTCGCTGGTTTGAACTTTCAGCACATCAATAATCCTGCATATAACGCTGCCCGCGGCCCTGTAAACATCTTGTCTTTCAGGATTCATGCTGAGTTTTAAGCGTTCTGTTGTCCCAGCTTTTAATTATTTTCTTTAGAATCAATAAGATAGCCATTCCTAATTATTAGACTTTTGGCTTTTGTCACCTATAATCTCTAAAAGCCCCCTGAAATGGGTATTTCTAGGATCTAAATCTGCATCAGGGGCTATAAAAACAGCATTTATATTGATTTAGAGGTAGCCGCATTTGTTGATTTACGGCATACGCAAGAGAGATGTAGCAAATTTACTCAAAAGCATTGCACCATATGCAATGGCGACTTTTGCGATTTCCGCTTTTGCACAAGCTCCTGGTCCTAATGCTCCTGCGAGTGTCACTGTGCAATCTGGTGACTCCTCCTTAACAGCGCCGCCATCCATTGGCGCGCAACTCAGTAGCCAAGACCCAAGTTCAAAAGCAGCAGAATTATTTGCCCCGGTTACCAAAGCGAATACACCCAAGATTTATACCAAACCGATTTCATCCGGACCAACCGAGATGGATCTGCGTCAATTGTGGAGTGAGTTAAAACTGAATAACCCACAATTGTCTTCATTGCGTGAGTCCTATTTATCTGCCAAGGCAACCGTGCCGCAGATTGCTGCACCAGCGAATCCACAAGTTGGATTGGTGTGGTCAGGTATGCCAGTCAATTCACCATTTGCCTTAGGTGGTGCAAATGCACCATCAGCTGCTAATCCTAATGGCATCAGTAGTAATAACGCTATTTCGGTAGCACAACCATTTCAGTTTCCTGGAAAGAAGAGTTTGGCAGCGGATATTGCGAATACCAATGCAGAAGCGCTCCTGGCAAGCTCTGAATCTACTTATTTGCAATTGGGCGCACAACTCTCAACCCTTTACTACAACGCGCTAGCAGCTCAAAAGCAGCTTCAGGTTCTGAAAGAGTCTGTCATGCGCCTAGAGATGGTGAAGAATGTTGCTAAAGCACGCTACGCCAATAATGCAGCAGCTTATGTTGAATACCTCAACGCACAAGTGGCGCAAAGTGCAGCTCAGGCCGATCAGTTCAATGTTGAGCGCCAATTACAAGTTGCACTCAACAACATCAATACCTTAGTAGGCCGTCACTCCCGCGAGAAATTAGTTCTTCGTGGTGATGTGCGTCGCGCCATGAGTAGTGTGCCCACTTTAGTGGAGTTAGAAGACTATGCAGAATCGAGTCATCCCGCTTTAAAAAGTTCAGCCCTACAACTCGATGCTGCACGTAAGGGTGTTGACTTGGCCAAAAAAGCATATCTCCCAGACTTTCAGGTGATTGGTTCTTCTTACACTCCGCGTGGACCTTTTTCTGCTAACAATGGTGCGATGTTTTATCAGTTCGAATTAGATCTCATCATTCCGCTGTATTTCTTTACCAAAGAAAAGTATGGGGTAGAGCAGGCGCAACGTAATCAAGCGGCCGCTGAGGCTGGCAATATCTCTAATCGTCAGCAAATTGTATTGGCCGTCAATACAGCCTATGCCGCCTATGAGCAGGCTAAGAGCCAAACCCAATTCTTAAAAGACCGCCAAGTGCCACAGGCGGATGCTGCCTATAAGGTGGGCCTGACCCAGTACTCGAATAATGGTCAAGGATTTAATGATTTATTGACTGCGCAAACTCAATTGCGTAACTTAGAGATTGCATTGGCGCAAGCAGAGAGTAATCTATTGCAAGCGCAAGCAGTATTAATGGTTTCTGCGGGCAAAGAGCCTTTTTAAGGAGTAGTTTTGATTGATAAATTGATTGCGTTTTTAAAAGGTTTACCTGAGAAGGTAAAGCCGCATTTGCACAAAGGTGTGCACGATGGCGCACATCATGCAAAAGTTGCTGCTACTGGCTTGGCTGGTTTGTATTGGAATCTATCTCCAACAAATCGTTATCGCGTTCGTTTAGCTGCTTTTGCTTTTGCAATTCTATCGATTGGTATTGTGCTTGGTCGCGTGACTAACGTGAATCGCGTCGTTAAAATTGAGAGCTCTAGCAAGGGATTGAAGGTTGAGGCTACCGGTATTTTGGAGTTACAACTCCCTGGCGTAAAACTCAATCCTGAGATCTATGTATTTCAGACTGCAGAAAAAGTGCAGGTGCCAGTCAATATTAAAGTGCCAGGACGTCTAGCTTTTAATGCTGAAAAATCAAAAGTACTTTCAGCACGTGCTCCAGGTAGGGTTGAGCGTATTTATGCCTTTGATGGCGCGCAAGTGGATGTCGGTTCACCAGTGGTAGAGCTTTATAGTCCCGAATTTATTTCTGCCCAACAGGAGTATTTGCTCTCTTCTAAAACCGCCCAGGTTTTAGAGGGCAGTAAAACCATGAGTGACTTACTGGGGGATGCCCGTATTACTCAGCAAGCTGCTGCTAACCGCATGAGAAACCTAGGTGCGGGAGATGGGGATATCAAGAGTATTGAAGCTACTGGAAAGACAACGGCTAATTTGGTGATGCGTTCACCACTGAAGGGTGTTGTAGTAAAGCGCAATGTAGAGCCTGGTTCAACGCTAAGCTCCGGTGATGTTATTGCCACACTGGCTGATCCTAAGCAACTCTGGTTCTTGGGTAACGTATTTGAGCAAGATTTCAGAATGATTAAGCAGGGTCAGAAGATGATCTTGCGTCTTGAGGCATATCCTGAGAAAGAATTCATTGCTTATGCCAATTACATTGCACCAACCATTGACCCACAAACTCGGGCCTTATTAATTCGTGCAGATGTAGAAAACACCGATGATTTGCTACGCCCCGACATGTATGCCTCTGCATTGCTGACAACAGGTAATGCAGATGCAGTAGTAGTTCCTCAGTCAGCCATTGTCCGTATTCGTGAGAATCGTTTTGCGATTATTAAAGTAGGTGAAGAGACTTTCCGTCGCGTACCCGTAAAAGGGTATGACCTTAATAGTAAGTCCTTTGCAATTACCGAGGGTGTCGAACCCGGATGGAAGGTTTTAGCAGAAGGCGCTGTTTTGTTAAACGACCGCTTCGCCAAGCAGGAGGATTAATTGAGCGTTTTCACCTCCTTCATTCGAGGGGTAATCGAGAAGCGGGTATTGGTTATCTTCGCTTCCATCGTATTGCTTGGATTAGGCATGCTCAGCTTGAGCAAATTGCCAATTCAGCCATATCCAGGTGTTGCGCCATTAACAATCCAAGCTATTTCACAGTGGCCTGGAAGAAGTACTACCGAGGTTGAGCAGCAAGTTACCATTCCTGTTGAAAACGCATTGGCTGGTATTCCAGGTCTGCAAGCCTTTCGCTCTGTATCGCTATTTGGCTTATCTGTAGTCACACTCAAATTTAATGACACTACAGATCCATTCAAGGCACGCCAAACTTTTTTAGCAAATTTAGCGAACGTCAGCTTTCCGCCGGGTGTGACTTCAAGCATTAGCCCTGACTCAGATGCAACCGGCGAGATCATGCGTTACGAGGTACGTTCTGATTACGCCACTTCAACACTATTAAAGACACTGCAGAACTATGAGATCTATAAAGAGCTCAAGCAAACACCCGGTGTAGCTGATGTTTCTTCATTTGGCGGCAAGGTGCGGCAATATCAGGTGATCGTCAGCCCCGAAAGTCTTCAGGCTAAAAGCGTTTCTGTTAATCAATTAATCTTGGCGCTTACGAATGCCAACAGCAACGCCGGTGGTGGTCTATTGCCTAGCGGTGAACAACAGTTTGTAGTTCGCGGGGTAGGTCTCCTAAAAAATATTGCGGATATTAAAGAAGTAGTTATCACCATCAATAATGGTGTACCGATTCGTATTGGTGATGTAGCGAGAGTAGATATTGGTAACGCGCCACGTTTAGGAATGTTCCAGTTCAATCACAATCCAGACTCTGTTGAGGGGATCGTTTACTTACGCCGCGGTGAGAATGCTACCGAAGTATTGGCACGTGTTCGTAATACTGTTGACAACATCAACAAACACGTACTGCCACCAGGTATTGAGGTAAAGCCGTTCTACGATCGTCAGGTTCTGCTAGATATCACGATTGGTACGGTTAAGCATACCTTGTTCTTTGGTATTTCTTTAGTACTGGCAGTCTTATTCTTTTTCTTGGGTAATATTCGGGCGGCTGCCGTAGTTGCTGCTGTTATTCCGCTGGCTTTGTGTGTGTCTTTTATTCAGATGCATTTATGGAGTGTGCCAGCCAACTTAATTTCCCTGGGCGCAATTGACTTTGGGGTGATCGTCGACTCCGCGGTGATTCTGACAGAGAACGTCATGCGCCATTTAGAGGAGGGCGGTAAGCGTCTCAACCAAAGCATCATTATGGCGACCAGTGAAGTACAGCGTGCCATGATTTATTCAACCGGCATCATTATTGTTGCCTACTCCCCATTGTTCTTTATGGGTGGCGTCGAGGGCATCATCTTCAAGCCGATGGCCTTCACCATGGGCTTTGCTTTGATTGCAGCAATGATTTTGAGTTTAACTTTCTTGCCGGCAATGATTTCTTTGGTGTTTGGTGAGAACTTGCATCACAAACCACCATCATTCATTACCAAAATTCTCGAGAGTTATAAGCCTTTGCTGAGAAAATGGATGGATCGTCCATTAACAGTATTTTCAGTAGCGGTGTTTGTGCTTGGATTAACCCTATTAAGTATGACTCGCCTGGGTACTGCCTTCCTGCCAACCCTTGAAGAGAACAATATTTGGTTACGCGTTACCTTGCCAAACACAGTAGATCTGGATTATTCAGTGAAGGTTGCCAATCAACTTCGCGAAACTTTCTTAAAGCAACCTGAGATTGATAAGGTCGCAGCACAGATTGGCCGCCCTGATGATGGCACTGACTCTACTGGTGTTTTCAACCAGGAATATGGACTGTATTTGAAGAGCCCCGATAAGATGCCCGCCGGCTCTTCGAAGAAAGACCTCATTGCGCACTTAGAAAACGAACTCAATAAGATTCCGGGTATTACTTATAGCTTCTCGCAATACATTCAAGATAACGTCAATGAGGCCTTATCTGGCGTTAAGGGTGAGAACTCAGTCAAGATTTATGGCACCGATCTTGAGGTCTTAGATCAAAAAGCACATGAAGTGATTGATCAACTGAAAAAGGTACGTGGCGTAGCGGATGAGGGCATCTTAAAAGAGCTCGGTCAGCCAACCCTCAATATTCAGATCGATCGTGAGCGTGCAGCTCGTTACAACATTAACGTGAATGATATTCAGACTGTAGTTGCTAATGCGATCGGTGGCGCAGCGGTAACCAATTTATTGGAAGATGAAAAGACCTTTGGTATTGCGATTCGTTTAAATGAAGGCAGTCGTAATGATGTGGCAGATATTGGCCATTTATTAGTGGAGTCTCCAGACGGTATCAAGATCCCGCTCTCCATGGTTGCTACTGTTAAATTAATCGATGGACCATTCTTTATCTATCGCGAAGCAGGCAAGCGCTATATCGCGATCAAATTTAGCGTGCGTAATCGTGACTTAGGTAGCGCTGTTGAAGATGCGCAGTATTTAGTAGAGCAAAACATCACCTTGCCGCCAAACTATTCCATTAGCTGGGATGGACAGTTCAATCAAATGAAGCAGGCGCAAAAGAAACTGATGTTGATTGTGCCTTTAGCCTTGCTAGGTATCTTCTTGTTGCTCGTGAGTGCCTTTGGTAACTTCCACGATGCCTTTATTGTGATGATCAATGTGCCATTTGCAGCCATTGGTGGCGTTCTTGCTTTGCATCTTGCTGGTGAGACGCTGAGCATCTCAGCATTCTTTGGATTCTTATCGCTCTTTGGCATTGCCATTCAGGATGGTGTGATCTTGATCTCCTTTATTAATAAGACGGCGGCAACTGAACATGGCCAGATGAAGGACATCATGGTGGAGGGCGCCTCTTTGCGTGTACGTCCGGTTCTGATGACTGCAGCGCTCTCAGGTTTAGGCCTTTTGCCAGCCGCTTTATCGCACTCGATTGGTTCTGAAGCACAGCGTCCGCTAGCTTTGGTGATTGTCGGTGGCATGGTGACAACTACTATATTGACGCTTTTAGTCTTACCAGTAATCTATGGCTGGTTCAGAGGACGTGCATTAACACCGGCAAGTAATATTTAAGTTAAGAAAGCATTGAATAGTCATGAGTGAACGTCAACCCCATATCTTGGTTTCTAACGATGATGGCTATCTCGCTCCTGGCTTACTTGCCCTGGTCAATGCTGTGCGTCCATTGGGCCGCATTACGGTGATTGCGCCTGAGCAAAATCATAGCGGGGCATCAAACTCCTTAACCTTATCTAGACCGCTTTCGATTCACCGTGTAGCCGGTGGCGAGCGTGATGGATTTTTCTTTATTAATGGCACGCCCACAGATTGCGTACACGTGGCGATGACTGGTTTCTTAGATGAAAAGCCTGACTTGGTGATTTCTGGTATTAACCAGGGCGAGAACATGGGTGAGGATGTGCTCTATTCCGGCACAGTGGCCGCAGCGATTGAAGGAGTGATGTTTGGTGTTCCTGGCATTGCTTTCTCACAAATTGATCGCGGCTGGAACCGCATTGATGATGCCGCTAAAGCTGCACATGATGTGGTTGCACAAATGTTGATTTCAGCACTCGCTAGAACAGAAGGCACAGCGACATTGCTCAACGTTAATATCCCAAACCGTCCTTATGCAGATTTGTATCGCTGGCGTGTAACGCGCTTGGGCAATCGCCATCACTCACAGCCGGTGGTAGTACAAGATAGTCCGCGTGGCGATAAGATTTATTGGATTGGTGCTGCAGGACACGTTAAAGATAATTCAGATGGTACGGATTTCCATGCAATTGATGAGGGTTGTATTTCGATTACTCCGATGCAATTGGATTTAAGTCATCATGCACGCTTAGCAGCAATGCGCTCTAGTGGTTGGGATCGCGGTTGAAGGCTCCCACCGAAAGATTCGCGGCCTATCGTCAAGCGCTAGCAGCCAAAGTGCATGCTGGCGGTGTGAAGCACGGTAAAACTTTAGAAGCCATTGCCACCGTTCCGCGCCATGCATTTATTGATGCTGGTTTGCATGCGCAAGCTTATGAAGATACAGCGCTTCCGATTGGCCAAGAGCAAACGATTTCTAAACCATCAGTAGTGGCTCGCATGATTGAGTTATTACATAAGCCCAGGCACAAGCTTGGGAAAGTTCTGGAGATTGGAACGGGTTGCGGTTACCAAGCAGCAGTACTCAGTCTGCTAGCCGATGAGGTCTATTCAATAGAGCGTATGCGACCATTGCATGACATGGCCAGAGCGAAGCTGCGCCCATTTCGGATTAATAATCTGCGCTTGATCTACGGTGATGGCATCTTGGGTTTGCCCCAAGCCGCACCCTTTGACGGAATCATCTTAGCGGCAGCGGGTTTAGGTATCCCGGACGCCTTATTAGACCAATTGGCTATTGGAGGGCGCTTGGTTGCCCCGGTCGCCAAAAATGAAAAAGAGCAGCAGCTCATCATGGTTGAAAGAATGAGCTCCCAGCGCTACCAAAGAACTGTCCTAGACGAGGTCTTTTTTGTACCCTTACAATCAGGGGTAATATGAAATCTCAGCCGAATTCAAGACCTACTATGCCTAAAAGTTTTCTCATTGCAATGATGTCTGCAACTCTGGCGCTGACTATCGGTTGTACTACACCTCGTACTAAACCTGCTAGCGTCACAGATCGCTCTGGCGGGACTATTGCTAATGAGCCAACGCCTCCGGGGTACTACCGAGTTAAAAGAGGGGATACTTTAGCGCGCATTGCCCTTGATCATGGTCAGGCTCCACGGGATGTAGCGCAGTGGAATAAAACAGAAAATCCAAATTTCAATCCCAATGTGATTGAGATAGGTGATTTGATTTTAATTAAGCCGCCAGCAAGTGCTAAAGCCGCTAAGTCAGTTGATAAAAAATCTATTGCAAGTAGCGATAAGGCAGATGCTCCAGCTCCCGAATCAGTCAAACCAGAAGTGGTAGCGGAGCCTGGCATTCGTTTGTCATGGCCTGCCAAAGGCAAGGTCACTGGTGAATTTAACGAAACCAATAAAGGTATTGATATTGCTGGTAAGGTTGGCGAGCCGGTATTAGCAGCTTCGGATGGCAAAGTGGTTTACGCTGGCAATAGTTTGCGTGGTTACGGTAATTTAGTCATCGTGAAGCATGACAACACTTATCTCACTGCTTATGCGCACAACAGCAAGCTTTTGGTTAAAGAGGGCGATAGTGTGCGTAAGGGTCAAAAGATTGCTGAGATGGGTGACACTGATACCAATTCCCCTAAGCTCCATTTTGAATTGCGCGTCAACGGTAAGCCAGTCAATCCAACACCGTATCTGCAGTAACGGTTCGGCAAGAGCGTATGGCCACCGTTCTCGTATTTGATATTGAAACTATTCCTGATGTAGCGGGGATAAGGCGCCTGGAAGAGTATCCAGATTCCATGAGCGATGCCGAAGTAGCGGCTAAAGCCATGGCTGAGAGAGCGGCCAAAACGGGCAGTGAGTTTCTGCCACTTTTCTTGCAAAAAATTGTGGTCATTTCTTGTGTCATTCGTAGAACGACCAAAGAAGGCGCGCCACAAATTAAGGTGGGTACCTTAGGTACGCCGCAAGATGACGAGAAGGTATTGATTCAGGCCTTCTTCGATCTCATTGAGAAGTACACCCCCCAATTGGTTTCTTGGAACGGTAGCGGCTTTGATCTACCCGTACTGCATTACCGTGCGCTGGCCAATCATATTCAAGCACCACGCTACTGGGAGATGGGTGAGAGCCAAGAGGCTGATAGTCGTGACTTTAAATGGAATAACTACATTAGTCGTTATCACATGCGTCATCTCGACATGATGGATCTTCTGGCCAAATTCAATGGCAGAGCCAATGCACCTCTTGATGGCTTAGCAAAGCTCTGCGGCTTTCCAGGCAAGATGGGTATGGATGGTAGTCAAGTATGGCCTGCATATCAGGATGGCAAGATTGATGACATTCGTCGCTATTGTGAGACCGATGTTGTGAATACTTATCTCATGTATTGCCGCTTTCAATTGCTGCGTGGTGGCTTCTCTTTAGATGAATACAAGGAAGAAATTGACTTTGTAAAAGCCTATTTAGATAAAGAGGCTAAAGAGCCTCATGGTAGCCAGTGGCAAGAATATCTCCAAGGTTTTGCACCGGATGCGTAGAGGCGATAAGCCAGTCAATATTGAAGTGACTGCGCCAGTAAGAGTTGAAGCCCTCGATTTAGATGCCCAAGGCATTGCTCGCTTGGCGCCAAACGAAGCAGAACTGATTCAAGGCCAAAGCGGCAAAGTCATTTTTATTCAGGGGGCATTGCCTACTGAGTTGGTCACTTACACCGTTACCAGTGATAAAGCCCGTTTTAGTAAAGCTAAAGTACGACAGATCCTCAAGCCTGCAGTATTCAGGGCAGATCCCAAGTGCGCAGCCTTTGGCGTCTGTGGCGGCTGCACCATGCAGCACCTAGATATCCGTGCCCAGGTGGCAATGAAACAGCGTGTTCTCGAAGATGATCTGCAGCATATTGCTAAGACTAAGCCACAAGAAATTTTGCGACCGATGGGCGGCCCCACCTGGGAATATCGTCACCGTGCACGCTTAAGTGCGGTAAACCGCTCGATTAAAAAAGGCACAGTACTCATTGGCTTTCATGAAGGCAAGAGTAGTTATGTGGCCGATATGCTTGCCTGCGAGATTTTGCCCAAGCATGTATCTGATTTATTGCCAGAGTTGCGTAAATTGGTTATGGGTTTATCTATCGTAGATCGTATGCCGCAAATAGAGATTGCAGTAGGCGAGCCAGAAGAACCCTTTTCTGAGGATCCCAAGAAAGCAAAACCCGTAACGGCATTGGTCTTTCGTATTCTGAATCCATTAACTGCAGATGATGAACAACTATTACGTCAATTCGCAGATCAACATCAGGTCTGGATCTGGCTGCAGCCCAAAGGGATTGAGACCGTAGTCCCGTTTTACCCAGAGACCGGCAAGCTTTGCTACCGCCTTCCTGAATTTGAAATCGAGATGCCCTTTAAGCCAGCGGATTTCACGCAAGTCAATCATATGATGAATCGCGCGCTTGTGAGCAGGGCGATTCGTTTGTTAGAGGTCAAAAAATCTGATCGCGTACTCGATTTATTTTGTGGACTTGGTAACTTCACCTTGCCACTTGCTAGAAAAGCAAACGAAGTGTTGGGCATAGAAGGTTTGGAAACCTTAACGACCCGCGCAAAAGAAAATGCCATACATAACAATTTAGCTAATAAAGCTAGTTTCATGAGAAGTGATTTATTTGAAGTCACTCCTGAAACGATTGCATCTTGGGGTAAAGCAGAGCGCTGGCTCATGGACCCTCCGCGTGAAGGTGCAATGGAAATCTGTAAATCGCTTGCAGACTTGCATACGCACAATAGTGATCTGCTTCCAGAGCGTATTGTGTATGTCTCTTGTAATCCCAAGACTTTGGCTAGAGATGTCGAGATTTTGTGCCATCACGCTGGCTACTCACTGAGTAGCGCTGGGATCGTGAACATGTTCCCGCACACCTCCCATGTGGAATCAATGGCCGTTTTTGACCGTCCAAAGCTACTCTAATTTCCTGATTTAGAACCTTTTCCCAGATTCTTGGCGCCAATTTAGTGCATGAGGCTAAATCCCGGTGCAGTGATGATTCTTGCCAGCTTTTTGGAGGGGTAGATTGAAGTTGTGCAGCAATAGATAGCTGTTAACCATGTCATCAAACACTGGGAGTGTGTCATGAGAGGCTCAGATAGCTTTGCGATCATATTCATTTTGATAGCACTATCGTATGCGGTGAGCATGTTTGTAGCGAACTAATCGTTCACAGACAAAAAGCTACGCAATGAAAAAGGCGCCCGCAGGCGCCTTAGAGAACATCACACTAAAAAGTTCTTAGTCTTCTTACTCTTTATTGCCACCCACAATACCCAAGAGAGCGAGTAGGTTGGTAAATACGTTGTAGACATCCAAGTAAATCGCTAAAGTAGCCATGATATAGTTTGTCTCGCCGCCATTGATAACGCGTTGTACGTCAACCAGGATGAAGGCAGAGAAGATTGCAATAGCTAAGACCATTACAGTCAACATCAAAGCGGGTAGCTGCAACCAGATATTGGCCAGCGAAGCAACGATCAGAAGTAGAACACCAACCATCAGCCATTTGCCCATGCCTGCAAAATCACTTTTGCTCACAGTAGCGATAGTCGCCATCACCGCGAAGATAGCTGCTGTGCCACCAAAGGACAACATGATTAGGGTTGCACCATTGCTGTAGCTATTGAGCGTAAAGCCTACTAAACGGGACATCATGATGCCCATGAAGAAGGTGAAGCCTAACAAGAGCAGAACGCCCACACCAGTCTCTTTGTTCTTTTCAATTGCCCAGAAGAAGCCAAAGGCAACTGCCATAAAGACGATGAAGCCGATAAATGGACTTCCACCAAAGAGGTCAAGACCCATCGCAACACCAAGCCAGGCACCAATCACTGTTGGAACCATGGATAGGGCTAAGAGGGCATAGGTATTGCGTAGTACGCGGTTACGTACCTGAATAGTGCTAATTGAGCCGGTTTGGCCAAAGCCGTAAGAGTTGAGATCACTCATATTGACTCCTTCTTTCAAAGTAATTACATGAGCCCATGGAGGGCTGTTGACAGTAAGTATAGACAAAATGCCCCAATTTCAAGCCCCCTAATAAAAGACCTACAAAGTCAGGGCTTATGCCCTGTAAATTCAAGGGCTTAGCCCTACAGACATAGGGGTAAATACGGTCAGGCAATGTATAATTTGGGGGTCGCTGAAGCGGGGTGGCTGTTTAAGCCATTTAGACCCCATTCAGCAAATATCTTTGAATTTACTATTGGAGTCTTGCATGGCAATTGAACGCACCCTTTCTATTATCAAACCTGATGCTGTCGCTAAAAACGTCATCGGCAAAATTTATGACCGTTTTGAATCTGCTGGTTTGAAGATTGTTGCTTCCAGAATGGCGCACCTCTCACAAGTTGAGGCTGAGCAGTTCTACGGCGTTCACAAGGATCGTCCTTTCTTCAAAGATTTGGTGAACTTCATGATTTCTGGTCCTGTCATGATTCAAGTATTGCAAGGCGAAGGCGCGATTGCTAAGAATCGTGATTTGATGGGCGCTACCGATCCTAAGAAGGCAGAGAAAGGCACAATCCGTGCTGATTTTGCTGACAGTATTGATGCAAATGCTGTTCATGGTTCTGATGCTCCTGAAACAGCTGCTGTGGAAGTTGCCTTCTTCTTCCCTGGCATGAATGTTTTTAATCGCTAATCACTGATTAATCGATTAGCTATTTATTCATAAGTAGGCGTATTGACCTCCCCGCGCGTAAATCTCTTAGATTTTGACGCTGACCAAATGGCAGCGTATGTCGCGGGGTTGAATGAAAAGCCCTTTAGGGCAAAGCAGCTCATGCAGTGGATACACCAACGGGGTATATCCGACATCAATGACATGAGTGATTTAGCAAAAAGCTTTAGAGCAACATTGCTAGATAAAGCAGAAGTACTCTCCCTTCCCATCATTAAAGATGAACACGCTGCAGACGGCACACGTAAGTGGCTATTGGATGTGGGCGCTGGTAACGCAGTTGAGTCTGTGTTTATTCCTGAAGATGATCGAGGTACCTTGTGTATCTCTTCTCAAGCAGGATGCGCAGTCAATTGCCGCTTTTGCTCTACAGGCCATCAAGGCTTCTCGCGCAATCTCACTTCCGGTGAAATCATTGGACAACTCTGGTTTGCAGAGCATCTATTGCGCAATGATCCAGAAGCTGTCCGCAGAATTGAAAAATATCCAACCCCGGGCTGGGAGCACACTGGTCGCGTCATCTCGAATGTGGTCATGATGGGAATGGGCGAGCCCTTACTCAACTATGACAATGTAGTCTCAGCATTGCGTTTAATGCTGGATGACAGAGCCTATGGTTTATCGCGTCGACGTGTCACCGTTTCTACATCGGGTGTAGTGCCAATGATTGATCGACTCGCACAAGATTGTCCAGTTGCGTTGGCAGTGTCATTGCATGCGCCCAACGATCAGTTGCGTGATCAGCTGGTGCCGCTGAATCAAAAGTACCCATTACATGAATTACTCGATGCCTGTGAGCGTTACTTGCCATTTGCGCCAAGAGACTTCCTCACTTTTGAATACTGCATGCTCGATGGCGTGAACGATTCCGACATTCAAGCAAAAGAATTGGTGCGCTTACTGAAGAACATTAAGTGCAAAGTTAACCTGATTCCATTTAATCCGTTTCCGGAGTCTGGCCTAAAGCGCTCGTCAGCCCAGCGGGTAAACGCTTTTGCTAGCATTCTCTTGGATGCGGGCATGGTGGCGACTGTGCGCAAGACTCGTGGTGATGATATTGCTGCTGCCTGTGGGCAGTTAGCAGGTGATGTTGTTGATCGCACTCGAGTGCGTGAACGTGCAGTACACGATGCAGACATCATTACAGAATCACAAGAGCAGCCAATCGAATGGCTCAAAAAGTTAAATTAAGGACTAGATCCCTATGAGCTCTAATAATTCATCAAAACTCTTGCTAGGACCATCCCCTAAGCGCTTAACCCGTCAAGCAACTATTGCCTGGAAAAGTAACATCATTACCGTAGGTGGTGACGCCCCCGTTCGCGTGCAATCCATGACTAATACCGATACGGCAGATGCAGTTGGTACGGCGATACAGATTAAAGAGTTGGCACGCGCTGGTTCCGAGATGGTGCGGATTACTGTCAATACACCAGAAGCCGCAGCAGCTGTTCCCTATATTCGTGAACAACTAGACAAGATGGATATCTTGGTGCCATTGATTGGTGACTTTCATTACAACGGCCATACCTTATTAAACGATTTCCCTGACTGCGCTAAAGCACTCTCGAAGTACCGTATTAATCCTGGCAATGTGGGCAAGGGCGCTAAGCGTGATCCACAGTTTGCACAAATGATTGAAGCAGCTTGCAAATACGACAAGCCAATTCGCATTGGCGTGAACTGGGGCAGTTTGGATCAAGATCTATTGGCATCCATTATGGATAGCAATGCCGCTTTAGCAGACCCGAAGACTGCACAAGAGGTCATGATCGAGGCTTTGATTCAGTCAGCATTACAGTCAGCAGAAAAAGCGGTTGAGCTGGGTATGAACCCTAATCAAATTTTGTTGTCTTGCAAAGTCAGTAATGTGCAGGATTTAGTTGCTGTCTATCGTGATCTATCGAATCGCTCTGACTATCCACTGCACTTAGGTTTGACCGAAGCGGGTATGGGTAGCAAAGGTATTGTGTCTTCTACTGCAGCAATGGGTATTTTGTTGCAAGAAGGAATTGGCGATACGATTCGGGTTTCCTTAACGCCTGATCCAGGCGCTCCTCGTGAGAATGAGGTGATTGTTGCCCAAGAGATTTTACAAACCATGGGCTTGCGTAACTTCACGCCCATGGTGATTGCGTGTCCTGGCTGTGGTAGAACTACCAGCACCACTTTCCAAGAGTTAGCTGCTGATATTCAATCGTATCTGCGCCAACAAATGCCTATTTGGAAGAAAACTCACCCAGGTGTTGAGAATATGAATGTGGCTGTGATGGGTTGTATTGTGAATGGCCCAGGCGAGAGCAAGCATGCCAATATTGGGATTTCTTTACCAGGGACGGGGGAGACACCAGCAGCCCCGGTATTTGTGGATGGCGTTAAAGTAAAAACATTGCGTGGTGAAAATATTGCGCAAGATTTTCAGGTCATCGTGGATGAATACGTGAAGCAGAATTACGCAGCAAAAGCCTAATAGATCTAAATTAGTAGAACAAGAATAAAAATGACTGATCAAACTAGTAAAACTAAAGCCCAAAAAATTAATGGCGTACGCGGCATGAATGATTTGCTGCCAGCCGATGCTGCGCAGTGGGCTCATCTTGATCATGTCCTGCGTGATTTAACACGTGCTTATGGTTATGAGTTCTTACGAACACCGATTGTTGAAGCAACGGCAGTATTTCAGCGTGGTATTGGGGAAGTGACCGATATTGTTGAAAAAGAAATGTATTCCTTTGAGGATCGTTTAAATGGTGAGCAACTCACTTTGCGTCCCGAAGGCACCGCTGCATTAGTGCGTTCTGTGATTGAAAATAATTTGCTATACGAAGGACCTAAGCGTCTTTGGTATACCGGCCCAATGTTTCGTCATGAGCGCCCACAGCGTGGCCGCTATCGCCAGTTCCACCAGTTTGGTGTTGAAGCTTTAGGTTTTGCTGGTCCTGATATCGATGCAGAAATCATTCTCATGGGACAACGTCTTTGGGATGAGCTGGGTCTCAAAGGTGTGCATTTGGAGATTAACTCTCTAGGGCAGGCTAATGAGCGTGCAGAGCATCGCGCTGCGCTGGTAACTTACTTTGAGAAAAATAAGTCACAACTAGATGAAGACTCACAGCGTCGTCTGATGAGTAATCCTTTGCGTATTTTGGATTCTAAAAATCCAGAGATGCAGGCGTTGATTGAGGGTGCACCAAAGTTATTGGATTTCTTGGGCGAAGAATCTCTTGCACATTTCAACGCAGTTCAGGCGTTAATCAAAGCCAACAATATTCCTTGCAAGATTAATCCGCGCCTAGTACGTGGCTTGGATTATTACAACCTCACTGTATTTGAGTGGGTCACAGATGAGTTGGGCGCGCAAGGTACGATTGCCGGCGGCGGTCGTTATGATCCACTCATTGAGCGCATGGGTGGTAAGGCTGCTCCTGCGTGTGGTTGGGCAATGGGAATGGAGCGTGTTTTAGAACTCATGAAAGTCTCTGGATCGTTGCCAGAGGCGCAATCCCAATGCGATATCTTTGTCTTACATCAAGGTGGTGAAACGTTAACTGCTGCCATGATCATTTCCGAGCGCCTCCGTAGTGCTGGTATTGATACCATTCTTTTCTGTCCACCAGATGGCCAATCAGCCAGCTTTAAGTCACAAATGAAGAAGGCCGATGCTAGTGGAGCAGCTTTTGCAGTCATTATTGGCCCAGACGAATTAGCCAAGAATGAGGCTCAGATCAAAGACTTGCGTGCTAGCGGCGAGCAAAAGGCCGTTCCTCTCGATGGGGTACTAGAGGCCGTAATTGATGCCTTGGTGGGCGCCTCCGAATAGAATGAGTCTATTGATTGCATTTAATAGCAATAAAACCCTTATTAATTAGCTTGGATTCACATGCCTTTAGATCTAGAAGAACAAGAACAGTTAGACCAATTTAAAGCATTTTGGCAAAAGTACCGTAATTTGATTACTGGTGTTCTGACAGTTGTCTTGTTTACCTATGCTGCATATAGTGGTTATGGATGGTGGCGCAATAACCAAGCTTTGGAAGCTTCCAAGCTTTACGAAACGATGGTGAGTGCTATTGCCAAGGGCGACAAGGAGCAGACCTTACGTGCTGCTGATGATTTGCAAAAAGACTTTGCTCGCACACCCTATGCAGCGATGTCGAGTTTGATTGCTGCACGGATTGCATCTGATGCGGGTGATAGTGCAAAAGCGCTTGATTACTTACGTTGGGCTGCAAAGAATGCATCGAATGATGGTTACTTAGCTTTAGGAAAATTACGCCTAGTAGCTCAGCTTATTGAGCAGGGTAGTGAAAAAGATTTCGCTGAAGCTGATCAAATTCTTAAGGAAAGTCCAATTACTGGCTTTGAAGCTTTGTGGCTAGAGCGACGTGGCGACTGGTATTTGGCGCAGAAGAAAAATGCTGATGCTAAAAAAAGCTACGAAGATGCATGGAAAAAATTAGACCAAGCTAAAGAATTCCCAGAAGAAGCGCGCCGCCTCTTGAGGGTGAAGCTCGATGCCGTTGGAGGAGTGGCTAAGTGATGACTGTAAAGATCAACGCTATGAAACGTCTACTAAGACTTGCTAGCACCACTATCCTTGTGGGTGTAGTCGCGACAGCATTGATTGCGTGTTCTGGCAGTTCTCGCGTCCGCAAGCCTTCTGAGTTAGCGGTGGTGACCAATCAGTTTGATATGCAACAGGTATGGTCAACAAGCGTTGGCTCTTCTGAAGGCTTTAATTTTCATCCAATAGTGGCTGGTGATGCAGTGTATGCAGCTTCACATCGCGGTAACTTGGCAAAGATTGATTTGGCTACTGGTAATAAGGTTTGGGAGGCTTCTGTTCCGGAGCGCTTATCAATTGGTCCCGGATCTGATGGTCGTACCACGGTTGCTGTGAGTACCCGTGGCACCGTCTATGCTTATGACGATGCTGGCAAGCAGATTTGGAAAGTCAGTGTTAGTAGTGAAGTCTTGAGCGAGCCTATTGTTGCTGGTGGAGTGGTGATTGTGCGAGCGCTCGATAATCGTTTTATTGGTTTGGATGCGCAAACGGGTGTACGCAAGTGGATTTATCAGCGTCAACAATCCGCTTTGTCGCTACGCGTTGGTTACGGCATGCTGGCAATTGGCAATGAAGTGATTGTGACCGGCTTTGCTGGTGGACGCTTTGGCATGATTGCAATCGCGAATGGTGGTTTAGTTTGGGAAACCCCTGTGTCGTTTCCAAAAGGCTTCTCGGAAATCGAGCGCTTAAATGATGTGACTGCTAAACCTAGTATGGAGGGTGACATTATTTGTGCAGTCTCTTACCAGGGTCGCATTGGCTGTGGTCAGGCACGTACCGGAAACCTCTTATGGTTTAAAGATTACTCAAGCTATACCGGCACCTCTCAAAGTACTGAGATGGTTTTCTCGGCTAATGAAAAATCCCATGTGACTGCATTTGCTACTAAAGACGGTACACAAGTTTGGGAAAATACCCAGCTCACATTCCGTGATTTAGGTGAGTCCTTGGCAGTTGGTAAAGTTCTACTCATGGGTGATGCACAGGGTTATGTGCATGCACTCGCACAGGCGAATGGCGAGATGGTTGCGCGTATTCGTCACGACAGCAATCCAATCTCTGCCGCACCAATTGCAGTGGGCGGACTCATCTTGATTCAATCTCAGGGTGGAAAAATCACGGCGTATAGTCCCAAATGAATCCAGTCATCACTATTGTCGGCCGCCCCAATGTGGGGAAGTCGACACTTTTTAACCGTCTAACACGTTCGCGCGATGCCTTAGTAGCGGATTTTTCAGGGCTCACAAGGGATCGCCACTATGGCAAAGGCCGTATCGGTGAACGCGCATTTATTTGTGTCGACACCGGTGGCTTTGAGCCTGTTGCCAAGACCGGCATTGTTGCTGAGATGGCAAAGCAGACTAAGCAAGCTGTAGCTGAATCTGACATTGTGATCTTCTTGGTAGATGGTCGCCTGGGTATGGCACCACAAGACCGTGTCATCGCAGACTTCTTACGTAAGACCGGTCGTCCAATCATTCTGGCGGTTAATAAAACCGAAGGTATGCAGGCCGGTGTTGTGACTGCAGACTTTCATGAGCTTGGCTTAGGTGAGCCATTTCCAATCTCTTCTGCCCATGGCGATGGTGTTCGCGGATTAATCGATGACGCCTTAGATTCTTTGGGTATTGCTGAGCCAGATGAAGAGGAATTGGCAAACGATCCAAATCGCCCAATGAAGATTGCGGTAGTAGGTCGACCAAACGTTGGTAAATCCACTTTGATTAATAAGTTGATCGGTGAAGAGCGGGTGATTGCATTTGATATGCCTGGGACAACTCGTGATGCGATTGAAGTGCCTTTTGAGCGCAATGGCAAACCTTATATATTGGTTGATACAGCTGGCCTTCGCCGTCGTGGCAAAGTATTTGAGGCAATTGAAAAGTTCTCAGTGGTTAAAACATTGCAAGCGATTGCAGACTGTAATGTGGTGATTCTGATGCTCGATGCACAGCAAGATATTTCAGAGCAAGATGCGCATATTGCAGGATTTATCGTTGAAGCAGGTCGTGCACTGGTCGTTGCTGTGAATAAATGGGATGGTATTGACTCCTACGTTAAAGAACGCGCGCGTTTAGAGATCGCGCAGAAATTACGTTTCTTAGATTTTGCAAACGTACATCCGATCTCGGCGAAAAAAGGTACGGGCCTCAAAGAGTTGTTTAAGGATGTGGACGCTGCCTATGCAGCCGCAATGGCCAAATTGCCAACCCCACGTTTGACTCGCATCTTGCAAGAAGCTATTGAGCATCAACAACCCAAACGGGTTGGTATGGGTCGTCCGAAATTACGTTATGCACACCAAGGAGGCATGAATCCCCCAATCGTGGTTATTCATGGAACATCATTGAGTGGCGTAACCGATAGTTATAAGCGTTACCTTGAAGGGCGCTTTAGGGATGTATTCAAGCTGCGGGGAACCCCCTTAAGGATTCAGATGAACACAGCTAAAAACCCCTATGTGGATGCGGATAAAGGTAAAAAAGGTAAAAAGCGCTAAATTTGGACTTGATTTTTTTATAATTAAGCTCAATATAGAAGGCTCGGTAAGGTTAATTCGTAAAAGTAATATTTCATTAAAAAAGCAAGACTCCCTAATTAAAAAAACCAATAAGGAGCAGTATGAACAACAAAATTCAACTACTTCAGGATCCATTTCTCAATGCCCTGCGTAAAGAGCACATTCCTGTGTCGATCTATCTCGTCAATGGCATTAAGTTACAGGGCAATATTGAATCCTTTGATCAATATGTTGTACTACTACGCAACACAGTTACACAGATGGTTTACAAACATGCAATCTCGACGATCGTTCCTGCTCGTGCGATTGATTTCCGCATAGAAGAAGCTAGCCCTGTATAAAACTGGAGTAGATGCGGCGCGCGCCGTCCTCGTTGGTGTTGATACGGGGCGCGAAGATTTTGCAGACAGCATGGCCGAACTCAGTCTGTTGGCTGATAGTGCTGGTTCAATACCTACAGCTAGTGTGATTGCCCGCAAAGGCAGAACTGATCCTGCTTTATTTATTGGATCCGGTAAAGCCAATGAACTTAAGCGTGTTATGGACGAACAGAACGCAGAGCTAGCGATCTTTAATCATCCACTTTCTCCAACACAGCAACGCAACCTAGAGCGTCATCTCGATCATCATGTGATGGATCGCACAGGTTTAATTTTGGATATCTTTAGTCAAAGAGCGCAAAGTCATATTGGTAAGACGCAAGTTGAGTTAGCGCATGTGCGTTATCGCATGTCTCGTTTAGTGCGCGCTTGGAGCCACTTAGAGCGTCAACGAGGTGGTATTGGTGTGCGTGGTGGACCAGGCGAAACTCAGATGGAGTTGGATCGCCGCATGCTAGCAACAAAAGCAAAGCGTTTAGAAAATGAACTCGAGAAGCTCCAGCGTCAACAAAGAACCCAGAGGAGGGCGCGCAATCGTAAAGATGTCTTTTCGGTATCTTTGGTGGGATATACCAATGCTGGCAAGTCGACTTTATTTAATGCCCTTACAAAAGCAGGGACTTATGCAGCCGACCAGCTTTTTGCTACCTTAGATACCACCTCCAGAAAGGTGCATTTGGAGGGGGTGGGCTCTATTGTAGTTTCGGATACCGTCGGATTTATCCGAGATTTGCCTCACCAGCTAGTCGAGGCCTTTAGGGCTACTTTGGATGAAACCATCCATGCCGACCTGATTTTGCATGTAATTGATGCCTGTAGCCCAGTTGCCAGGGAGCAAAAGGCTGAAGTTGAGGCGGTTTTGGAGGAAATTGGGGCTGATGAGATTCCCAGGATTGAGGTAATGAACAAGATAGACCAGATGCCCCAAACCTTTGCCCGTGGAGCGGTTTTAGAGCGGGATGGCTTAGGCTTTCCAAGTCAGGTTTTCCTATCGGCCAGGACGGGCGTGGGTCTTGATTTACTCCGCTCGGCCCTGGCTGAATGCTCTCAAATGACTGATAGAATAAGGGTCGAACACAACCGTGCCAAGAAGCAATTGGCCCCGGATGAGTTTTTAGAACCATTACCCGAACGACCAGAAACTTCTGAATTTAATTCGATTCCAAACCGAGGCTACTTTTCAAATGATGCGTAAATTTCTAGGCCTCTTTTCGGTCAATGATCCAGGTTGGGGCAACAGTCACAACAGCGGATCTAAAGATGCTAAAGATGGGCAGGGCGGCGATCAAGCTCCAAAAGTAGAGCCAGATACCAATAAGCCAACTGAAACTCCACCAACAAATTCGCCCAATAAGCCATCTGGTCCTCCGGATTTGGACGAACTCTGGCGCGATTTCAATGACAGAATTGCTGGCATATTTGGCGGCAAGAAAAGGCCAGGCGCTGGAACAAGTAAGCCAAGCAATAAGCCAGGTAGCAGTGATATTCCTCCGCCATCACAGCGCGGTGGAGGTGGGAACGGTGGCATGAGTGCGCCAAACTTTAATTTCACCAATCCATTTGGCTCCAAGGCTAGCATCCTCATTAGCGCTGCAGCCGTATTCTTCATTTGGGTTTGTAGTGGCTTTTTTATTATTCAAGAAGGCCAAGCTGGTGTCATCCTGACGTTTGGTAAATATGATTACACCGCTAAGCCAGGTATTAACTGGCGTATGCCTTGGCCAATTCAGGCGGAAGAAACAGTTAATCTTTCTGGTGTTCGTTCAGTTGAAGTTGGCCGCCCGGTATTAATTAAGGCTACCAATCAAAAAGATTCTTCTATGCTCACAGAAGATGAAAACATCATCGACGTGCGCTTTGCTGTGCAGTATCGCCTTAAAGATCCAACGGATTACCTCTTTAACAATCGTGATCCAGATGCCACAGTAGTGCAAGCTGCTGAAACTGCCGTTCGTGAAATCGTAGCGCGTAGCAAGATGGATACCGTGCTCTATGAAGGGCGTGAAAAGATTGGTATTGATTTAGCAAACTCCATTCAGAAAATTCTCGATAGCTACAAGAGCGGTATTTACGTCACGAGTGTGACAGTGCAAAACGTTCAACCGCCTGAGCAAGTGCAGGCTGCATTTGATGATGCGGTGAAGGCTGGTCAAGATCAAGAGCGTCTTAAGAGCGAAGGTCAAGCTTATGCCAATGACATTATTCCTCGTGCTAAAGGAACTGCAGCTCGCTTGATTCAGGAGGCTGAGGGCTATAAGGCGAGGGTGGTGGCTACTGCAGAAGGTGACGCTACTCGCTTTAAACAAATTTTGGTTGAGTATTCCAAGGCGCCGCAAGTCACCCGCGATCGTATGTACATTGATAGCATGCGCGAAATGTATAACAACGTCACTAAGATTTTGGTAGACACGACTAAGAGCAATAGCCTCCTCTATTTACCCCTCGATAAGATTGTTGCTCAAGTCAGTGCTGAGAGTGCACAAGCTGCTAGCTCTCAAGTAACCCAATCTGGTACATCAACTCCAACTGGAAGCGTGACAGTAGGAGGTGCAACAGGTATCAACAATCCAGTGCAGTCAACAGGAAGCTCCGCTGATAAGCGCGATGGGCTTCGCAGTCGTGATCGGGAGTCTAGACAATGAACGCAAATCGCTTAATTGCTGCAGGCATTGCTTTTATTGCCTTGATGTATGTGCTGTCTTCCAGCATCTTTATTGTTGATCAACGTAAATTTGCAGTGGTGTTTTCATTTGGTCAGATCGTACGCGTCATTGAAGAGCCCGGTTTGCGTGTGAAGCTACCCGCGCCATTTGAGAGCGTGCGCTTTTTTGATCGTCGTATTTTGACCATTGATAACCCAGAAGCAGAGCGCTTTATTACTGCTGAGAAGAAGAATCTCCTAGTGGATTCTTATGTGAAATGGCGTATTGTTGATCCTCGCAAGTTCTTTATCAGCTTTAAGGGTGATGAGCGCTTAGCGCAAGATCGCCTGACACAATTGGTTCGCTCCGCTTTGAATGAAGAGTTCACTAAGCGAACTGTCCGTGAGTTAATTTCAGATCAGCGCGAAGAGGTGATGCAAGGTATTCGTAAGAAAGTGGCTGATGATGCGTCTGATATCGGTGTGGAAATTGTGGATGTGCGTCTCAAGCGTGTTGATCTCTTAGCTGAGATTAGCGATTCTGTGTATCGCCGTATGGAAGCAGAGCGCAAACGGGTAGCCAATGAATTGCGCTCAACCGGCGCTGCTGAGTCTGACAAGATTCGTGCAAATGCAGAGCGTCAACGCGACACGATTTTGGCCGAAGCTTATCGTGATGCACAAAAGATTAAAGGTTCAGGGGATGCTAAGGCAACCGCTTTATATGCAGAGGCATTTGGACGTGATGCTCAGTTTGCTCAGTTCTATCAAAGCTTAGAAGCCTACCGTAGCTCTTTCAAGGATAAGAAAGACATCATGGTGGTTGAGCCTAATGGCGAGTTCTTTAAGTTCCTGCACAAAAAATAAGAAAGTAAATTCTCCAGATCATGAATCGTTGGTTGCTTCCTGAAGATATTGCAGACATTTTGCCAGCGCAGGCTCGCAAGGTGGAGACTTTGCGCCGTGCGATCCTCGATCTTTATGAATCTTATGGGTATGAGTTAGTTGCGCCTCCTATTTTGGAGTTCTTAGACTCCTTATTGACTGGCACTGGTTCAGACCTCAATCTCCAAACCTTTAAGTTAGTAGATCAAATGTCAGGCCGCACCTTAGGTTTGCGTGCTGACATTACTCCCCAAGTGGCTCGCATTGATGCGCACTTATTAAATTGCGCTGGCGTTACCCGTCTTTGTTATGCCGGATCTGTTGCGCATGCTCGTACACCAGTTGGAAGCTCTGCTCGTGAAGATTTGCAGTTGGGCGCAGAGATCTATGGCTGCGCAACTTGGGAGGCTGATTTTGAGGCGATTACCTTGCTCCTTAAAACCCTCTCGATTGCAGGCTTGGATAAGGTCTATCTCGATTTATCGCACGCTGGCATCCTGACTGGGATCTTGGCGGACCAGAAGTTGGATAAAGAAGCGATTGAGGCCTTGTATGGTTTATTCCAAAGTAAGGATCGTCCACGTCTTGGTAAGTGGACTGCCTGCTTACCAACAAAAACAACTGAAGCGCTGATGGCTCTGACTGAGCTCAATGGTCCTTGCGCTGAAGTATTGGCAAATGCAAAGAAAGTATTGCCTAAGCATGTTGCTATCGATCAAGCATTGGCCGATCTCGAGCGTTTAGTTGCCTCAGTGAGTGCATCTAGTGGTTTAGAGCTCAGTATTGATTTAGCAGATCTACGTGGTTATCAATATCACAGTGGTGTGATGTTTGCTGCTTATGTAGATAAGTTGCCACAACCCATTGCTAGGGGCGGGCGCTATGACCATGTAGGTCAGGCCTTTGGTCGCTCACGTCCCGCCACTGGATTCTCATTGGATCTTTTGACTTTAGCTAACCTGTCGCCACTCAAGGTGCGTAAGTTGGCGATTGTTGCGCCTTGGCTTGAAGACGCTGGCTTGAGTAAAGCGATTGCTGCATTACGTGATTCTGGCGAAGTGGTGATTCAGGTCATGGCAGGAGAAAAAGTAGATGCCGCCGAATATGAATGTGACCGAGAGCTTGCAAAGCAGGGCAGTTCTTGGGAAGTAAAGAAAAAGTAAACAGTTAACCTATTTTGTAATTACCTTTTTGGATTTCAATATGTCTTCACAGCAGCAAGCTAAAGGTCGTAACGTAGTTGTCATTGGCACCCAGTGGGGTGATGAAGGCAAAGGTAAAGTAGTTGATTGGTTAACTGATCATGCAAAAGCTGTAGTGCGCTTTCAGGGTGGACATAATGCGGGTCATACCCTCATTGTTGGCGATAAGAAAACGATTCTTCGCCTGATCCCATCCGGAATCATGCATAAGGACGTGATCTGCTATATCGGTAACGGAGTGGTGTTATCACCCGAAGCACTTTTTAAAGAAATTGGTGAGCTTGAAGCTGCTGGCTTGGATGTTCAATCCCGCCTGAAAATTTCTGAAGCGACTACCTTGATCCTGCCATATCACGTTGCGATTGATCATGCGCGTGAGAAAAAGCGTGGCGAGGCTAAGATTGGTACAACTGGCCGCGGCATTGGACCAGCATATGAAGATAAAGTAGCTCGTCGTGCACTGCGCGTACAAGATTTGTTTTATCCAGAGAAATTTGCTGAGCAGTTGCGCGAGAACTTGGAATACCACAATTTCATGCTCACGAATTACTATGGCGCTGAGCCTGTCAATTACGAAAAGACACTTGCTGAGGCGATGTCTTATGCCGATCGCATCAAGCCCATGGTGGTAGATGTCTCTAGTGCGCTATACGCTGCAGAGCAGGCTGGTCAAAACCTTTTATTTGAAGGTGCGCAGGGTACCTTGCTCGATATTGATCATGGCACCTATCCCTATGTCACCTCCAGTAATTGTGTAGCAGGTAATGCTGCTGCTGGTTCAGGCGTTGGCCCTGATTCTTTGCAGTACATCTTGGGCATTACTAAGGCATATTGCACCCGCGTTGGTGCTGGTCCATTCCCAAGCGAGCTCTACGATCATGACAATCCAGCTAGGCAAGATCCCGCTGGTATACGTTTGGCCGAAGTCGGTAAAGAGTTTGGTTCAGTAACTGGTCGTCCACGCCGCACAGGTTGGTTAGATGCTGCCGCTTTGAAGCGCTCGATTCAGATTAATGGGCTTTCTGGTTTGTGCATCACTAAACTAGATGTACTCGACGGCTTTGAAACGATTCGCTTATGCGTCGGCTATAACCTAGATGGCAAGAAGCTCGATGTATTGCCACGTGGCGCCGAGACAGTTGCTCGTTGCGAACCAATTTATGAAGATTTCCCAGGATGGAAGGGCACCACCTTTGGCATTCGGGAGTGGGACAAGCTTCCAATCGAAGCTCAGCACTTTTTACGCCGTATTGAGGAAGTAGCTGGTAAGCCCATAGCGATGGTTTCTACAGGCCCAGAACGCGATGAGACTATCTTGCTACAACACCCTTTCCAGGGTTAATAAAAATAACTGATTCAACCCATTTTTAACTTTTGTATAAGAAATAAATAACATGACTGCACGCACTACCTGTAATAGCCTTCAAGTAGCAACACCTCTTTATCGTTTTATTGAAGACAAGGTCCTTCCAGGAACTGGCATCAAGAGCGCTGACTTTTGGAAAGGTTTTGATGAAATTGTTAAGGACTTAACACCAAAAAATGAAGCTCTACTGGCAAAGCGTGATCGCTTGCAGTTGGATTTGGATAACTGGCATAAAGCCAATCCAGGCCCAATCAAAGATATGCCTGCTTATCGTAAGTACTTGAAAGAAATTGGTTATATCGATGATGTGCCAGCCAAGATTTCGGCTACTACTCAGAATGTGGACGATGAACTTGCTCTCCAAGCCGGACCTCAGCTGGTTGTTCCCGTATTAAATGCCCGCTATGCCTTAAATGCTGCTAACGCTCGTTGGGGCTCTTTGTATGATGCTTTGTATGGTACGGACGTTATCTCTGAAGCAGATGGCGCTACCAAGGATGGTGCTTACAACCCTATTCGCGGCGCTAAGGTAGTTGCTTATGCACGTCAGTTTTTAGATGAATCCGCTCCTTTGGCTGGTGCTTTATATAGCGATGTAGTGGCATACAGCGTCGCAGATAAAAAGCTGTCCGTCAAATTAAAAGATGGTAGTACTACTGGCTTAGTGGATGAAAAGCAGTTTGTTGGTTACCAAGGTGATGCTTCTGCACCATCTTCTGTTTTGTTGCGCAATCACGGTATTCATATTGACATCCAAATTGATAAGACTAAAACGATTGGCGCTGCTGATTTAGCGGGAGTAAATGATGTAGTCCTTGAAGCTGCGCTCTCAACGATTTTGGACTTAGAAGATTCGGTAGCAGTTGTTGATGGTGATGACAAGGTCCTTGCCTATGAGAACTGGTTGGGCATTCTGAAGGGTACTTTGGTTGAAGAAGTGAGTAAGGGTGGTAAGACTTTTACTCGCACACTCAATCCAGATCGCAAATACACCGCAGGCATTGGCGCTGTTAACGCTAAGGATGGCGTTGTCACATTGCATGGCCGATCACTCCTGTTTCTGCGTAACGTTGGCCACTTGATGACTAACCCAGCGATTATTACTGGCGAAGGTAAGGAAATCTACGAGGGTATCTTAGATGCAGTAGTGACCGTGTTAATTGCCTTGTATGACATCAATCGTCCAGCGACTCAAGCGATTGGCAATACCCGTAAAGGCTCTGTCTACATTGTTAAGCCAAAAATGCACAGCGCCGAAGAAGTGGCATTTGCAAGCGAGCTCTTTGGACGCGTTGAGAAATTACTGGGCTTGCCTGAGAACACAGTCAAATTGGGCATCATGGACGAAGAACGCCGTATGAGCGTCAATATTAAAGCTGCGATTGCTGCAGCTGGGGCTCGTGTTGCCTTTATTAATACCGGATTCTTAGACCGTACTGGCGATGAAATGCATACCGGAATGTATGGCGGTGCCATGGTTCGTAAAGGCAGAATGAAGATTGCTAAGTGGTTCGGAGCCTATGAGCGCCGTAACGTTTTGGCGGGATTAGATTGTGGCCTGCGTGGCCGTGCACAGATTGGTAAGGGCATGTGGCCTGCGCCTGATCTCATGAAAGAAATGGTTGAGCAAAAAGGCGCACATCCTCTAGCAGGAGCAAATACCGCTTGGGTGCCATCGCCTACTGCCGCTACCCTGCATGCAATGCACTATCACCAGGTTGATGTCGCAAAGATCCAAGCCGACATGGAGATATTAGATACTGCAGCTGAGTATGAGGCTTTAACTGATGAGCTCTTAACTGTGCCAATTGCACTATATCCAGATTGGACTAAAGAAGAGATTCGCGAAGCCCTCAACAATAATTGCCAAGGTATTTTGGGCTACGTGGTTCGCTGGATTGACCAGGGTGTTGGTTGCTCTAAGGTGCCTGATATTTATAACGTCGGCTTAATGGAAGATCGTGCAACATTGCGCATTTCCAGTCAGCATATTGCCAACTGGTTGCTGCATAAATATGTCACTAAGGCGGAAGTGAATGAAGCCTTACAGCGTATGGCTACTATTGTTGATACACAAAACGCCGGCGATCCTCTTTACAAGCCAATGATGCCGAACTATCAAGATTCATATGCCTATCAAGCTGCAAGCGATCTGATCTTTAAGGGTCTTGAGCAGCCAAACGGGTATACAGAACCATTGCTGCATGCTTGGCGTTTGAAGGTTAAGCAGGCGCAAGCAAAGTAATCTGACGTGAAACTCACCATAGAATGGATTTGTCGCAAGGCAAATCCATTTTTTGTTTAGCGCATCCACATGTTTAGCTTTCTAAACCCGTTCTCCAAATCTCGGCAGACCTTCCCATTGCAGCTCAATGATGGTGGTAGGGAGAAGGCTGGTTTTAAGGGTGGGGCAGGTGACTGCGTGGTCAGATCCATTGCAATTGCCGCCAAGCTGCCCTATCTGCAGGTCTATGAGGACCTCAGAAGCGCTAACCAACACTATGCCGAGCTCAAGAACGATCGCTTGGCTAGGCGTCTCAATAACAAGGGTTCTTCACCTCGTAACGGCAACCATCGCAATGTCTTTCACGATTACATCCTAGGCCTTGGATTTGAATGGGTTCCAACCATGAAGGTGGGGGCAGGCTGTCGAGTACACCTGAGGCCCAATGAACTTCCTGATGGAGCATTAATTGTGAAGGTTTCCAAGCACTTAACTGCAATAGTTGATGGAGTTATTCAAGATACACACAATCCATCCAGAGGTGGAAATCGTTGTGTTTATGGCTATTACATTAAGAAATAGGCTCAAAAAGACCTAAAAAGACCAATAAAAAAAGCCCCAGAGCAGAGCTCGAGGGCTTTTGCCAATAATTGGCGAAAAACAGCTAAATTTAGCGATAAATCAGCAATAAATTACCAATTTCCGCTGATTTTATGACTTTTCTGTTCCATGATCTTGGCTTCTGCCCATGCTGCTGAAATCAGGGCAAAAAAGTCCCTAATTGCAAAAAAAGGTTTAGAACCAAAGCTGGAGCTTTGTGAAAAACTAACTGAGTTTGAATGTGCCATTTTAGGTCTCCTTAAGGGTATACCCTGATGATACACCTAATCACACAAAAATGTTGCGAGGCAGCAAAAAACCTGGTTAAAGCTTCTGTGAGTGGTTTTTGAGCCTAAGTCTGCGGGTGGGTATGCGTTGTGTCAATCTTGACGAAGGCTGCCCAAATTTGCACTTCTGAAATAAGGACACCTTTAAAGAGTGCTGAGTAGGTAAATTGGCAGGTCTTTGTTGGCATCGTAAGATTGATAATGGCATGCGGCACCATTGAAATAGAGTATTCAGAAAATACAAGGAGATCTCATGATTCAATTTAAAAGACCCGATGGTTCTGCTGTGGAGGGTTATTTGGCAGAGCCTGCAGATCAAGCCAATGCTCCAGGTGTTGTAGTTATCCAAGAGTGGTGGGGGCTGGATGATGAGGTCAAATCAGTGGCAGATCGTTTGGCTAAAGCAGGTTACCGCGCCTTAGTGCCTGACCTCTATCGCGGCAAGCTAGCACTCGAAGCGAATGAGGCTGAGCACTTGATGAATGGGTTGAACTTTGGTGACGCTGCTACCCAAGATATTCGTGGCGCAGTTCAATACTTGAAAGCAACAGGCAGCCAGAAGGTTGCTGTTACTGGATTTTGTATGGGCGGAGCTTTAACTATTCTCTCGGCGTGTAATGTTCCCGAGCTCGATGGCACAGTGGTTTGGTACGGGTATCCTCCATTGGAGTATGTTGATGCCGCAGCTATTCAGAAACCGATGATGGCTCATTGGTCAATGCACGACGAGTTCTTTTCGATTGCAGGTGTAGTCCAGTTAGAAGAGAAATTGAAACAGGCTGGTACTAGCTATGACTTTTATCGCTACGACACTAAACACGCTTTTGCCAATCCGAAGTCGGCTGTGCGTGGCTTACCTCCTCTGGAGTACAGCGCCGAGGCTGCTAAGCTGGCCTGGGAGCGAACTATGGAGTTCTTTAAAAAGAACTTGGCTTAACTATCTCACTAGACTTCACTATGCATTTGTTCTCTGAAAATCTCGCTGTAGAAATCGCCTCTTACTATCGCAATCTCGCCTTAGGGCATGGGGTGGTACCAAAGGTATTTACCTTGGTAAATGGGGAAGGGGATCAATTTCTATTCTTTATTGATGATCTGGGAATGGAGAAGGAGGAAGAGGATCAGCTCTTGGCATACATCGTCAAAGAGCATGATGCCGTTTCCTATGCACGTGGAACGCTAGTGATTGTTGAAAAGAATCAGCAATATATCGAGTTTGCAGTTGTAGATCGTGATGATGAGGAAGCAATTGTTTGCTCCGCAGAGCTAACGCGAGATATGGATGACAAGCCCATTGCGCTTACGGAGTTTGAAAAAACCTTAGTAAAAAAGACTTCGATTGTTTTTGGAAAACTCTTTGAGCCAGTCAGCCTATCAGAAGCAAAGATAGAAGACTTTGAAAGTCTTTGGGATGAGATGAAACCCAAGATTTTGCATCGCTCCATGGGAATCTAACTCAAGCACATGATGGTGCTTGGTCATTATGGTGGTCTTGTAATTGGTTGATTTGACCCCATATAAGGGGTAGAAGTATTGGGGGAGGTGTTTGGTGCCCAGGAAGGGACTCGAACCCCCACAACCTTACGATCGCCAGCACCTGAAGCTGGTGCGTCTACCAATTTCGCCACCTGGGCATGCCTCTATTATAGGGGGATGGTTGCTCCAAGGGCTTTTCTAAGCCAATTTGGCTTTTTTCCTGCAGACTCAATGGTTTGATACAGTAGGCTTATTCATAACAAAAATAGATATCAATAGATATATAGCAAGGGCATGTATTGCCGAAGGAATTAAATGCGTAAAGCAAAAGCCTTGGTGTCACGTGAGGCTGACCGTTTAGGAACAGTCCAAGGCCACCGAGATGGATTTGGGTTTGTAATCCCCGATGATGGTGGTGAAGATATTTTTCTCTCTGAGCGAGAGATGTCTCGTGTCATGCACGGCGATAGAGTTAATGTCAGAGTGTTGGGAACCGATCGACGTGGTCGCCCCGAAGGGCAAATTGTTGAAGTTGTGCTGCATGCAAATAAAGTGGTCATTGGCAGATTGCTCAATGAGAATGGCGTATTGATTGTTGCGCCTGAAGATAATCGTATTGGCCATGACATCTTGATTCCGCCAAAGGGACAAGGTCAAGCAAAATTAGGTCAAGTAGTGAGTGTTGAGATCATTGACTATCCCGATAGCTATCGCCAAGCTGTGGGCCGTGTCGTAGAGGTTCTGGGTGAGATTGACGATCCCGGTATGGAGATCGAAATCGCTGTACGGAAGTACGGCGTACCCCATGAGTTTTCAGCTGCCGCCATGAAAGAGGCTGCAGCCCTTCCAGATTCTGTGCAACAAGAAGATTTAGAAGGTCGCGTTGATTTACGCGATATCCCTTTGGTCACCATTGATGGTGCTGATGCTAGAGACTTTGATGATGCGGTGTATTGCGAGCCCATCATGTACGGTAAGACCAAAGCTTGGCGTTTAATTGTAGGCATTGCCGATGTGTCGCATTACGTTAAACCAGGTCATCCATTGGATGATGAAGGTTTGCTGCGCGCAACTTCGGTGTATTTTCCAAGACGCGTCATTCCGATGCTTCCAGAGAAGATCTCGAATGGCCTGTGTTCCCTCAATCCAGGAGTAGACCGTCTCTGTATGGTCTGTGACTCTGTAGTAGATAACAACGGCATTGTGCTGGCTTATCAGTTCTATCCAGCAGTGATGCATTCTGCTCAGCGTTTTACTTATGACACGGTTTGGGAGATCCTATCTAATAGTAAGGGGCCTGAAGCTGTGCGATTTGCTCAGTTCAGCCCATTGCTGGGTAATCTGTACTCGCTTTATAAGATTCTCTTAGCGGCGCGTGAGAAGCGGGGTGCCATTGAGTTTGAAACCACTGAGACTCAGATCATCAGTAATGAGCTTGGCAAGATCTTGCGCATTGAGCCGCGCCTGCGCAATGATGCGCATCGCTTAATTGAAGAGTGCATGTTGACGGCAAACGTTTGTGCTGCTGATTTCATTGATAAAAATAAACACTTAAGCCTGTACCGTGTTCACGGAGAGCCCTCTGAAGAGAAGCTGGTGACCTTACGTCAAGTACTGAGAACTTCAGGTCTTTCACTGGGTGGTGGTGAAAAACCAAAGCCCCGTGATTTTGCAAAATTGATGCGCGAGATCAAAGATCGCCCTGATGCCAATATGCTGCAGTCCGTAGTATTGCGCTCTATGCAACAAGCGATGTATCAGCCAGACAATGAAGGCCACTTTGGCTTAGCTTATCCAGCGTACTCGCATTTCACAAGCCCAATTCGCAGGTATCCAGATCTACTGACGCATCGTGTCATTAAGTCGATTCTGCAGAAAAAGCCATACGCTCCTGTATTGCCAGCTACTGTTCCGCTCAATCTCACGCTGCCGCGCAAGGGTAAAGGGCGTGAGAATGCAGTCAATGCCAAGAAATCCCATAGTGATGCTAAAGCCGGTGCTGCTAAAGGCGCTAAAACACCAAAAGGTGCAAACGCTGCTTTGCCAATCTGGGGTCAATTAGGTGTTCACTGCTCTTCCAATGAGCGCCGTGCAGATGAGGCATCACGTGATGTTGAAGCATGGCTTAAGTGCTATTACATGCGCGACCATTTGGGTCAAGAATATGCGGGCACAGTAACCAGCGTTGCTAACTTTGGATTATTTATTCAGCTTGAGAACCTCTTTGTTGAAGGCATGGTTCACGTGACTGAGTTAGGTGGCGATTACTTCCAGTATGACGAGGCTCGTCAAGAACTACGAGGAGAGAGAACCGGGATTCGTTATCGCTTAGGGGATCGTTTGCATGTTCTCGTCAGCCGTGTTGATCTAGATGCCCGCAAGATTGAATTTAGTCTTGTGAAGTCGATGGGCGCAGAAGCTGGCGGTGTCTCTAGTCGTCGTCAACTGCTCTTGGCTACGGATACTGGTAGGCCTAATAAGAAGGCAGCCCCCAAGAAGAGCCGTCCTGCAAGTAGGGTTCCACAAAAGCCTAGCGGAATCAATGTGAATGCTGCTAAGTCTGCAGGTAATTTGAATGCCAACCAATCCAAGAGCAAAGCGGGTCGCAAGAATGGCAAATCGAAACCTGGAAGATCTGTTGGTAAACCAGCTGGTAGCAAGCCACCGGTGCGAAGCACCAATGCTCGCCGTAAATAAAGAGTAAATAAAACAATGAAACAAATATTAGTTGGCTTTCATGCGGTTCAAGCGCGCTTACGCGTTGATCCTGATAGCTTGAAAGCGGTTTACTTTGACCCCAGTCGTCGCGATAGACGAATGGGTGATTTTTTAAAGCAAGCTGAAGAGATCTTGGGTGAACGATTGCATGCGGCTGATGCGGAGCGTTTGCATAAACTGACTGGCCATGATCGTCATCAAGGTGTTGTTGCCTTGGCTGAAAAAATGACTGTAGCGCGCACTATCACTGAAGTGGTGGAAGATGCTGAGAGTGCTCAGAAGAAACCATTATTCCTAGTGTTGGATGGTGTGACTGATCCACACAACTTCGGCGCCTGCTTACGGGTTGCAGATGGTGCAGGGGTTGATGCAGTAGTCATTCCAAAAGATCGTTCGGCATCTATTAATGCAACCGTCAGCAAGGTATCGAGCGGCGCATCTGAAGTCATGCCCGTGATTACAGTAACTAACCTTGTACGTAGCATGAAAGAGATGCAAGAGGCTGGTGTCTGGCTAGTGGGCACTGATGATGAAGCTGAAAAGTCAATCTATGATCTTGACCTTACGGGTCCGATCGCAATAGTGATGGGCGCTGAGGGTGAGGGCATGCGTCGTCTTACCCGTGAAACCTGTGATGAGCTTGTACGCATCCCAATGCAAGGTGTAGTGTCAAGTTTGAATGTGTCTGTAGCAAGTGGCGTATGCTTGTATGAGGCATTAAGACAGCGCCTAGCGAAAGCAACTAATAAAGCTGCCAAGTAAGTTACCTGAAAGGCTTTATATGAAATGCAATATTGGTCACACTGACCGTGTTCTCCGCATGACCGTTGGCGTTACCCTGATCGGTTTAGCAGTATTTGGGATTACTGGACCTTGGGCCTGGATTGGCATCATTCCGTTAGCAACCGGCATGCTTGGTAATTGCCCCGCTTATGGCTTACTTGGCATTGATACCGCCAATAAGTAAAACAAAGCAGCTATTAGAGGTCTTACTTAGCGAGTAAGGCTTCTAGTTTTTCTGTATCAATACAGAAATTACGAATACCCTCAGCTAATTTCTCGGTTGCCATTGCATCATTATTGAGTTGTAGACGGAAACTAGACTCATCTAGCTTCAGTGGGGACAGTTTTTCTGCATGAGCACTAGCTGCATCTAACTTTTTACTCACGGGTGCAGTGCTACTTTGCAGTTCTGCCAAAAGTTCTGGGCTGATTGTGAGTAAGTCACAGCCTGCAAGTTCCAAGATTTGGCTGGTATTACGAAAGCTCGCACCCATAATCTCTGTAGTGATGCCAAAGTGTTTGTAGTAAGTAAATATTTTCTTCACGGAAGTCACGCCAGGGTCGTTAGCACCACCATGGCTAGCATCGTTCCAATTGGCTCCCAGCTTAGTCTTATTCCAGTCGGTAATGCGTCCCACAAACGGGGAGATCAACTTTGCATTTGCTGCGCCACAAGCTGCAGCCTGTACTAAAGAGAAGAGCAGAGTCATATTGCAATGAATGCCAGCCGCCTCTAGTTCTTTTGCAGCAGCAATACCTTCCCAGGTGCCAGCAAGCTTAATCAAGATCCGCGTGCGATCAATACCATGTGACTCATATAAGGAAATAATGTGTTTAGCCTTGGTAACCGTTGCCTTGGTATCAAAAGAGAGACGAGCATCGACTTCAGTAGAAACACGTCCTGGAACAATTTTCAGAATCTCTAAACCAAACGCCACTAAGATATAGTCAACCAAGTCGGTGGGGTTCATCCCAGGATGCGCATCTTTTACTGACTGCACCAGGGCCTGGTAATTACTCTGCTGAGCTGCCTTGAGAATGAGTGATGGATTGGTTGTCGCATCCTGCGGCTGAAATGCCTGCATGCGCTCAAAGTCACCCGTATCGGCAACGACTGTTGTGAGCTTTTTGAGTTGCTCTAGTTGGCTTAAGGCTGAAGAGGTGCTATTCATGGCTAGATTGGTCTAAATAAAGGTTCTGCTTGAGTGGATGTCTTGTGATTATCATATGATAGATGTATTGACTACTCTGTTCCAGTAAAGGCGTTTGGCAGGCTTATGAACCAAGATCAACTTAAACAAATGGTAGGTGAGGCGGCGCGCGATGAAGTCTTAAAGCTGCCGGCAGGACAAATTTTAGGTGTTGGTACAGGCTCAACTGCTAACTGCTTTATCGATGCATTGGCTGCACATAAAGATCATTTTGCAGGAACGGTATCGAGTTCTAACGCAACAACAGAGCGTTTGCTTAAGCACGGCTTTCGGGTTTTAGATCCCAATGATGTAGCCATCTTGCCTGCCTATGTCGATGGTGCCGATGAAATCGATCCAGCAGGGCATATGATTAAAGGTGGTGGTGGGGCGCTTACGCGAGAAAAAATTATTGCCTCCATGGCTAAGCAATTTATTTGCATTTGTGATTCCTCTAAGCAAGTGCCAGTACTGGGTAACTTTGTACTTCCAGTAGAAATCATTCCCTTAGCAAAAGGTGTGGTCAGTAGAGAGCTGGAGAAATTCGGTGGTAAGGTCACTCTACGCTTGGCTAAAAGCACGCGAGTAGATTTAAATCAAACCCCAAGTGAACCGTTCGTTACCGATAACGGAGGGTGGATATTGGATGTCGCAGGCTTAAAGATTGCAGATCCAATCAAGATGGAAGCGCAAATCAATCAGATTGCTGGCGTGATCACAGTAGGCTTATTTGCAAAAGAGAAGGCCAACATCTTATTAGTCAGTAACGCCTCTGGCGTTAGCCGCATATCACTCTAGTTAGAAAAAGGAAATAAAAAACCCGACGGGGCTTCCCCATCGGGTTGTTTGCCATGGATTGCATGGCGCAGGCGCTCGGAAGAGATTTAGTTCCTTAGCCTATGAGCATATAGATACGCTCATTTCTGAGTGGCTTTCGCCAATGTAGTGGGACACAAAATCTGTCTCACCACGATTACATCCTATGCCTGCCATTTCAGAGTGTCAACAGCTGGAAACCAGTTTTAAAAATTTATTTATGCTGTCCCGCAGCAAGTTAGGTGAGGCTATTTATTCAGCTGGTGGAACGTAGCCTTGCGCCATATCTGCGCCACCTTCAAAGAAGTATTTTTCAACTTGCTTCAGAAGGTACTGGCGAGCACGGGGGTCCGCCATATTGAGGCGGTTTTCATTAATCAACATAGTTTGATGCTTTAACCATGCAGCCCAAGCTTCTTTAGATACTTGATTCCAAATCTTTTTTCCAAGCTCACCAGGAAGCGGAGCGAAATCCATTCCTTCGGACTCTTTGTTGAGCTTGATACATTGAACCATGCGTGCCATCTGTAATGCCTTTCTTAAATCTTTATAGATCTTTAGTTAAAACCATGGACTTACGGTCCCAGTTATAAATTTGTTTTCTTTCTTCAGGCAAGTCGTCAACCGTAGCCCGCTTAAAGCCGCGCTTTAAGAACCAATGCTCGGTCCTTGTAGTGAGAACAAATAATTTTTTGATACCTTCTTGCTTGGCGCGCATTTCAACACGTTTGAGGAGACGCTCACCGTCGCCTGATCCTTGGACGTCTGGATCAACCGCAAGGCATGCAAGCTCGCCAACGCCATTTGGGAATGGGAAGAGGGCAGCACAGCCGAAGAGAACGCGGTCATGCTCAATCACTGAGAAGCGCTGAATATCGCGCTCAATCACATCTTGTCCACGGGCAGCTAAGATACCTTCGTCTTCTAGTGGCATCGTCAACTGCAAAATACCGCCCACATCATCCTGATTGGCTTCACGCAAGTTTTCAATATCGGAAGAGGCGAGCATCATGCCAATACCGTCATGGGTAAATAGCTCTTCTAATAAAGCACCATCTTGATTGCATGGCAAGAAGTGAACACGGCTAACACCTGCTCTGATGGCTCTACCAGAGATATTGAGAAGACTCTTCATGCCCAGATCTAGCTCTTTATTCTCTGTAATATAGTCTTGCAACTGAGGCAAAGATAATTCTGTAATCAGATCACCTTCAGCATCGTGTAGACCTGCATAAGGGCTCAAGAAGATCAACTTATCAGCCTTCAGGGCAGCGGCAGTGGAAGCAGCCACATCTTCATAGGCGAGATTAAATGCCTGTCCGGTAGGTGAGAAGCCTAGAGGCGAGAGCAAGACAATCTTGTTGCTATCCAAAGACTGCGTAATAGAGGTGGAGTCCACCTTACGCACTAAACCGGTGTGGATGTAATCGGTGCCTTCAACAACGCCGACTGGCATCGCGGTTATAAAGTTTCCGGAGATCACAGAGATGCGTGATCCTGCCATTGGAGTGTTTGGTAAACCACGGCTAAAGGCGGCCTCAATATCAAGACGCAATTCACCAGCAGCTTCTTTGACGCACTCGAGGGCAGCGGCATCGGTAATCCGATAGCTGTGCATTGCACTCTTACCAAATTTACTTTTGATCTTGCGTAAGGTGAGCTGCTCTTCAATCTGCGGACGAATACCGTGTACCAAAACAATGCGCATACCCATAGCATGCAACATCGCAATATCCTCAATCAGATTCTCAAGACCAATTTCCTGGACGAGCTCACCAGCAAAGGCGATAACAAAGGTCTTTTCACGGAAGCTATGAATGTAAGGCGCAACATCGCGCAACCACCCTACAAAGGGGAAGTTGGAGGTAGATTCTTCGGCGTTTGAGGCCTGGTTCGGTGCATTTGTTGGCATAGTGAGAAAATTATAGGGTGCAAGAGCCTATAAACCAACAAAAACCCAAAGCAATGCCAAAGCCTGTGCCTGCTTCCAACACCTCACGCAGGCTGGAGATCCGCTTTCCGGAAGAATTACCAGTTTCTGGCCAACGGCAAATCATCAAGGATGCCTTGCAAACCCACCAGGTGGTGATTGTTTGCGGAGAGACGGGTTCGGGTAAGACCACTCAGCTGCCTAAGATCTGTTTGGACCTCGGTAGAGGCACAATCAACGGCGGTAAGTTGATTGGCCATACCCAACCTCGCCGAATAGCAGCTACTGCCACAGCCAAGAGAATTGCCCAAGAGCTAGGCTCCCCCATTGGCCAAGATGTTGGCTATCAAGTTCGCTTCGCAGATAAGACAAGCAATACCGCTTCGATCAAATTGATGACCGATGGCATCTTATTGGCAGAGACACAGCGCGACCCTCAGCTCAAAGCCTATGACACGCTCATCATTGACGAGGCGCACGAGCGTAGCTTGAATATTGATTTTCTCCTGGGCTATCTCAGACAACTGCTTCCAAAAAGACCCGACCTCAAACTGATCATTACTTCAGCCACGATTGATGCCCAACGTTTTGCGGAGCACTTTGCAATCAATGGCAAAGTGGCGCCAGTGATTGAGGTTAGTGGACGACTCTTTCCAGTTGAACAGCGGTATTCACCACTAGAGCCCGATGCTAAGCCGGATGGCAAAAAGGAATCTAAAGTAGCAAAAGAAATTCCCGATGCCGTCGCAGAAGAAATCGCCAATGTTTGGTGTGAGGGTGCATCAGGCGCCGGAGACGTATTGGTATTTTTGCCTGGAGAGCGCGAGATTCGGGATTGCGCAGAAGCGCTTCGCAAGGATCATGTGCTACAACAACGCTTTCATCCAGAAATTCTCAGTCTGTTTGCGCGCCAATCAGTGGCGGAGCAAGAAAGAGTCTTTAGTTCAGGCAACGGCCGTCGCATCATTCTGACAACCAACGTGGCTGAGACTTCCCTTACCGTTCCCAATATTCGCTATGTGATCGATAGTGGATTAGCAAGAGTCAAACGCTACTCTTATCGCAATAAGGTAGAGCAACTTCAGATTGAAGCGATTTCCCAAGCGGCCGCTAACCAAAGAGCGGGGCGTTGCGGCCGGGTATCTGATGGTATTTGTATTCGTCTGTATAGCGAACTTGATTATCAAAGCCGCCCTAAATTTACCGACCCAGAAATTCTGCGTAGCTCATTGGCGGCAGTGTTATTGCGTATGAGTTCACTGTATTTACCCAAGATTCAACATTTTCCGTTCATTGATAAGCCCTTGGGCAGAGCAATAACTGACGGTATGCAACTGCTGGATGAGTTGGGGGCAATTGAGTTTGATGAATCAGATGCCGCCGATGGCAAAGACATTAACAATAGCTTTAAGCTCACAGCCATTGGTAAGCAGTTAGCAGACTTACCACTAGATCCCCGAATTGGCAGGATGCTATTGGCGGCAAAAGAGCAGAATGCCTTAAAAGAGGTCACGATCATTGCTTCGGCTTTGGCTACGCAAGATCCACGTGAGCGACCCATGGATCAGGGGGCTGCAGCTGACCAAGCGCATCTGCAATTTGCCGATGAGCGCTCTGAGTTCCTGAGTTTTGTAAAGCTTTGGGATTGGTATCAAGATGCCTTGCAACATAAACACAGCAATCGCCAATTATAAAATTTATGCAGAAGTAAATTCTTATCACCACGTCGCTTGCGAGAGTGGCGTGACGTTCATGGTCAACTGCATACGATGCTGGGTGAAAAGGGCTGGAGAGAAAATGGACTTGCTGCGACCTATGAACAAGTCCATTTATCACTCTTAACCGGTTTACTGGGATATGTTGCCAAAAAAGAAGAGGATGAAAAGTCGCAAGATCGCAATAGCAAGACTGGCGGCTATGTCGGTGCTCGTGGGATTCGACCATTTATTTGGCCAGGCTCAACGATTGGCAAAAAAGCTGGCGCTTGGATTCTGGCGGGGGAGTTGCAAGAAACCAATCGCATGTATGCGCGGACGATTGCCAAGATTGAGCCGCAGTGGGTTGAGAAAGTGGCAGCTCATCGTCTGATCAAATCCTTAAGCGATCCATTTTGGGATAACCCTCAGGGCGAGGTCTTGGCGTTTGAGCGTGGCACCTTATATGGTTTACCCATCTATCACGGTCGACGAGTACGTTATGAGCCTCATAACCCAGAAGAAGCAAGAGAGTTGTTCATTAGCCAAGCCTTAGTTCAGGAAGAAATGTTTGGGCGCATGGAAACACCAGCCCTCTATCGCGAAACTGAGGCAGATGCCAAGAAAAAATACCCTGGTTTGTTTGGTTTTTTCTGGCACAACTGTCGCCTGATTAAAGAAATCGAGGCGCTGGAGCATCGTTCACGTCGTCCTGACGTACTGGTCGACGATGATTTGCTGTTTGCTTTCTATGAATCACGTATTCCAAAAGAAGTTTGTAATCGCGAAGGCTTGATGGCATGGTTTAAGAAAGAGCCAGACCTAGATAGCCAGTTAAGACTGGAAAAAGCTGACCTCATGCGCCATGAGGCTGCTGGTATTACGGTTGATCGTTACCCCAAGAAGATGATGGTGGGTGGCGCTGAGCTTAGCCTGACTTATCACTTTGAACCTGGTAGCCCTAAAGATGGCGTGACTCTAGTAG
>CAJEZV010000009.1:0-16980 GCA_903995005.1 uncultured beta proteobacterium
GCGGCATATGCCATGGGAATACCAAAGCCAAACGCAATACCCAGAATAGCTTGCGGTATTGCAAAGAAGCGTTTAGTAAAGGGATAAATGAACGCTACCGCTAATGCAAAAACGGAAAGCTTCTTGGTGTAATCATTGAGCGGCTGGATGAGGAGGAATGCAATCAAGGCCAATAATGCGGCAATCAATACCGCCTCTTTGCCAGAAATCTTACCGCTCGTCACTGGACGCCCTTGCGTTCTCTGCACATGAAGATCAAAGTCGCGATCCGCATAATCATTCATTGCACATCCTGCGCTACGCATCAAGAAGGTACCCACTACGAATATCAATAAGATTTTGGGGTCTGGCATTCCACTACTAGCCAGCCATAAGGCCCATAGCGTTGGCCATAAAAGCAATAAGGTGCCAATTGGCTTATCCAATCGAATGAGATAAGCATAAGAGATAAGGCGATCATTTAAAGACATCATGTAATTATCACGCCTTTAAAAATTCAGCGCGGGATCCTAGCCAGCGCTCTAGATGACGCTCCACTAGATCTGCATGCTCTGCTAGCAAGCGCTCGGCTGCCTGTTGAGCTAACTCAATTAACCAAGCATCGCGCTGTAAATCAACAAACCGCAACATCGCATCACCAGATTGCTTGGCTCCAAGCAATTCTCCAGGACCACGCAGGGAAAGGTCGCGCTCTGCAATGACAAAGCCATCTGATACTTCACGCAAGGTTTGCAAGCGCTCTTTAGCTGCCATTGATAAGGGTTCCGCATACATCAAGATGCAAACTGAATCAGCTGAGCCGCGGCCCACACGCCCACGCAGTTGATGAATTTGAGCATAGCCAAAGCGCTCAGCATGCTCGATCACCATTAATGCTGCATTGGGTACATCGACACCCACCTCAATGACTGTAGTGGCAACCAATAACTGAATTTCATTGGCTTTAAATGCGGCCATCACCGCTGCTTTTTCTTCTGCCTTTAGACGACCATGCACTAGGCCCACTTTAAAATTTGGCAAAGCCTCTGTTAACTGCTCAAAACTCTCAACTGCAGTTTGCAATTGCAAAACCTCAGACTCTTCTATCAAAGGGCAAACCCAATAGGCTTGTAGCCCTTTGGAAAGCCAACTTTGTAAGCCGCCAATCACCTCATCACGACGAGTCGCCTTGACCACTTTAGTGTTAATTGGTTTGCGGCCTGGAGGTAGCTCGTCAATGACAGACACATCCAGATCAGCGTAATAGGTCATAGCCAAGGTACGAGGAATTGGCGTTGCTGACATCATCAATTGATGGCAATAGAATAATTCTGATCCGAGTCTTTGCTGTATTTCTAAGCGCTGCCTAACTCCAAAGCGATGTTGCTCATCAATCACTGCTAAGCCTAGCTTAGAAAAACTCACACTCTCCTGAATTAGTGCATGAGTACCAATAACGAGTTGAGCTTGCCCACTCTCAATCATTTCCTGAGCCAACCTTTTTTCTTTTGCCTTCAAACTACCAGACAGCCAAGCAATGCGTACCCCTAATGGTTCAAACCATTCTTTCATTTTTAAGTAATGCTGCTCCGCCAAGATTTCAGTAGGCGCCATGACCGCAGCTTGATAGCCATGATCCATCGCGCGTGCCGCTGCTAAGGCAGCGACTACCGTCTTGCCGCTACCTACGTCCCCTTGCAAGAGACGGTTCATTGGAAACGAGTTCTCTAGATCATTAGCAATCTCTAACCACACATGGTCTTGGGCTCCAGTTAATTGAAAAGGAAGCGCCTTAAGTAAGCCAGTTTCTAGGCTTTGCTCTTTTGATGGCTTTGCAAAGCTCGGGGCATGCCGCTCTCTTCGAATCGCATGAGCACGTTTCAAAGAGATTTGTTGCGCGAGCAATTCTTCGAACTGCACGCGGCGCCATGCAGAATCTGTGCGCTCTAACAAGGCTTGAGTATCAGCATCAGCAGGCGGCTGATGTAAATAGGTAATAGCAGCTTGTAGGCTTGGCCAATCATTACTTGGAAGCAGTTCTGTCATTAACTGCTTGGGCAAGAACTCAGCCAGACTATCTCGCAAGCTTGGATCACGTAAGGCCTGTCCAACTGCTTTGCGAATGACTGTTTGAGAAACGCCGGCACTTACCGGATAGACTGGGGTCAGACTCATTGGCAAGGGGGCGTCTGCTGCTACAGCCTTAACGGTGGGATGGACCATTTCTGGACCCTGAAATCCTTCACGCACTTCACCGCGCACTCGAATATGCGCGCCCACTGCCATTTGCTTTTGCTGGCTTGGGTAGAAATTGAGGAAACGTAGCTGCAAAGTTTCGGTGTCATCTTCAATGGTGACCAACATCTGTCTTCTAGGCCTAAATAAGACCTGATTTCGGATCACGATCCCCTGGGTTTGGGCTGAACTAAACCTGCCCTGATTTAGGGCCTCTTCAATCGTGAATAACTCAGTCTCATCTTCATAGCGGGATGGAAGATGCAAAGCAAGGGCCATTGGGCTGTCTAAACCCATTTTCTGGAGTGTGCTTGGCGATTGTTTGGTAGTCATCGTTAAAATCTAATACCTGATGGTAATGCTATGCAACTCTCTGACTTCAATTACGAACTTCCTGCCGACCTAATTGCCCAACACCCTTTGGCAAATAGAACCGATAGCCGCCTCCTAGAGGTCAAGGCCGATGGGGGTAGTCACGTCGAACTGATTGATCATCAGTTTAAGGACATTCTTAGCATTATCAAGCCAGGGGATTTATTGGTATTCAATGACACCAAAGTAATCCCAGCAAGATTACACGGAAAAAAAGAGACCGGCGGTAATGTCGAGCTTCTCATTGAGCGAATTAGTGGTGATAAACAAGCCTGGGTTCAGATCAGAGCATCGAAGGTTCCTAAGACAGGCTCGATTGTTCAGATTCACAATCAGGCAGGGGAAACTTTTCCAGTGGAGATGCTTGGATACGATGGGCGCTTTTACGAAGTCCGTTTTCCAGAAAATGTTTTTGAGCTACTCGAGCGTTTTGGCGAATTACCGCTACCACCTTATATCGAACACCAACCCGATGGTGAAGATGCGCAGCGCTACCAAACTGTAGTCGCAAAAAATCCAGGTGCAGTTGCAGCACCAACTGCAGGGCTTCATTTTGATGAAACTATTCTGAAGCAATTAAATAATTTAGGAATCAATCAAGCAACAATTACCCTTCATGTAGGAGCGGGTACCTTCACTCCCGTTCGTGAAGAGGATCTATCTAAACACAAGATGCATCATGAGTGGTTCTCGATTCCAGTAGAAACTTTGCAGGCGATTGAAGAAACCAAACAAAAAGGTGGACGGGTTATTGCTGTAGGCACCACCAGCCTTAGAGCTCTTGAGAGCCAAGCCATTAGCCAGCAAAGCAGTGGCGAAACTAATCTTTTCATCACGCCGGGATTTGAGTTCAAAACCGTAGATTGTTTGCTGACCAACTTTCATCTGCCAAAATCCACCCTATTGATGTTGGTGAGTGCTTTTGCGGAAATGGATAATATCCGTGCTGCCTACCAACATGCCATAGCTCAGAAGTATCGTTTCTTTAGTTACGGAGATGCGATGTTTTTATGCCGACTTGAGAATACAAAATCATGACTAAACCTATTCACTTCAATATATTAGCGCGCGACTCACAAAGTCCTGCTCGCCTTGGTCAACTTGATCTTCCGCATGGCAGTATCCAGACGCCTATTTTTATGCCCGTTGGAACATATGGCACCGTGAAGGCAATGACCCCGCGGGATTTGAATGAAGCAAAAGCACAAATTATTTTAGGCAATACCTTTCATCTTTGGTTACGTCCTGGTTTAGACGTCATCAAAAAACATGGTGGCTTACATCGCTTCATGGCTTGGGACAAACCGATCCTAACTGACTCCGGTGGCTTTCAGGTATTCAGTCTAGGGGCATTGCGCAAGATCTCTGAAGAAGGTGTGACCTTTGCATCGCCCATTAATGGTGACAAACTGTTTATGTCGCCAGAAGTATCGATGGAAATTCAGGCAGTCTTGAACAGTGATATCGCCATGCAGTTCGATGAATGCACCCCTTACGAAATCAAGGGACAACCCACCTCAGAAAAAACAGCTCGGTCATCACTAGAGATGTCACTTCGCTGGGGCGATCGTTCACTCAAACGATTTAGAGAGCTTAATACTGGTAACGGCCTATTTGGCATCGTCCAAGGCGGCATGTTCGAAAATCTACGGGAATTCTCATTAGATGCGGTCAGCCAACAAGGCTTTGATGGGATTGCGATTGGAGGCCTCTCCGTAGGTGAGCCCAAACCCGAGTTCGAGCGTATCTTGAATTTCACGGCGCCTAAACTGCCAGAACATATGCCTCACTATTTGATGGGTGTAGGCACCCCCGAAGATCTGATGTTAGGTGTCAGCCTAGGCATTGATATGTTTGATTGCGTGATGCCTACCCGCAATGCTCGTAATGGCTGGCTATTTACCCGCTTTGGCGACCTCAAATTGCGTAATTCCGGCTACAAGGACGATGATCGGCCGCTGGACCCTACTTGCACCTGCTATACCTGCCAAAACTTCACTAGATCCTACTTAAATCACCTCCAAAAGGCGAATGAGATTCTAGGATCCCAACTCAATACCATCCACAATCTGTCCTATTACCTCCAGCTCATGACTGAGGTGAGGGAGGCCTTAAGCAAAGACCGCTTTAGCGCCTACCGAGAAGAATTCCACCAGAATCGCCAGCGTGGGGTTGAGCCCGGGCAGGATTAATAACCCTACGGAGGCCTATACCCCTCCAAATCACCTCCAAAGCCCCGCACAGTTTAGAATTGCGGGTTTACGGCTTTACTTAAAAGCCTAAAACTGAAACAGTTTCCAAATAGTCTTTAACGGAGGTTTTGTATGTGGATTAGTAACGCTTTTGCCCAAGCCCCAGCTGCGGGTCCAGATTCTGGTGGCTTGATGAGCTTCCTGCCATTAGTTTTGATGTTTGCAGTTTTGTACTTCATCATGATTCGCCCACAAATGAAGCGTCAGAAAGAAACTAAAGCCATGCTTGAAGCATTAGCAGTTGGCGATGAAGTGGTAACGGTAGGCGGCATCATGGGCAAAGTAACAGCACTCAAAGATGCAGTAGTTACTGTTGAGATTTCAGCCGGCACTGAAGTGCAATTGCAAAAAGGCGCTATCACCAATGTGTTGCCTAAAGGCACATTAAAGTCTGCTTAATAGCTTTGTTTAAAAGTATCTCAATATGAATCGCTACCCTCTCTGGAAATATCTAGTTATCGTCGTTGCCTTACTTATTGGCGGACTATATTCAATCCCAAATTTCTATGGTGAGGCTCCAGCGGTTCAGATCTCGTCCGCCAAACCAACCATCAAGGTTGATTTGGCGACACAAGCTCGTGTTGAAAAGATTTTGTCTGATGCCGATATCAGCAACACTGGCATCTTCTTTGAAAATGCCAATAATGTTGGCTCTATCAAGATTCGCTTTAACAATACCGACATTCAATTGCGTGCACGCGATCTATTGCAGCAAAAGATTAATGCCGATCAGAGCGACCCGAACTTTACAGTTGCTTTAAACCTTTTATCGAATACGCCAGATTGGTTAAATTCCATTAACGCCCTACCAATGCCCTTAGGTCTTGACTTACGAGGTGGTGTTTACTTCCTGCTGCAGGTCGACATGAAAGGCGCGGTTCAAAAGAAGGTTACTTCTTTGGCAACTGATATTCGCTCGCAATTACGCGATAAAAATATTCGCCACCAAGGTATTGAGCGTGGCACAGATAGCATCACAATTAATTTTGGCAGCACTGCTGATGCTGATGCAGCTCGTGCAGTTTTACAATCAGCTCAACCCGAACTCAATTGGCAAGTAAAGCCAACAGGCCTATCACCAAAATTAGTTGGTGAATTTAAACCAACCGCATTAAAAGAAATCCAAGATAGCGCTGTTAAGCAAAATATCATCACACTGAATAAGCGTGTGAATGAGTTGGCAGTTAAAGAGCCGGTGATTCAACAACAGGGTGCCGAACGTATTGTGGTGCAGTTACCTGGTGTTCAAGATACTGCACGCGCTAAAGATATTATTGGTCGTACAGCGACCTTAGAGTCTCGCTTAGCTGATCCAATTATTTCTACCATTGGGATTGGCGAGACGCCACCTCCGGGCATGGATACCTTCCGTTTTGGGGAAAATCGTTTAGGCGTATTTAAGAAGTCAGTTATCTTCAGTGGCGATCGCATTACCGATGCAAGTGCTGGCTTTGATCAAAATCAACGTCCCGCTGTAAACATCTCCCTCGATGCTGCGGGTGGCCGCGTCATGCAAGAAGTGACACGCGAGAATATTGGCAAGCCTATGGGCATGATTTTGTTTGAAAAAGGCAAAGGTGAAGTGTTGACCATTGCTACTATTCAAAGCGAATTCGGATCTAAGTTTCAGATTACAGGCCAACCCACTACTGCTAGTGCCAATGACTTAGCCCTCCTACTACGCGCAGGCTCTTTAGCTGCCCCAATGGAAATTATTGAAGAGCGCACTATTGGACCTAGCTTAGGTGCGGAGAATATTGAGAAGGGCTTCAAGTCACTCTTGATTGGCTTTGGCGCCATAGCTATTTTCATGATGGCTTACTACTTATTATTTGGCACATTCTCAGTCATTGCATTGGCGGTGAACTTGCTCCTGCTGATTTCCATACTGTCGATGTTGCAAGCCACCCTCACTTTGCCAGGTATCGCCGCGATGGCCCTAGCACTCGGTATGGCGATTGACTCCAACGTATTGATTAATGAACGTATTCGTGAAGAGCTACGCAACGGCGCAGCACCACAAACTGCAATTGCAGTTGGCTTTGATAAAGCTTGGGCAACAATTTTGGACTCGAATGTGACAACCTTAATTGCCGGTCTAGCACTCTTGGCATTTGGCTCTGGCCCAATCAAAGGCTTTGCGGTAGTTCACTGTTTAGGTATTTTGACTTCAATGTTCTCGGCTGTCTTCTTCTCGCGTGGTCTTGTTAACCTCTGGTACGGCAGACACAAGAAGGTTCAAAAACTCGCTATTGGCCAAGTTTGGCGACCACAGGAGAAATAAGCCATGGAATTTTTCCGGATCAAAAAAGATATTCCCTTTATGCGCCATGCATTGGCGCTCAATGCGATTTCTTTAATCACCTTTTTAGCTGCAGTCTTCTTTTTATGGCACAACGGCTTACATCTCTCGATTGAGTTCACAGGTGGTACGGTTATGGAGGTTAGTTACCCTCAAGCTGCTCCACTAGACTCTATTCGCACAAAGGTTGAGAAGTTGGGTTACGCAGATACACAGATTCAGAACTTTGGCAGCTCACGCGACATCATGATTCGCTTGCCTTTGCAAAAAGATACTGAAGGCAAACTCATTTCTTCTGCAGACCAAAGCGCGGCGGTAATGCAAGCACTTGAGCCTGCTACTAGCGGCGCTAAACTGCAACGCGTAGAGTTCGTTGGTCCTCAGGTGGGTGAAGAGCTTGCTTTGGATGGCTTGAAGGCCTTAATTTTTGTAATTATCGGCATTGTGATTTACCTCTCTTTCCGCTTTGAGTGGAAATTTGCTCTAGCGGGCATCATTGCTAACTTGCATGACATCGTGATCATCTTAGGTTTCTTTGCTTTCTTCCAATGGGAGTTCTCACTCTCAGTGTTGGCGGCAGTCTTGGCGGTGCTGGGTTACTCCGTAAACGAGTCTGTGGTGATCTTTGATCGTATTCGCGAAAATTTCCGCAAGTACCGCAAGATGAATACTCGCGAAATTATTGACAATGCCATTACCAGCACAATCAGCCGCACCGTGATTACTCACGGCAGCACAGAGATGATGGTTTTAGCTATGCTGATTTTTGGTGGTCCAACCCTCTTCTACTTTGCACTAGCACTGACTATTGGTATTTTGTTTGGTATTTACTCTTCAGTATTCGTAGCTGCCGCTTTGGCCATGTGGCTTGGAGTAACGCGCGAAGATTTGGCAAAGAGCGACAAAAAGCCAGATGACAACGCCCGCAATGATGACCCTAATTTTGGGGCGCGTATTTAAGTCAAGCAGACTTAAATTAACGAGAAGTTTTGTTGATCCAGGGCAGCTAGTATTCGCTTGGCTGCACCTTGATGATCAATTGAGTAAGTCTTAGCTGCCTGACTCATATTAGTAAGTTCAGTAGCATTCAAAAGCAGAGTCTTCAAAGCTTGCATCAAGGCAATTGATTCAGTCGGCAATAGATCGCCCTCAATACGTTTAGCAGCGCCAGCCTGAATGGCATCCAAGGCTGCTTGTTGGAAGTTGTAAGTATGCTCACCCAAGAGCACTGGACATCCTGCAGCACAGGCTTCTATGAGATTTTGACCGCCAAATGGTAAGAGACTGCCACCCATCACCACTAAATCAGCAGCGCTGTAATACATGGGCATTTCACCCATGGAGTCGCCTAAGACTACATCTAAGCCACCGCAATCTCTTGGAATTCCTGTCCATTCAGTACGACGGCGGAACTTTAATCCAGCCGAATGAATGGCATCCGCAACTTCTGCAAATCTTTCGGGGTGGCGGGGCACCAAGCAAAGTAATGGCGCTGTCTCAAAAGCATTGCTCAGCAGTAAATCTTTCCAAGCCTTCAGAATGATGGCCTCTTCACCATCACGAGTACTGGCAGCACAGACCATCAAACGATGACTTTCATGCAACTCTTTTTTCCAAAGCTTGCCTTGCTCTACTGATAGCAGATCGAGAGGCACATCAAATTTGAGATTGCCAACGATGCTAATATTTTTCACACCAAGGCTTCGATAGCGCTGTGCATCAAAATCGGTTTGTGCCAAGATTCCTGCAAATGCTTGAAATAATGCGCGCCCTGCTTTGCCAAATCGATTAACACGACGCGCACTTCTCTCGGAGAGGCGAGCATTCACCAGAAATAAAGGTAGGCCGATTTCTGCGCAACGAAAAACAACCGTTGGCCAAGCCTCGGTCTCCATAAAGAGACCAAGCTTTGGCTTAAAGGTCTTCAGAAAATGTTCAACAGACCAGCAAAGGTCATAAGGCAAGTAAACCTGACGTATGTGCCCAGAAGCAATTTCCTTAGCAAATAACTGTTTGCCTGTACGACGGCCATTTAAAGTCATATGCGTAAGCAAAATGGTTTCGCCGCGATCAAGATAAGCCTCAATTAATGGCTGAGCAGCACGAGTCTCGCCTACGGAGACCGCATGAATCCAAATGGAACCTTGTTTAATCGGCTTGTCATATCCAAAGCCAAGGCGCTCTGGAATGTGATGCATATAAGCAAAGGAATGTCGTGCACGCCAAGCTAGACGAATAAATGCCAGCGGCAATAAGAGATGCCATAGCAATTGATAAACAGCAAACCAGACCCGGGGACGTACCCCGTATTCTGAAGCGGAGCTCACACTCACTTTTTGAGACGTTCGGTCAGTTCGACCGCCTTGCCAAGATAAGAGGATGGTGTCATTTCCAGCAAACGTGCTTTTGCATCTTCTGGAATCTTGAGGCCACGAATGAAGTTTTGCAAATCAACTTGATTAATCCCTTTGCCACGAGTCAATTCTTTTAACTGCTCATAGGGATTCTCAATGCCGTAACGACGCATCACGGTTTGAACAGGCTCAGCCAATACCTCCCAACAAGAATCTAAATCTGCGGCAATCGCTGCATGATTTACTTCTAACTTACCCAAGCCACGTAAAGCGCTGTCATACGCTAATACGCTATGCCCAAATGCGGGACCTAAATTACGCAAAACCGTTGAATCAGTGAGATCGCGCTGCCAACGAGAGATTGGTAACTTTTCTGCAAGGTGACGCAGCAATGCATTTGCAACTCCCAAGTTACCCTCAGAGTTTTCAAAATCAATAGGGTTCACTTTGTGCGGCATGGTTGATGAACCAATCTCACCAGCTTTAGTACGCTGCTTGAAATAACCGACAGAGATATAAGCCCAGAAGTCGCGATCCATATCTAAAAGAATGGTGTTGGCACGAGCAATCGCATCGAATAACTGTGCCATACCATCATGTGGCTCAATCTGAATAGTGTAAGGATTAAAAATGAGCCCAAGACGCTTCTCAACTACATTCTTGGAAAAATTTTCCCAATCAAAATCTGGGTAGGCAGATAAATGTGCGTTGTAGTTACCTACTGCACCATTCATCTTGCCAAGCAATGGCGCTGCTGCAATTGATTCAATTGCACGCTCTAAACGTTTTGCGATATTGGCAATTTCTTTACCAAGCGTACTTGGTGAAGCAGGCTGGCCATGAGTACGAGATAACAACGGCACCTTAGCATGCTCAAGAGCAAGCTCGGTTAGTACAGAGAGTACTTTTCTGAGTTGCGGCAGGAGTACTTCATCACGCGCGCCACGTAACATCAAACCATGTGAAGTGTTATTAATATCTTCCGATGTACAGGCAAAGTGAATAAATTCGCTCGCCTTTAATAGATCTGGCCTGTCTGCCACTTTTTCTTTTAGGAAATATTCAACTGCTTTGACATCATGATTGGTAACCGCTTCAATATCTTTAATACGCTGAGCATCAGCATCTGAGAAATTCTCTGGCAGCGATAGTAAGAATGCTTCATCAGCTGTATTAATTTTTGGTACATCAGGAAGTCCAGCGGCTGCCAAGGCCAATAACCAATGAATTTCCACGAACACGCGCTGGCGCATAAAAGCAGCCTCAGAAAGCCATGGACGCAGGGCATCTAACTTTCCGGCATAACGGCCGTCTAAGGGAGAAAGGGCATTGAGGGTAGAAAGCGGCTGACTCACGAGTATTGCCTTTGCATTGGATGTGTCAATAAAACCTGATTTTAATGCGTTCTGGGGTCAAGCAGGCCCCATCAGAATGGCTATACTGTCACTATGAAACTTATCGGATCCCTCACCAGCCCCTATGTACGCAAAGTACGCATCGTTTTTTTAGAGAAAAAGGTTGATGTTGACCTGCAATTAGAGAACGTTTGGGCTGCAGACACCAAAATTGCCCTTTCCAACCCCTTGGGGAAGGTTCCCTGCCTCATTCTGGAGGATGGTGGGGCTCTCTATGACTCTCGCGTCATCGCAGAATACGCTGATGCCCTCAGCCCCGTGAGCAAGCTCATCCCCTCTGATAGTCGGGAACGTGCGACCGTGAAGACCTGGGAAGCCCTAGCTGACGGAATCACGGATGCCGGAATTTTGGCCCGCCTAGAACGAACCTGGCGTCCAGCTGAAGAGCAAAGCTCAGCTTGGGTTGATCGCCAAATGGGCAAGATTCAAAACTCACTTCGTCAAATGTCTGAAATCTTGGGTGAGAATGCCTGGTGCCACGGTAATCAAATGACGCTTGCTGATATTGCAACAGGTTGTGCACTTGGTTGGCTAATACTCCGTTTTCCAGATGTGAAATGGCAGACGCAATATCCAAACTTAGATCGTCTCTACCAAAAGTTATTGCAGCGGCCTTCATTTACAGAAACCGAACCGCCAGCAGCTTAATACGGATTAAAAAAATTGATTTGGGCTAAGCAGAAATAATTCCGCCGCCCAAACAAATATCACCATCGTATAAAACGGCTGATTGCCCTGGCGTTACTGCCCATTGCGCATCCGGAAATCCTAACGCAAAAGTAAGATCGCTTGTGCTTGCAGTTAAAGTGCAAGCAGAGTCTGCTTGACGATAGCGAGTCTTCGCAGAATAGTTCCCGGAGACTGGTGAGTTACCAGCAATCCAGCTCGCATCAATAGCCTCTAGGTTCTTAGCCAGCAGCCATGGGTGTTCATGGCCCTGAGCCACGTACAGCGTGTTATTTGCCATATCCTTGCGTGCCACATACCAAGCGTCACCATTTCCATCCTGACTACCACCCAAGCCAATCCCCTTACGCTGTCCCAGGGTGAAAAACGCTAAGCCCATATGCTCGCCAACTGTCTTACCATCCGGGGTTTTAATGGGTCCTGGTGTACGAGGTAGATAACGGTTCAAGAATTCTCTAAAGGGACGTTCACCAATAAAACAAATTCCAGTGCTATCTTTTTTCCGTGCATTGTGTAAACCAATTTTTTCAGCAATGGTACGCACTTCAGTTTTCGGAATCTCTCCCAGCGGAAATAAAACATTGGCTAATTGTTGTTGCGTCAAGCGATGCAAAAAATAACTTTGGTCTTTACTGGCATCAAGCGCTTTCAATAATTGCACTTTTCCACCCTCATGACGAACCCTCGCATAGTGCCCAGTTGCAATTGCATCAGCACCTAAATTCATGGCGTGATCCAAGAAAGCCTTGAACTTAATTTCAGCATTGCAGAGAACATCGGGATTTGGGGTTCGCCCTGCAGCGTATTCACGCAAAAACTCAGCAAATACACGTTCGCGGTATTCAGCAGCAAAATTGACTGCCTCAACGTCAATACCTATCAGATCAGCTACGGAGACCACATCAAGCCAATCCTGGCGGGCTGAGCAATATTCATCGTTATCGTCATCCTCCCAATTCTTCATAAAAAGGCCGATAACTTCATAACCCTGCTCTTTGAGCATCCAGGCGGCTACGGACGAATCTACCCCTCCAGACATGCCGATAACGACTTTTCTGGGCTTTTTAAGGGGGGGTACCGAACAATTAGGCTGACTCATTAAAAAAATGCGAGAATACTCTATAGACAGATAAACCCCATTGTAGAAGTCTCAACCAGACTTCGCATGATTTTAGGCAAAACCATAGCCGGCAGACCTTGGGGCTCAGTAAATAGGTAAAACCTAGCCTGTTTATCTTTAAAATAGACTTTTTAAATTTTTGCTTTTGGAGACATGCCATGCGCATAGGAGTGCCGCTGGAAACAAGGCCTGGGGAAACTCGAGTAGCCGCCACACCAGAAACCGTAAAAAAACTGATTAGTCAAGGTCATAGCGTCGTCATTCAAAAAGACGCTGGCGTCCAAGCAAGTCAACCAGACTCCGCATATGAAGCTGTAGGTGCTTCTGTTGGTAGCGCAGCTGATGTATTTGGTGCCGAGATTGTGCTCAAGGTGCGCGCGCCTGAGGCAGCTGAACTCAAACAAATTAAATCTGGCAGCGTGCTCATCGGCATGCTTGATCCATTTGATAACGACAATCTTGCTGCAATGGCAGCGCAAGGCGTAACAGCATTCTCATTAGAAGCTGCTCCTCGCACAACTCGCGCCCAAAGCATGGATGTATTGTCATCACAAGCCAACATTGCTGGCTACAAAGCTGTCATGATTGTTGCTAATGAGTATCAACGCTTTATGCCAATGCTCATGACTGCAGCAGGAACTGTCAAAGCAGCGCGCGTGCTCATCTTGGGTGCCGGTGTTGCAGGCTTGCAAGCTATTGCTACCGCCAAACGCTTAGGCGCTGTGATTGAAGCATCTGACGTTCGTCCAGCCGCCAAAGAGCAAATCGAATCTTTGGGTGCTAAGTTTGTTGATGTTCCCTACGAAACTGACGAAGAACGCGAAATCGCTCAAGGTGTTGGCGGCTATGCACGCCCAATGCCAGAGGCTTGGATGAAGCGTCAAGCAGCCTTAGTTGCTGAACGTGCTCAGCAAGCTGACATTGTTATTACCACCGCTTTGATTCCAGGCCGCAAGCCACCTGTCTTATTGCATAGTGACACTGTTACCAATATGAAGCCTGGCTCTATCGTGATTGATATTGCGGCTGGTCGTGGTGATAACGGCTCTGGTAACTGTCCGCTGACTCAGGCTGACAAGATTGTTCAAGTCAATGGCGTCAAGATTGTTGGCTACACCAACCTTGCTAGTATGGTTGCAGCAGATGCGTCAGCGCTTTATTCACGTAACTTGATCGACTTTATGAAACTCATTGTTGATAAAGATGCGAAATTGCTTATCCCTGCTGATGACGATATCGTTACTGCCTGCTTAATGTGTCGTGATGGTCAAGTCGTCCGTAAAAACTCATAGAACAAATTTAGACTAAGGAAATATCATGGATCTCGCTGCTTTTCAAAGCATCCTCACAGTCCAAAACATCACTGTGTTTGTGTTGGCCATTTTTGTTGGCTACCACGTGGTTTGGAACGTTACTCCAGCATTGCATACCCCTCTGATGGCGGTTACCAATGCCATCTCCGGCATCATCATTGTTGGCGCACTCTTGCAAACCGAAGTCATTGGCGGCGATGAGATCACTCTCACCAGCATTATTGGCGCTGTTGCAGTATTCCTGGCTTCCATCAATATTTTTGGTGGCTTTATGGTCACCCGTCGCATGCTGGAGATGTTCAAGAAGAAGGCTCCTAAAGCGGATGCGGCTGGAACTAAATAAAACGAGACCAAGATACTCATAGAGATTTAAAGAGACCAAATAATGTCAAACATAACTGCAATTTCCTATCTCATTTCATCGGTGTTGTTCATCCTCGCTTTGCGTGGACTTTCTTCACCAACTACTTCACGCCAGGGGAATACTTTCGGCATGATTGGTATGCTCCTAGCAGTCATTACCACCTTCCTAATACCTGACTTCAAGCCAGTCTTTTCGCTGATCATCGCTGCAATTGTTGGCGGCGCAATTATCGGTACGATTGCTGCTAAACGTGTGCAGATGACTAAAATGCCAGAGCTCGTGGCTTTGATGCACTCATTTGTTGGTTTATCGGCGGTATTGATTGCGATTGCCGCAGTATTTAATCCTGCACAAGCACATACTGGCGCCCAAAAGATTGAACTCTTTATTGGTGCATTTATAGGCGCAATTACCTTTACCGCTTCTGTGATTGCTTTCGGTAAATTGTCTGGCAAGGTCAGCGGTAAGCCCGTTACCTTCTCAGGCCAGCATTTACTCAACTTGGTCTTAGCAATTTCGATGGTTGGTGCTGGTGTTGCTTATTACATGGGCGATAGCCACGCGGCCTTCTTAGCCATGTGTGCAATTGCTTTGGTATTAGGTATTACTCTGATTATCCCAATTGGTGGTGCTGATATGCCAGTTGTAGTGTCTATGCTCAACAGCTACTCTGGGTGGGCCGCTGCAGGCATTGGTTTCACATTGAATAATCCTGTATTGATTATTGCTGGTGCTTGCGTGGGCTCTTCAGGTGCGATTCTTTCTTACATCATGTGTAAGGCCATGAATCGCTCCATCGTTGCGGTATTGCTTGGTGGCTTCGGCGCTGAAGCTGCTGCTGGAGGAGCCGATGATGGCGCTCCCAAGAACTACAAAACAGGTTCGCCAGAAGATGCTGCATTCCTTATGGAAAACGCAGACACAGTCATTATTGTTCCTGGTTACGGATTAGCAGTTGCCCGTGCACAGCATGCTTTGAAAGAGTTGACCGAAAAGCTGACTCATCATGGTGTCACCGTGAAGTATGCGATTCATCCAGTTGCAGGTCGTATGCCTGGCCACATGAACGTTCTCTTGGCTGAAGCCGAAGTGCCTTATGACCAAGTATTCGAGATGGAAGATATCAATAGTGACTTTGGTCAAGCTGACGTAGTTTTAGTGCTTGGCGCCAATGACGTTGTAAACCCAGCAGCACGAACACCAGGTAGCCCAATCTTTGGTATGCCAATCTTAGAGGCATTCAAAGCCAAAACGATTATCGTTAATAAGCGCTCTATGGCTGCAGGTTATGCTGGCCTCGATAACGAACTCTTTTACATGGACAAAACCATGATGGTCTTCGGTGATGCGAAGAAGGTTGTGGAGGACATGGTCAAGGCAGTTGAGTAAGAAAAACATTCCCTGTTAAAAAAGAATTGAGTCAGAAAAGAATAAAAAACTTTAGCTGAGGGTTAGAAAATGGAAACTAAATTCAGTTGCCAGCCAAATCTACTCTAACCCTCTCTAGCACACTATTCCAGTCATTAACGGTCGATTGCCTGTATAGCTTAACTGATGGATACCATGGGCTGTCTTCCCTATCTAAAAGCCATCGCCAATCTGGCATGCTTGGCAATAGAATTATTGTTTTCTTTCCTAGAGCTCCGCTCAAATGGGCCACACTTGTATCAACGCTAATAACTAAATCTAAGTTATCAATTAATGCGGCGGTATCAATAAAATCATTTAAATGACCGGCAAAACTCAGAATGTGAGAATTTGAGTCAAGCGTTAATTTATCAAGTGCACGAACTTCTTTTTGAAGGCTAATGAATTCGAATCCATTAGGCAGGAATGGAATCATATCCTGCAGCAATAAGCTGCGGTTATGGTCATTCTTATGGTCGGGATTGCCACTCCAAACCAAACCCACTTTTAGCTTTAGCTTTGAGCCCAGTCTTGCCTTCCATTCAATAATTTTATTGGGGTAGTTATCAAGATTGATATATCTCCTTTGGTTTGGGATGGTATCTAGATTGGTTTGGAATGCCAACGGAAGACTCAAAAGCGGGCACTGATAATCAAACGGAGGCAATTCTTCACCCTTAACCACTACTTGTGAAACGCCTTCTAAATTTTCCACCAGTCCAGCAAGTGACTCAGGGGCCTCTAAAACAACCTTTGCACCAAAATCAGCGACTAATTTTGCATACCTACAAAAGTGGATGAAATCGCCAAGCCCCTGCTCCCCATAAAGTAATATTGTTTTACCCTGAAGTGCTTCAACCCCAAGCCAAGTAGGCTTATCAAAGAAACGTTTTCCTGCAATTTGACTAACTTTCTCTGAACCCCACCTATTCTCATAAAGTGGCAGGCCATTTTCAAAATCGCCTTGCAAGAGTAGGAGGAGGCTTTTATTCCAAGACACCTCGTGATCATTAGGCTTAAAACTTAACGCCTTATCGTAGTGAGCAATAGCCTCGTCAAAACGTTTGAGCTCATTTAATGTGATGCCTTTATTAGACCAAGCTTCAGCGTAGTCAGGTTTGAGAGTTAACGCCTTATCGTAGTGAGCAATAGCCTCGTCAAAACGTTTGAGCTCATTTAA
>CAJEZV010000009.1:17080-44139 GCA_903995005.1 uncultured beta proteobacterium
TGTGATGCCTTTATTAGACCAAGCTTCAGCGTAGTCAGGTTTGAGACTTAGGGCTTTGTCACATGCGTCAGAAGCCTCTAAAAATCGCTTCAACTTGTTAAGGGGTACACTTTTATTCGACCATGCCTCATGATAGCTAGGTAGAAGCTTAATAGCCTCGTCATAAGCATCAATAGATTCCTGATATAAATTTAAATTATTGAGTGCAATGCCTTTGTTAGACCAAGCTTCCGGGATGTCAGGTCTTATTAGAATTGCCTTTTCTAGGGCCTCCAGTGCCAAAAAGTAATTTTTAATATCGTTACAGGTTGCGCCTTTATTAATCAACACCTCAGCATCATTGGGTAGAATATTCAGAGCCAAATCGTAGGCTGCCAATGCAAGTTGATGCTTGCCCTGCAACGAATAAATAAAGCCTAAGTTATAAGGAATCCTCACATCATTACTCTTATAGGGCTGCAAGCAATTAAAGACAGCCGATGCTTCTCTAAATCTATTGGCTTTTGCATAAGCAAAACCTAATTCAAAAATAGCATCAGCAGTATTGATATCCCCTTTCAGAATCTCCTGTAGCATTAAATTGGCGACATCAAAATTTCCAACCTGAAAAGCTTGGATAACTTGCTTAAGCGCTATTTGAAGTTGGGGATTCATAGCAGGCATTTTATAACTACAACACTTATTTTTAAGAGGGTATATTCAGACCTATTTCTGGCCTAATCCTAGTGAGCTTTAAATAGTTTTATTTTTAACTAAGCCATCAGCAGAAAAAGTAAAGCCAATCTGAAAATACTTCCTACAATTAGTTACACCCAAATTAAGATGCCTCTCTAAAAAATGGTAATGTGTTCTGGCTCTAAACCCAGCCGATATCTCTCATACATTTTGATATAAGCAGCCTCAAGATTCTTAGCAAAAAGCGGTGTATCAAATAGCGGACTAGTCAAACGGTTTTTTTCTAGCTTGCTTCGAATTTCATCTAATTTTCCCGGCTGATTGGCCAATTTAACGGCTAAGGATTCATACTCCAGCTGCGATGTCGTAACTAGCTCGGGTAAATTAATTGCATTTAAAAGACTGGCTGCTACACGACTAGCAAAAGATTCCCCCATTAGTGTAAGAACGGGTAATCCCGCCCATAATGCATCGCTAGCCGTAGTATGAGCATTGTAAGGAAAGGTATCAATAAATAAATCCGCTTGAAAATGTCTAGCTAAATGCTCTGGCACGGGCATTCTCTCTGCAAATATTAGCCGTTTTTCATCTACACCACATTTCTCAGCTGCATTTTTTAAATTTTTTGCTACCACCGGGCTATCTTGAAGGAGCCATAAAACACTTCCATTAACTGCCTTTAATATTCTCATCCAACTATTGAAGGTATCCGGAAGAATTTTATAATTATTATTAAAACAGCAATACACAAAACCTTCTTGCGGAAGACCTATCTGCTGCCTTGAAAATTGCTTTTCTGCAATAACTCGTCTTCTGTCATTGACCTGATAACTATGCGGTAAACGCACAATTTTTTCAGAATAAAATTGCTCTAACTGAGATGGAATCAAAGTGTTATCTACCACAATGTAATCCATAAATTGAGCACCCAATGTTCCAGGGTAACCTAGCCAATTTACCTGTATGGGCGCGGCTCGATAGGAAAAAATCCCGAGCTTAGAATTTTTAGTGTGCCCAGCCAGATCAATCGCAATATCAATCTCCAGTTCTCTAGCTAATTTTGCAATTTCTAAATCCCTCATATTTTCAGCATCGATAAAATGATCAAAGGCATTCTTTAGTCGCTCCCTCACTTCATCTTGATGACTTGTGCCCTGTAGAGAGAAGGCGAATAACTCAAAGTGATTTTTGTCGTGAAGCTCAAAAAGCTCAGAAGTAAGATGGGCGACTGGGTGGGTGTGAAAATCAGGTGAAAAATATCCAATACGAATTTTTTCTTTTTTGCGATACTTGGGAATGGGAGCTAAAGCAATATTTTCCGGATATTTATCCTGAGTATAAATTTCAGAGGATTTTTTTTGTACTGAGGCATCTTCACTCAAAGCAAGCATGGCAAAGGGTTTTACAACCTTCTCGTTTTCTGATGCCTTACTGATGAGATGATTCACATGTATTTGAAAATCTGCCCACATACACATTCTCATCCTGGCTACAAGGAAATCCCCATATATCCAATCAAGAGTAGGTTTTAGTCTAACAGCCTCGTCATAAGCACTTTGCGACTCCTCAAATAAATCCAAATTTTTTAGAGCAATGGCTTTATTAGACCAAGCCTCCGGAATATCAGGGCTTATTCGAATTGCGTTATCCAGGACTTCTAATGCCAGAGTGTAATTATTAAGATCGATAAGAGTCGCCCCCTTATTAATCAACGTCTCTGGATCTTTGGGATTTATCCTGAGAGCTCCATCATAAGCCTCCAATGCAAGCTGATGCTTGCCTTGTATTGAGTAAATAAAGCCTAAGTTATATGGGATTCTTACATCATCATTTTTATATGGTTGTAAGCAACTTAAGATGGTCAATGCTTCAGTAAATTTATTGTGATTTGCATAAGTCATCCCTAGCTTAAAAATATTATCAGCATTATCAATATTTGCTTGCAAAATACTTTTTAAAATTAAATTAGCTAAATCAAAATTTTCATCCTGTAGCGCTTGGATGGTTTGTTGAAGTGTTGCTTGAGCTTGCGGGATCATGATTCCTATTTTATAACTACATTTCCCACCAAAAAACTGTAAATGCATAACAATTCAAATAAAAAAACGCCCGGTCTTTTGAACCAGGCGTTTTTGTTTCAACAACTAACAGCTGGTGGAGCTAATTACATCATGCCACCCATACCACCCATACCACCCATACCACCCATATCAGGCATTCCTCCGCCAGCAGATTCATCTTTTGGCGCTTCGCAGATTGCGCAATCGGTAGTCAACAACAAGGCTGCCACAGAAGCTGCATTTACCAATGCAGTTTTAGTTACCTTGGTTGGGTCGATAACACCTTGTGCTACGAGATCACCATACTCGCCGGTAGCAGCGTTATAACCGTTATTACCCTTGCTGGCCAATACCGCATTTACAACAACGCTTGCTTCGTCACCAGCGTTAGAAACGATGATACGAAGTGGCTCTTCCATTGCACGTAATACGATGCTAATGCCAGCGTCTTGATCGGCATTGTCACCTTTAAGGCCTTTGATACCTTGCATTGCACGTATCAAAGCTACGCCACCGCCAGGAACAATACCTTCTTCAACAGCAGCACGAGTTGCGTGCAATGCGTCATCAACGCGAGCCTTCTTCTCTTTCATTTCTACTTCAGTAGCAGCGCCAACACGAATTACCGCAACACCGCCTGCCAATTTAGCAACGCGCTCTTGCAATTTTTCTTTATCGTAGTCACTAGTAGCTTCGTCGATCTGAACACGAATGTTTTTCACACGTGCTTCGATTGCTTTAGCATCGCCAGCACCATCAATAATGATGGTGTTTTCTTTGCCAATCTCAATACGCTTTGCTTGACCTAAGTGCTCAAGAGTTGTTTTCTCGAGTGTGAGGCCAATCTCTTCGGCAATCACTGTACCGCCAGTCAAAATCGCGATGTCTTCCAACATTGCTTTACGACGATCGCCAAAGCCTGGGGCCTTAACAGCACAAGTTTTGATAATGCCGCGAATATTGTTCACAACCAATGTTGCCAAAGCTTCCCCTTCAACATCTTCTGCAATGATGAGTAATGGGCGACCAGATTTAGCTACTTGCTCAAGTACTGGGAGTAAATCACGAATGTTACTAACCTTCTTGTCGAACAAGAGAACGTATGGTGATTCCAATACAGCAACTTGTTTTTCAGGCTGATTGATGAAATATGGAGAGAGGTAGCCACGATCAAACTGCATACCTTCAACTACTTCAAGCTCATCTTCTAAAGACTTGCCATCTTCAACGGTAATCACACCTTCTTTACCTACTTTTTCCATCGCCTCAGCAATACGCTGACCAATACTGTGATCGCTGTTAGCTGAGATTGAGCCAACTTGAGCGATTTCTTTAGTGGTTGTGCAAGGCTTGCTGATTTTCTTGAGCTCTTCGAGAGCAGCAGTTACTGCTTTATCAATACCGCGCTTGAGATCCATTGGGTTATGGCCTGAAACAACGTATTTCATACCTTCACGCACGATAGACTGAGCCAACACAGTAGCGGTAGTTGTACCGTCACCAGCGATGTCAGCAGTTTTAGAAGCAACTTCCTTCACCATCTGCGCACCCATGTTTTGAAGCTTATCCTTGAGTTCGATTTCTTTTGCAACGGATACACCGTCTTTAGTCACAGTAGGACCGCCGAATGAGCGCTCCATTACAACGTTACGACCCTTTGGTCCCAAAGTAGTTTTTACTGCGTTCGCGAGAATGTTTACGCCTTCTACCATCTTGGTACGGGCGCTATCTCCAAATACAACGTCTTTTGCTGCCATGATTGAATTCCTCTCTTAAATACCGAAATTACTTCTGTACAACAGCCATGATGTCTTCTTCGCGCATTACGAGAAGTTCATCGCCGTCGACCTTAACTGTTTGACCAGCATATTTGCCAAATAACACGCGATCGCCAACTTTGACGTCAGGTGCATTTAATTTGCCACTGTCATCGCGCTTGCCTGGGCCTACTGCCAATACTTCGCCTTGATCGGGTTTTTCTGCAGCAGCGTCAGGAATGATGATTCCGGAAGCAGTTTTTGATTCTTGATCTAAACGCTTGATGATTACGCGATCATGTAAGGGACGCAAATTCATCTCTTCTCCTATGTTAGTAAGTGTTAACTAATTAAATATCTATATAAATCAATGCTTTATAATCTCTTCACGTGAAAACTAAGGACTATTTACTACTAAATCAAGTTTTTAGCACTCGCGTGTAGGGAGTGCTGATTATATAGGTCTGTTTCTAGGGATTTCAAGGGTTGGCCTTAAATATCTTTTAGTAAAAGGCTGGTCAATTTACGCTATCAGAAAGGTCCATTTGCTAAAAATTGGAGCCTTTTAGCCACTAAATTGATAATCAAAAAAATTGCAACTTCCTGTTTTTTATGAATTTTTTGACATTTCGTTTTGTAATTTCGCCATACCAAGTGCTTCGCCTTTACTAGCTGCAATGATTTGCTCTTGCCACAAGAGTTGGCTTCGCAGATATGCCAAACCATCTGTTTTGAACTTTTGCAGCTTCATGAGTTTTTCAATAATGCATTGCGATAGATGCACCTCCTTAATCAGCACTAAATCGTATTGATCGATTTCCCTTAACTCTGATTTTTGCGACAAATACCAAATCTGCATCCAATTGCGAATCTACTCTAACCAACTGAGCTATAGGGGTATTAGCGCTCATTCCAATATCCTCCTAGGTATTAACCACGTTATTATCAAAAAATGAAGTTTAAATTTAAGATAAAAATTACAAAATCTAAAGATTGCATACATTACCTGTTAGCAATCATTTTGTCTTTTTTTCTATCAAACTCATTTGCCGAAAAGGCAATCAAACCAGTAGCAGAAAAAACAGTGCTTCCTAAAAGTGTCATTGTAAGTTTAGAGAAAAATAAAATCCCCCTTGATTCCTTCAGCGTTTCAATTTTGAGGATCAATGAAAAAAATAAAAATTCAATTCAATCACTTCCTTATCTAAGTTGGCGCGCTAACGAGGCTATGAACCCTGCCTCAACCATGAAGCTATTAACCACAATTAGCGCGCTAGATTTACTGGGGCCGCAATACCAATGGCGCACCAATCTCTTTACTGATGGTGTCATTGATAAAGGTGTTCTAAAAGGCAATATCTATTTACAGGGTACGGGAGATCCTAAGTTAGTACCTGAAGAGTTTGAGAGACTAATGAAGCAACTCCAAGGCTTGGGAATACAAAAAATAGATGGAAATTTGATATTTGATCGAAGTGCTTATGCCGCCAGCGTGATGGGTACCAACACTATTGATGGCGAATCTAACCGCTCATATAACGTAGCGCCTGATGCGCTTCTGTACTCCTTCAAAACTCTCTCATTTCAAATTAGCAAAGCCAAGCAGACTGACTATATTGATATTAGTGTTACTCCAGCACTGGCAGGTTTTCGCATACAAAATGATCTATCCTTAAATAATCAGCCATGTGATGCTTGGAAAAAAAATCTTAATTTTGATATTTTTCCGGACTTTAGTCAAACCAAGAGTGGTCCGCCTTCTTTAGTTGCTAAATTCTCAGGCTCTTTTCCTGCGTCTTGTGGGAGCGCCACTTATAACCTTGTAACCCTTGATCCAGATACCCTACTCACGAAAGGATTTACTGCAGCCTGGGAATTAGCCGGCGGCACCTGGATAAAACAGCCTACCGGAACAGATGGGTTAGTCCCTATTAGTGCTCGTCCACTATTAAACTTTAATGGCAGTCAATTGGATAACGATATTCAAGACATTAATAAATTTTCTAATAACGTCATGGCACGTCAGCTTTTTCTTACCATTGGCCTAGAAAAAATTGGTAAGCCTGCATCAATCTCTAATAGTGAAATCGTTGTTAAAGCTTGGCTTAAAGAACAAAAATTAGATTTCCCTGAATTGATTATTGAAAATGGGTCCGGGCTCTCTCGTAATGAATCCATCTCAGCGCAGCATCTCACTGAACTATTAGTTGCCGCTAGAAAATTACCTACTTCAGATATTTTTTTCAACAGTCTTCCAATAGCAGGCGCAGATGGAACTATGAAAAATCGTTTAATCACCCAGCTACGGAAATTTTTACATATTAGGAAAAAGCCCGAAGTGAGAATGAAAACGGGCTCACTAGCTGATGTCAAATCTATTTCTGGCTATGTGATTAGTAAATCAGGAAACCTGTATGCGGTGACCTCATTTATAAATCATCCTAACGCCTGGAAGGGTAATGAGGCACATGATCAACTATTAGCTTGGCTACTAGAAGATGGTCCAGAACCAAAACAGGCGCGCTGAAGTCGGTCCCTCACACCATCCCACTCCTCGCCTACTGGTGGCTCCGGAAACAAAATGAGGTCCCAGCCCTGTTGATCGAGATCCCGCAAAGAACGATATAAGCGACTAGCAAATATAGCGCTATCACTAGGAACAATCACTTCCTCAAAATGTACAGATGGATGACCACCTTCGCTCAATGAAGAATCTGAATCCCATACTGCAACTGCTACACAAGATTTGATATCCGGAAACTCGCTCAGAGCATCCAATACCCTTCCTGATGCATACATCCTTAAAGGGGTTGTTGGAGCGTAATGCGCACGCAGGCTTCCAGATACCCTTGTCAAAGTAGCATCCCGCTCGCTAGCATTGCTCTCTCCAGGAAGATGGACTCGGATACCCGTCTTAGCAAAAATCTCACTAGGGGTGATAAGTCCTGGTCGCAATAAGATTGCGTGATCACCAGAAGATAAATCAATGATGGTCGATTCAATACCTACCTCACAATCACCACCATCCAGAATCAATAGGCCTGGGATGTCCTCGAATTCACTTCGGACATCGGCAGCACTTGTTGGCGATACCTTGCCAAATCGATTTGCAGAGGGAGCTACTACCCCGCCTTTAAATTGACGTAATAATTCTTGGGCAATAGGATGAGCAGGTGAACGAATAGCTACCGTATCCTGCCCACCAGTTAATTCATTCAGAACGCTCTTATCTTTTTTAAAGACTAAGGTTAGAGGGCCAGGCCAAAAGGTATTGACTAGCTTTAGCGCATCTTCGGATAAATCTCTCACCCAAGGCGCCAACACTGGCACCCAATCCACCTGAGCTTGATCAAATCTATCGGGGGCTGATAGATGCACAATCAGCGGATGATTGGATGGTCGACCTTTAGCGCTGAAAATTTTGTTGATGGCCTCTGGATTTTTTGCATCTGCCCCTAGCCCATATACCGTCTCGGTTGGAAATGCAACCAAACCGCCATTGCGTAATGTCTGAACTGCTTCATTAATCACTGCAAAAGATTGCAGTAGCGTACTATCGGCGGACATTTCTAGGGCTCGATACCTAATTCAGCGGCTACAGCAGCACAATTTTGGCGAGCTTCATTTAATGCTTCACCTAAACAGTTGATATGACCCATCTTTCTGCCGATGCGAGGAGCAGATTTACCGTAGAGATGCAACTTTGCATCAGGATGTGCGAGCACCTTATTCCAGGCAGGTTCTCTTGCTTTATCTTCAGTACCCTCAAACCAAAGATCACCCAATAAATTTAACATCGAAACTGGGGCTAATTGTCGAGTATCACCTAAAGGTAAACGAGCCATTGCTCTTACCTGCTGCTCAAATTGGCTACTGACACAAGCATCCATGGTGTAGTGCCCAGAGTTATGTGGACGAGGTGCAATTTCATTGGCAACAATGTCGCCATTCTTGAGTATAAAAAACTCAACGCAGAGAACGCCAACATAATCAATCTTCCGAATCAGTGCTTTTGCCGCATCAACAATCTTTTTCTCTTGAGCAGGCTTCAACGATGGAGCCGGTACGGTAGAGGTATGCAAAATACCGTCACGATGGATGTTTTGCGATACAGGATAAGCCACAACCGCATCATCATGGCCCCGAACTACCAAAGCAGAAACCTCAAAATCGAGCTCCATACGCTTTTCTAGAACACAGGATACTCGCCCCAATTCATTCCAAGCAGTAGTTAATTCTTCCGGACTATAGACAGTTACCTGACCTTTACCGTCATAACCCATACGAGCAGTCTTTAATATCCCAGGGAAAAGATCTGCTGGAATATGAGCAATATCAGCATCATGCTCAACCACAAAATAAGTCGCAGGACCAATATTGGTTTCAGACTTCCAGGTAGCCAAGAATTTTTTCTCAGCAATACGATTTTGCGCTAGCGAGACACAGCTACTACGCGGCGCCACGAAAACACCCAAGGCCTCAAGCTCATCTAAAGCTTGCGCAGGAACATTCTCAAACTCAGTGCTCACGGATGAACATAAGGCTGCCATTTCTTTTAAGGCGGCAGAGTCGATGTAATCGGCTTGAATAAATTTTTCTGCGATTGAGCCAGCAGGGCTATCAGCGCCTGGATCTAAAACGCACACTTTATATCCCATGGCTTGGGCTGCCTGGGTAAACATGCGACCCAATTGACCACCGCCTAATATTCCTAAATATGAACCCGGCAAAATGGGCTCCATACGATCTGCCATGTAATTAATATCCCGGCAAATTCATAGAGCGCGCAGTATCAGACTGCTTGGCACGAAACTCGCCAAGACGCTTCGCCAGATCAGCATCATGTAAAGCAAGGCCCGCAATCACATGCAGGGCAGCATTGGCGGCACCAGCTTCACCAATTGCAAAAGTGGCGACTGGAATACCTTTGGGCATTTGCACAATGGAATATAAAGAATCCTCGCCACGCAAGTATTTGCTGGCAACAGGAACACCATAAACTGGCACCATCGTTTTAGAGGCAAGCATACCCGGTAAGTGAGCTGCACCACCTGCACCAGCAATAATGGCTTGCAAGCCATTCGATTGAGCATTCTCTGCATACTGGAACATGTCATCAGGCATGCGATGCGCGGAAAGCACCTTAGCCTCGTGAGCAATACCAAACTGCTCGAGCATTTGAGCGGCATGCTGCATGGTGTCCCAATCTGAATTGGAGCCCATCACGATTCCGACTATTGGCTTCTTACTCATTTACCTCTCCAAATGCCCTAAATATTGTATGAGGGCTTTATTATCCCTGAGTTAGACGATTCAGGGCTTCACGGTACTTTTGGGCCGTCTTTTCAATCACCTCAGCAGGCAATTGGGGTGCAGGGGCAGTCTTTGACCACAACTTGCCATTTACTTGAGCAGTTTCTAACCAATCGCGCACAAATTGCTTGTCATAAGAAGGTGGGTTTGAGCCCACATAATAAGTTTCTACTGGCCAGAATCGGGAAGAATCTGCAGTCAGAATCTCATCCATCAAAACCAATTGGCCGGCATCATCCAAACCAAACTCAAACTTGGTATCAGCAATGATAATTCCACGAGTAGCGGCATATTCAGAGGCTTCTTTATAAAGACAAATACTAACTTCACGGATTTGATTGGCCAATTTCTCACCAATTAACTCCACCACCTTCTCAAAAGAAATATTCTCATCATGCTGACCAAACTCAGCTTTAGCAGCGGGAGTAAAAATAGGCTCAGGTAATTTTTGGGCGTTCTCAAGACCGGCTGGCAATGTAATTCCACAAACCTTGCCCGTTTCTTTGTAGTCCTTCCAGCCGCTCCCAGCTAAATAACCACGCACAACTGCCTCTACCAAAATAGGCTTTAAGCGCTTAGCAACAACTGCGCGACCTTTAACCTGAGAAACCTCATCGGCACTCACTACTGTAGCTGGATCAATCCCCGTCAAATGATTGGGAATTACTCCAGCTAACTTAGCAAACCAAAAATTGGCCATTTGATTTAGTACAACACCCTTCTCTGGAATGGGCTCACCCATCACTACATCAAATGCAGATAAGCGATCGGTAGCAATCATCAAGAGTTTGTCATCGCCCAAAGCGTAGACATCACGTACCTTGCCCTTAGATAGCAAAGGCAAGGACTGAATCGAGGTGGTGTACAAGGCTGGCATGTTTAATTTACTTCACGATCTGAGTTAGTTTGCCGCTGTTATAGAGTTCAGCCATTTTTTCCAAAGGAATCGGCTTGATTTTGGAAGCTTGACCAGCAGATCCAAACGCCTGAAAGCGCGCGATACATACCCTCTTGGCCGCTTCACGTGCTGGCTTCAAATAATCACGCGGGTCAAACTTACTTGGGTTCTCAATAAGATAGCGACGGATTGCACCAGTCATTGCCAAGCGAATATCGGTATCAATATTGATCTTACGAACACCATTCTTAATACCCTCTTGAATTTCTTCGACTGGTACACCGTAGGTCTCCTTCATATCGCCACCGAATTGGCGAATCTCGGCGAGTAGTTCTTGAGGAACGCTGGAAGAGCCGTGCATTACCAAATGCGTATTCGGAATACGTGTATGAATTTCTCTAATACGATCGATTGCTAAAATATCACCAGTTGGCTTTTTGGTGAACTTATATGCGCCATGGCTAGTTCCAATAGCAATTGCCAAAGCGTCGCACTGAGTGGCTTTTACAAAGTCGGCAGCTTGCTCAACGTCTGTTAATAACTGCTTACGAGTCATCTTGCCATCAGCACCATGACCATCTTCCTTATCGCCCTGCATTGTCTCTAGAGAACCCAATACACCAAGCTCAGCCTCTACAGTCACCCCAATAGAATGAGAAAACTTCACAACCTCTTTAGAGACATCGATGTTGTACTCGTAACTGGCAACCGTTTTACCGTCAGCCTCGAGCGAGCCGTCCATCATCACGCTGGTAAAGCCGCTCTTGATAGCAGCCATACAAACAGCTGGGCTTTGGCCGTGATCTTGATGCATCACCACTGGAATATGAGGATAGGCTTCGACTGCTGCAGAAATCAAATGGCGTAAGAATGCTTCACCAGCATATTTACGCGCACCCGCTGATGCCTGCATGATGACTGGGGAATCAGCTTCATTGGCTGCTTCCATAATCGCAGTCACCTGCTCTAAGTTATTGACATTAAATGCTGGTAGGCCATAACCGTTTTCGGCCGCATGATCCAAGAGTTGTCGTAAAGATACTAAAGCCATGGTGTTCTCTTAATAAATATAGATAAATAGTTAATTGACGTACAAATTACTTCACGTGAATAATTTTGAGGTTATTGGTGCCGCCGGGTTCACCCATTGGCTCGCCTGATGTCAATACCACTGCGTCGCCCTTTTTAACGGCGCCAGCCTTTTTCAAACAAGCTTCTACTTCTTGCAAAGCCGTATCCCGGTCCTTGGTGTAATCCAGGCCAATCGGTGTGACATTGCGGTAGGTACTCAATGCTCTTTGGGTCGCAATCTTTGAAGTTAAAGCAAAGATAGGCACATGAATGTTATGGCGACTCATCCAAATTGCAGTTGATCCAGAGTCCGTGAGGGCGGCAATGGCATTTGCATGCAAATGATGCGCAGTAAATAAAGCCCCCAAAGCAATTGTTTGATCAATACGAGTAAAGGTTTGATCTAAAAAGTCTGTGTCTAATTTCACAGGATCTGATTTCTCGGCCTCAACACAAATCTCTGCCATCGCTTTAATCGTTTGCACTGGATAGGAGCCTGCTGCAGATTCCGCTGAAAGCATTACTGCATCCGTACCGTCTAGTACGGCATTCGCTACGTCACTGACTTCAGCGCGCGTAGGCACTGGAGCATTGATCATAGACTCCATCATTTGCGTTGCAGTAATCGTAAATTTATCTGCCTCACGCGCCCAAGCAATCATCCGTTTTTGTAATGCTGGCACTGCGGCATTACCAACCTCAATTGCAAGGTCGCCGCGAGCAACCATAATGCCGTCACTTTGAGCAATGATGCTTTTGAGCGCTTCAGACTCAATTGCTTCCGCGCGCTCAACTTTAGCGATGGTTCTTACCTTACCAACGCCATATTTAGCGCTAGCAGCATCAGCCAGTTTTCGGGCATACGCCATATCAGCGCCATCTTTTGGAAAACTAATCGCCAGGAAATCAACGCCCATGGCGATTGCAGCATCCAAATCGGAAATGTCTTTTTCGGTAAGAGCGGGTGCAGTCAAGCCACCACCAGCACGATTAATGCCCTTGTTATTCGAGAGTGGACCGCCTTGCTCAACGAGTGTAAAAATTTCACCGCCCTTGACACTCTCGACCCGAAGAACAACTAAGCCATCATTTAGTAAGAGGCGATCGCCAGGCTTCACATCACTAGGCAACTCTTTGTAATCGAGTCCTACGCGGCCTTGATCACCAAGCTCACAAGCAACGTCCAAAATAAATTTTGCGCCTTCTTTGAGAAGAATTTTGCTCTCTACAAATTTACCTACACGTATTTTGGGTCCCTGCAGGTCGGCCATGATGCCAACTTCTTTGCCTACTTCGGCAGATATGCTTCTCACTAAATCATGACGAGCTTTGTGATCTGCAACAGTGCCGTGCGAAAAGTTCATGCGTACAACATCAACACCTGCGCGAATCATCTCGCGCAACACCTCAGGCTTCTCAGATGCAGGTCCTAGCGTTGCAATAATTTTTGTAGCTCGTAACATATTTAACCTTTCGCTCTTTCAGCAAGTACTGCAAAGGCTGGCAAAGTTTTACCTTCGAGGAACTCCAAGAAAGCGCCACCACCAGTTGAGATGTAATCTACTTGATTTTCAATACCATATTTAGCAATTGCTGCCAATGTATCGCCTCCGCCAGCAATTGAGAATGCAGGTGAATGTGCAATTGCTGCGGCTAGCATTTTTGTACCTCCGCCAAATTGGTCAATTTCAAATACGCCCAATGGGCCATTCCACACAATAGTGCCAGCATGTGCAAGCATTGTGGACAGGCGCGCAGCAGTCTTAGGGCCAATGTCCAAAATCATGTCATCTTCCGCTACTTGATCTGAAGCTACTCGGTTTGCACGTGCCAAGGGGGAGAGTTCATTAGCAACTACAACATCTTCAGGAATAGGGACATGTGCGCCACGCTTTTCCATCAGATCCATAATTTCTCTAGCCTCATTTACTAAATCTGGCTCGGCAAGCGATTTGCCAATTGGTAAACCTTTGGCAAGCATGAAGGTATTAGCAATGCCACCGCCAACAATTAACTCATCGACTTTTTCAGAGAGCGCTTTCAAAATAGTAAGCTTAGAAGAAACCTTAGAGCCAGCAACAATTGCCACTAATGGACGCTTTGGATTTGCTAGTGCACGACTTAAGGCATCTAACTCAGCAGCCATCAAAGGACCAGCACAAGCAACCGGTGCAAACTTTGCAACACCATGAGTAGTTGCTTCAGCACGATGCGCAGTACCAAATGCATCGTTCACATATACATCACAGAGAGCAGCAATCTTTTTTGCTAACTCATCATTATTCTTTTTCTCACCCACATTTAGGCGGCAGTTTTCTAGGAGGACCATTTCACCTGGATTAACTTCAAATCCACCATCTACCCAATTACTAATGAGTGGAACTTTGCGATGAAGCAAAGTAGCAATGCGGTCAGCTACTGGAGCCAAACTGTCTTCAGATTTAAATTGGCCTTCAGTTGGACGGCCTAGGTGTGAAGTCACCATCACAGCAGCGCCAGCATCTAAACACATCTGCACTGCAGGCATCGAAGCCCGAATACGAGTGTCCTCAGTAATATTGCCTGCCTCATCTTGAGGCACATTGAGGTCGGCACGAATCAGAACCCTCTTTCCCTTTAACTGGCCTGATTGAGCTAATTCACTTAGACGTTTAACTTGAAATAAGGATTCCGGCATGAGATTGGGCAAATGAGGTGGTTTAAGGGGAATACTCCATTCTAAATCGTCCGGCCCAACTACCCCGAAGGATCAAAGCCACACAAGGCCCTGCCTGCTCTACAATAGGGTCTTGGACGCATTTTGGGTCTGGGGCCACAAACCCTCCCTCGGCGACCCGATTAACCAGATACAAAAAGGTAGAGAAAATGTCGATGTCTGACCGCGATGGCTTTATTTGGTCCGATGGGAAGCTCATTCCCTGGCGTGAGGCCAATATTCATGTCCTAACCCATAGTCTTCACTACGGTATGGGCGTTTTTGAAGGCATTCGCGCCTACAAAACCCCCCAAGGCACAGCCATTTTCCGCCTCCCAGAGCACGTAAAGCGCCTCTTTAATGGCACCAAAATTTTCCAAATGAATATGCCGTATAGCCAAGAGGTGATTTCCAAGGCAATTATTGAAGTGGTTAATAGCAACAAGCTAGAGGCTTGCTATATTCGCCCAATCATTTTTATTGGCTCTCAAAAACTGGGTATCTCCCCTAAAGGCAACAGCATTCATACTGCGATTGCCGCCTGGGAATGGGGCGCCTATTTAGGTGAAGATGGCCTGAACAAGGGTATTCGAGTGAAGACTTCCTCATTTACCCGCCACTTTGTGAACTCATCACTCGTGCGCGCCAAAGCCTCTGGCTACTACATCAACTCTATTTTGGCCAATCAAGAAGTCACCGCTAATGGATATGACGAAGCTTTATTGCTAGATACCGAAGGTTATGTTTCCGAGGGTTCTGGTGAGAACCTGTTCATGATTCGTAACGGTATTGTGTATACACCTGACTTAGCATCCTGCTTAGACGGCATCACTCGTGATTCTGTCATTCAAATTGCCAAGGATCTCGGCTATGAAGTTCGTGAAAAACGATTGACACGTGATGAAGTTTATTCTGCAGATGAAGCCTTCTTCACTGGTACCGCAGCTGAAGTGACTCCGATTCGCGAATTAGATGATCGCTCTATTGGTGATGGTAAGCGTGGCCCGATTACTGAACAAATCCAGAAGACGTATTTTGATGCGGTATACGGTAGAAATGATCAATACAAATCTTGGCTCACCTACGTTAAGTAATCAGGAATAGAAATATGACTCAAGCTCAAGTTGTTATGGTGAATGGCAAAGACCTGCCATTGCATTGCCCAACCAATCAAACTCCAGCCTGGAACTCACACCCACGGGTTTTCTTGGACATCACCAAAACCGGGGAAGCCAAGTGCCCATACTGTGGTGCTGATTACAAATTGATTCCTGGCACTGAGCCACACGGACATTAAGCCTTATCAGCGCCTCACCATGGGGCGCTGAGTCGGGATACAACACATGCACAGTATTCTGATCATTGCTCCAAACTGGATTGGAGATGCAGTAACTACTCAGCCCTTACTAGCTAATCTCAAAACACTTTATCCGGATTCCAAAATTGATGTGCTTGCCAGCAATTGGGTGGCACCTATCTATCGCGCCTGCTCAGAAGTACATGAAGTGATTGAAGCAAAATTTGAGCACCGGAAACTGCAATGGGGCTTACGCCGGCAATTGGCTAAAAAGATTGAGGCCAAAAATTATCAAGCCTGCTTTGTATTGCCCAATAGCTTTAAATCCGCACTGATTCCTTGGATTGCCAACATCCCTTTCCGGATTGGCTATCGCGGAGAGTTACGTTTTGGCTTAATTAATCTAGCACTCGATAACCCAAGAAAAATCAACCGCCCACCAATGGTAGAGCACTACTCAGCGCTAAGCGAACTACTTAAAGATGGTGAGCTACTTCAATTGACTTCGTTAGTTCCTAAGCTCAATGTTTCCAGTACAGCAAAACAGTCTGTTCAAAATAAATTACAAAGCGCTAATATCAGTAGTGACTTAATTTATGTAATGTGCCCAGGTGCGGAATACGGGCCCACAAAACGTTGGCCTACCGAGCACTTCGCAACACTTGCACAAAAGCTCATCGCAGAAAATCCAAACATTCAGATAGTACTTTTGGGCAGTAAGAGTGATCATGCCCTTGGTCAAGAAATTACTTCCCAGGTAAAAATAAACGGCAATCTTCATAACTGGTGCGGAAATACTTCCCTAGATGAGGCAATCGCTCTGATTGGCATGAGCAAAGCTGTAGTCAGCAACGATTCAGGCTTGATGCATATTGCAGCCGCGCTCAATACCCCCCAGGTTGCCATCTTTGGCTCTAGCGACCCTGTCCATACGCCCCCTTTATCCGATAAGGCTCAGGTTATTTGGCTCAATATGCCTTGCAGCCCATGCCATAAACGAGAGTGCCCATTAGGTCACTTGCGGTGCCTAAAAGACATACTGCCGGAACAAGTATTAGCTACACTCAATACATTGAAACAATGACTCGGAAAAGTAAGCAATGACGAAACTTGCAAGACTCTTTCATAATGCTGATGAAGTTGTAGATGCCTGGAGAGATGCATTGCGCCATCGCGATGTCAAAGGTGCTTTGGATATCTGGCTTGATGATGACTCCATCACTTGCGTGCTGCCAGAGGGTCATCGGCTTAGTGGTCATACAGAAATTCGTGAAGGCTTAGAGAGACTTTTATCCAAGCAACCTTTATTTTTGGAACCGATTGCCTGCATTAGTCACTCCATTCCAGGGGCAGCCATTTACGACACCACTGAAGCAGTGCATCTCAGAGCTGATCAAGTGGAATCTGAGTTTTTCTTAAACATCACTCTCGTACTCCTGCAAGATAGTCAGGGATGGCGCATCGCACATCTGCATGCTAGCCGCTCTACTGAAGATACTTTTGACGCACCCTCCACACCCCACGGTCTACATTAAACATCGGCATGGATGAGCAAGTATTGCGGTCACTCATCAAGTGGCCCAATGTACCGGATTGCTTTGGTTGGCTTGCCTTAGATCGACGAGGACAGTGGCGTATGCGTGATGAATTTGCGCAGCAAAATAAATTACCTGGCCAAGTAATTACCCATACAGCCTTAAATGAATTTATTTCCAGAAACTATGCATGCGATAGCCTGGGAAGATACTTTTTTCAGAATGGCCCACAGCGTGTATTTGTCACACTCGACGCTACGCCCTGGGTAGTTCGTATTACACCAAGCAAGAACGGCCTGGAGATGCTGACACAATGCAAAAGCCCAATACAGGCAAACGGTGCCTTAAGTGATGAGGGTGGCAATATTTATATTCTTGGCAAAGTAAAGCAGCTTACTTATCAGGAGAACAATACGGGTCAGTTTTCTACAGAAGATTGTCAGGCAGTTGCGCTTTTACATGATCACGACTTAGATCATTTTTCTCAGCTGGCGACACTGAATGAAGAAGCTTGTAGCTTTGGTGGATCTTGGACCTGGCAAGGCAAACAATTGCCATTAGACCCAATCCATTCGGAAGAGCTTGCCACTCGCTTTCAATTTATTGCGAAGCCGAGCAAGCAATCCTAGACTTAGCCAGGAATTTTTCCCTGCTCTTTAAGCTCATCTTGGTACTGTCGTTGCATTTCTCGCAAACGCGCATCAATACTAGAACCTTGATAGTAGTCTGAGCCGCCCATAGAGCGAGCAATCTTTAATTGCTCGATTGCCGATGGCCAAGCCCCTTCAAGCGCATATTTTTCTCCAAGAGCGTAGTGACGCATTGAAACATTCTTGGCCTGATCGTAGGCTTTTGATAGCAGACTCCACCATACGATTTCATTAGGCTGTAAACGAGTACGAGCCTTGAGCCAAGCAATTGCCTCATTGGTGCGCCCAAGTGCTAAATCAGCATTAATCATGGCAGCGCCGGCTGCATAGGACTGAGGATAAGCGCGCAAGCTAGCTTGCGCGATCTGTAAAGCTTCTTCACTCTTACCTTTAGCTAAGGCTAATTCGGATGAAGTGATATCCAAAGATAAGCCCTGTCTCTGAATCGGTGAACCTGGAGCACTGGCAGCTTGAGCCAAATTACGAGCTTTCTGTAAATATGCCTCCGCTTGATCTACCTTACTCTGACGTTGAGCAATGAGCGCTAAGCCGTAAAAGCCCTCCATTTGCCTGCCCGCTTGAGGCTGCTTGCTCAAGCTCTCAAAAGTATTTTTAAGGTCGTACATCCCACTAGAAGTACCAGACTGCTCCATACGTGCTCTCGCTTTAATGAAATAAAACTCTACTGCAGTAGGAACATTATGTGCAGCAACCCTCCTGGCTCTATCTTGCATATCAGCAATACGATCTGTAGTTAGAGGGTGAGTTCGTACATAAGCCGGGACACCTTTGTCCATAGTTCCTGTCGCTCTTTGTAAGCGCTGAAAGAAGCCTGGGGCACCGTTGACATCGTATCCACTAGCCTCCAAAATCTGAAAGCCAACACGATCTGCCTCACGCTCAGCATCTCTGGAATAAGAAAGTTGATTATCGATAGCCATTGCCTGTCCGCCCTGCATCAACCCTGCGGCGGCCGAAGGGTTGCGAGACATCGCTAATGCCCCAAGCACCATACCTGCAATAGCGATCATAGTATTGGTAGATTGCTTATCCATTTGGCGTGCGAGATGACGTTGTAATACATGTCCAGTTTCATGGCCCATGACAGATGCCACTTCTGAATCTGTTTCTGCACTTACTAGCAAACCCGTATGAAATCCAATAAAGCCTCCGGGTAAGGCAAACGCATTGATACTGCTATCTTTTACTGCGAATACTTCAAAGTTATAAGCGCCACTACCCTGCTCATTGGCGCCGCCAAGCTGCAATTGTTTGGCAGCCTGCAATAAACGACGCTCCATCGAATTTAAAAAATCATAGATCGGCAAGTCATTAGAGAAATCAGGATCAGGGCGAATCTGGCGCATGATCAATTCGCCATATTTGCGTTCGTCAATTCGACTAAGAGAGTCCCCTCCAGGATCACCCATATCGGGCAAGATAATATTAGGTTGTGACTTTAAGTTATTACGAGCCGGCAGTTTTGAAGACTGAGCATCCGGCGACTGCATCGCTCGACCAATATTTTGGATAGCAGCAGAATTGCCATCCACAGAAACATCTCCAGCAGGTGTTGCGGCATAAGCAGGTACAACGCCCGAGCATGACAAAGCTAGCACCAATTGAATAGCTAAAAGGCGCTGCCAAAATGAGGTTTTTCTAAGGAACTTTATATCCCGCATGCCTATATGGTAAAACTTATCCCATGAACAAACTAACTCATTTTGATGAAAGTGGCCAAGCCCATATGGTAAATGTGGGTGATAAAGCTTCTACCCACAGAATCGCCATTGCCACAGGCAATATCAGCATGCTTCCCGAGACCTTCAAGATGGTAGAAGCCGGAAGTCACAAAAAGGGGGATGTACTGGGCATCGCCAGAATAGCTGGCATTCAGGCATCAAAGAAGACCTCGGATCTTATTCCGCTCTGCCATCCCCTTGCGCTAACCCACGTTAGTCTCGAGTTTCAAACTAACGCAAATGACAACAGCATTACTTGCCAAGTAAAAGCCGAAACTACCGGCCCTACTGGCGTTGAAATGGAAGCCCTCACTGCAGTCCAAGTTGCCCTCCTCACAATCTACGATATGTGCAAAGCAGTAGATCGAGGTATGGTGATGAGTGATATCAAACTGCTGGAGAAGAGTGGTGGCAAGAGTGGAGAGTGGAGGGCTCTATAAAATTGGCCACCTTAGAGTGGCCAATTAATTGCGCTAGCTTCTTGTCAAATCCTTACTTATTAATTCTGCACTCAGATGGTAGGAGCTGGGGGAGTAGGTTTGTTTCAGTCGATCTACAAGACCAACCGCCCGCCCAAGTTGCACCCTCTGGTTTTGAGAGATCAATCGGCTTTGGCACGTTTACATCTGGATTATTTGTTGGAATAAGGTGCAGTGTGTTCTTACCCTCTGGCGCAACACTTACTTGATAGTCAATCGCGATTGCACCAGATGGCGTAATCTCAATTAACTTGACACTGCGGGTTGGTCCAAAAGTAAATGATCCGCTTGTGGCCTCATCCATTGCTACAGTGCCACGACTTGCAAATGCTTCAGTCACAGCAAGTTTTGCACTTGAAGATAAATTCATGCCCTCAACAATACGACTGCGGGCTATGTAATCTTGGTATTGAGAAGCTGCTACAGCCACTAAGATGCCTATGATGGCAACCACCACCATCACTTCGATTAATGTAAATCCTGACTCCTGATTTCTACTTTGCATATCTTCTGGCTCCTGAGGTGAAATGCCTCATCATCCAGTCTATACCTGTTCTGCACAAGAAATCTGGACGTTAAAAAAGCCGGCTTTAGAGGCCGGCTTTTCTGATTCTTTTGAAATCTAATTAATGCGCTTCTTTTCCAGTATTTCGTTTTTTCATATACGTGCCTACCAAAATAACAATGGCTACACCAATAACCTCAAAAGCAAGCTTGGCATCGCCTAATGCCTCTTGAATGCTGTCTTTAATTGCCGGATCATCGACCAACATACCGCCTGCCAGTAAGCCCAGTAAGCCTGCGCCTAAAGTAATGATGATTGGGAAACGCTCCATCACTTTCAATAGCATTGCACTACCAAAAATGATTAATGGAATAGACATTGCTAAGCCGATAATCAAGAGCAAGAGACGAGTTTCTTCTGGACCTTTTTGTGCCGCAGCAGCCACAGCCAAGACATTGTCTAAACTCATCACTAAGTCGGCAATCAAGATCGTACGAATCGCTGCCCAGATGCTGGTTTTAGCTTCCATATGCTCTTCACCACCGCTATCAGATAACAACTGAATACCGATATAGAGAAGCAACAAGCCGCCAACAATTTTGAGATATGGCAATGTGAGCAAGGCAACCGCAGTAATGGTCAGCACTACGCGCAAAATAATTGCAGCAGCGCTACCCCAGAAAATGGCCTTCTTTTGCTGCTCAGGCGGCAGGTTGCGTGATGCTAATGCAATCACAACTGCGTTATCGCCCGATAACAAGATATTGGCTACGATGATTGATAGAAGTGCCGCCCAGAAGGTGGCATCAGAAAAAGCTGAAAAATCCATTTTGTCTCCCTACGTTTTTTATGTTTTAACTACTTTTTTTAAAGTACAAATTACTACAAAAAAGATACTGCTAAACACAATCGCGATAGCAGTATCTTTTGATTTGTCGCTATTACAACATGGCTTTCAATAAAGCAGCCATTTCTGATGGGTTCTTTGTTACCTTGAAGCCACATTCTTCCATAACGGCAAGTTTGGCATCAGCGGTATCCGCTCCACCAGAAATCAATGCACCGGCATGGCCCATACGCTTTCCAGGGGGTGCTGTAACACCAGCAATAAAGCCAACTACTGGCTTTTTCATATTGTCCTTGCACCAGCGAGCGGCTTCAGCCTCATCTGGCCCGCCGATTTCACCAATCATGATGACGGCATCTGTTTCTGGATCTTCGTTGAACATTCTCATGATATCGATGTGCTTCAAGCCATTAATTGGATCGCCACCAATACCAACCGCAGTAGATTGGCCTAAGCCAATCGCTGTTAACTGACCAACTGCTTCGTAGGTCAAGGTACCGGAACGACTTACAACACCAATACGGCCCTTCTTATGAATATGGCCAGGCATGATACCGATCTTAATTTCATCAGGAGTAATAATTCCTGGGCAGTTAGGGCCAAGTAATAAGGTTTTCTTGCCGCCAGCAGCTTCCTTGGCATGCATCTTATTGCGCACTTCAAGCATGTCGCGCACTGGGATGCCCTCAGTGATACAAATCACAAAATCGAGGTCAGCTTCAACTGCCTCCCAGATCGCTGCAGCAGCACCTGGAGGTGGAACATAAATTACAGAAGTCGTGGCGCCAGTTTGGGCAGCAGCCTCTTTAACAGTCGCATAAATTGGAATGTTGAAAATGGACTCACCAGCTTTTTTAGGATTGACACCAGCAACAAAACAATTTTTGCCGTTTGCGTATTCTTGACACTTTTCAGTATGGAACTGACCCGTCTTACCAGTAATGCCTTGTGTAATGACTTTGGTGTTTTTATTGATCAAAATAGACATATTGGAATTCCTGGATTATTTGTTTTTGGCAACAGCAGCAACTACCTTGGTAGCAGCTTCAGCCATTGAATCGGCGCTGATGATTGGCAAACCAGAGTCGGCAAGAATCTTCTTACCTAAATCCTCATTCGTGCCCTTCATGCGCACAACCAAAGGTACCGTGAGGTTTACTGCTTTACATGCTGTAACCACGCCATCAGCGATCACGTCACAACGCATAATGCCGCCGAAGATGTTCACTAAAATTGCTTCAACGCTCTTGTTCTTGAGCGTGATCTTGAATGCTTCAGTGACTTTTTCTGCTGTAGCACCACCGCCAACGTCCAAGAAGTTTGCTGGCTCACCACCGAATAGCTTGATGGTATCCATGGTTGCCATAGCCAAACCAGCACCATTGACTAAACAACCAATGTTGCCGTCTAAAGAGATATAAGCAAGGTCAAACTTAGAAGCCTCAATCTCAGCAGCATCTTCTTCATCGATATCACGGTAAGCAACGATCTCTGGATGACGGAACAATGCGTTTGGATCAAAGTTGAACTTCGCATCCAAAGCCTTGATCTTGCCATTGCCTTCAAGAATCAATGGGTTAATCTCTACCAATGAAGCATCGGTATCCCAATACGTTTTATACAAGTTCTTAAATACGTCACGCGCCATTGGAATAGAGGCTTCAGGTACGCCAATACCTTTTGCAATGATGTCGCAATCAGCATCTGTCAAACTAATTAATGGATCAACAAATACTTTGATAATTTTTTCTGGATGAGATTCAGCAACCTCTTCAATATCCATACCACCTTCGCTAGAAGCCATGATCACATTCTTTTGTGTGCCACGGTCTGTAACGATGCTGAAGTAATACTCTTTTTTGATATCAGCGCCATCTTCAATTAAGAGGCGATTTACTTTTTGACCTTCTGGTCCTGTTTGGTGAGTCTTGAGCTGCATACCCAAAATTTCAGAAGCGTATTTCTTCACATCGTCCATGCTTCTCGCCAACTTCACGCCGCCACCTTTGCCGCGTCCACCTGCATGAATTTGTGCCTTAACAACCCATACTGGGCCGCCTAGTTTTTCAGCTGCTTTCACTGCCTCATCAACGCTAAACGCAGGGATGCCGTTTGGAACAGGCACATTAAATTGGCGAAGTAGTTCTTTGCCTTGGTACTCGTGAATTTTCATAATTACTCCGAAACGGTATCTTTTTTAGCAAGCAATGAGGATTAGTTAAACCGATGTTGCCTTCATCCCATACTTACTCGAGATATAGCTAAATTAGCTAAATTTGAATAAATGCGAACGGCTTGACCGACCCCGTTAGTCTATCATGCTGCAACGCGGCAATTGTCTATTTCCGATCCGTAATTGCCCTAATCGGGTTGCTGGCCGCCAATCACCTTTGCTACGACTTCAGAACTAAAACCCTTGGAGGCCAAGAAGCGGTATTGCCTGGCGCGCTCCTTCTGATCCGAGGCTGCTACCCCATATTTTCGAGTCCAGAGCTCATAAGCGCGCTGATATTCCGTTTCCTTAAGCCCTGCCAGAAGTTTGGCGGATTGCTTTGAATCCACTCCGGCCCTCTCAAGTTCGCCCTGAATTTTTCGCATCCCATAACGTTCACTGCGCCTGCGCACTAATGCCTCAGCAAAACGCTCGTCCGAGAGCCAGCCCCTAGCCTCAAAATCATCCAAAACTTCCTCAATACTTAAGCGCCTAGCGTCTGATGCCTCTTGAGCTTGATCTGCACCTAGCTTTGCCCACCTTGCTTCTGACTCTGCAAGTTTTGCAGCTAAACCTTTGCGACTATATTCTCGGAGCGATAAAAGACGCAAAGCCCGAGCTTTGAGACTCGGGCTTTGTTTAGTTCTTTCTTTACTTTTACTATCTAGCTCAGACATCGAACTATTCGACTTCCTCTTCTTCGCTCAGCACATCAGTTACTACTGCTGAACCGGATTTGACTCCTAACTTCTCACGAATCTTGGCTTCGATATCTTTAGCGATTGCTGGATTCTCTTTTAAGAAGTCGCGCACATTATCTTTACCTTGACCAATACGATCGCCGTTGTAACTATACCAAGAACCTGATTTTTCAACGAGGTCAGCTTCAACACCCATATCAATAATTTCGCCTTCTCTTGAAATGCCAGCACCATACATGATGTCAAAAATTGCTTCACGGAATGGCGGTGAAACCTTGTTCTTTACCACCTTCACGCGGGTTTCATTACCAACAACTTCGTCACCCTTTTTAATACTACCGATACGGCGAATATCTAAGCGCATAGAAGCATAGAACTTCAATGCATTACCACCAGTGGTGGTTTCAGGAGAACCGAACATCACACCAATCTTCATTCGAATTTGGTTAATGAAAATCACGGTTGTATTGGTACGCTTGATTGCGCCGGTCAACTTACGTAGAGCTTGACTCATGAGGCGAGCTTGCAAGCCTGGCAATGAATCGCCCATATCGCCTTCAATCTCAGCCTTAGGAACTAAAGCTGCTACTGAGTCAATCACAATTAAATCAATTGAGCCTGAGCGCACTAGTGCATCAGCAATTTCTAAAGCCTGCTCACCTGTATCTGGCTGAGAGATTAATAAATTATTTACATCAACACCAAGGCGTGATGCGTACTGAACATCCAATGCATGCTCAGCATCGATGAACGCACAAGTACCACCAAGCTTTTGCATTTCTGCAATCGCATGCAAAGTTAATGTTGTTTTGCCGGAAGATTCTGGTCCGTAAATCTCAATCACGCGACCACGTGCAAGGCCGCCAACTCCAAGAGCAATATCAAGACCGAGTGAGCCGCTTGATACCACCTGAATATCTTGACTGATTTCAGCGTCGCCCAATCTCATGATCGAGCCCTTGCCAAATTGTTTCTCAATTTGCGCCAAGGCTGCTGTTAGTGCTTTTTGTTTGTCTCCGCTCATTCCCTCAAATTCTGAGGAGGCTGATTTTCTTTTGTCATCCAAGGCCATTTTTGATTCCTTTTCGCTTTGTATTGGGCTTTTTCCCGAAGTTTTTTCTACTGTTTCACAACTTAGAAGTTACTGTATATAAAAACAGTACTATTTGCAAGCAACTTTTTAAAGGAATTTACGGATTTTTTACTAGGGTAGCCTTGACTATAGGTCTAAGCCAATAGAAAAAGAGGGGCATTGCTACCGCCCAGACCACACTAATAAGCGCCAAACCAAGGATATGGGACCCAGAACCCCAGTTTGCCGCCCCCATTCGAATGCCGGCCTCATAAGACAGGGGGCCGCTAATTGCCCCCAAAACTATCCCTATTATGGGCTTGCCATTTAACCAAGATAGGGAACTATTGAGAGTGCTCGCCACTAAAAGCCAGAGAGCCCACATCCATGCTGGTGATAGATAAGGAGAGGGCCACGTGCCCTTAAAGTCGAGAAACCCTAAATACATCAAAAGGCTGTCGGTCAGGATCCCAAAAGATAGGATCTTTAGCAGCAATCCAAGTTCTAGCTTTGGTGTCCGGGAGCGCCAAATATAAATAGCAATATAGACTAGGGTTCCGATTACTGCCCAGAGCTCATGCTGATAAGCGGCGCCCAAAATACAAGCAAACCAGCCTATTTGAAAAAAGACGAAGTTCCAAAATTTAGCCATTTGACGATTCTAGCCAGCTTAAGAAAAAAGGCCACTGCCGGTGGGCAATGGCCTTTAAATTTGGTGGCGAATCAGGGATTTGAACCCCGGACCTGCGGATTATGATTCCGTCGCTCTAACCAGCTGAGCTAATTCGCCGAAGCAGTGATTGTAGCAAATCCGCCCCATTCTGTAACGGCTTAGCCCAGAAACCGTAATATAGGGTCATGAGAAAAGCGCTCCAAAAACTCCTGATTTTGATCATTTTGAGCAATTTCATACCTCTCAGCGTATCTGCAGCCCAAATCTTCATCACCAATTACCCATCCGAAGCCAATGCTAAGGTGTTTGTAACAAAATATCAGTCTGAAGCCAATTGCATTGTTTATGACACTCAGTATTCCAACGATAGCGAACCAGGGGTGTGGTTTTATACGAAATATAAAAGCGATGCCCGTGCAGTGATCTACTACACCCAATACAAATCAGAAGCAGACTTAATCGTTTATTTCACAAAATACAAAAGCGATGCGCGCTGTCGCTACTAGATGAGTTTTTATTCATGAGACTTCTATCAATCTCTACCGGCAAGGTGTTGCCTTTATTTGGCAATCACCATCCCGATTACAAATCTGTTGCTTCTGCAATTCACAAAAAGAGTGTGAGCAATGTACAAAACCCAAGCCCGGTTGAAATTACCGCTCTTGGGGTGCGGGGTGACGAGCAAGCAGACTTAAATGTGCATGGCGGCCTTGAAAAAGCGATCTATATGTATCCAGCAGAACACTATGATTTTTGGAACGAGCTACTGACTCGCGAAACTAAAAGGCAGGTCACACTTCAGCATGGCGCCATTGGCGAGAACTTTACGATCGAGGGTCTGCTCGAAACAGAAGTTTTTGTTGGGGATAAATTGCTG
>CAJEZV010000010.1 GCA_903995005.1 uncultured beta proteobacterium
AGAAATTTCAGCAGGAAGTCCAGCATATCAAGCGAGATATCCATCAGTACGTTTTCAAAAACTTGCTATTACAAATAAATACTTTAATCAAACTGCTAGAGATCAATCAATTACCTTAAGCATTAAGCTTATGGAGAGAGGTGAATTGGTGGAGGCTCTCAATAAAAGTCTCATGCCGAGAGTTCTGCTGGATCAAGAGATCTTGGAAGCTACTTCTTGATCTCCTTTTTAGAGTGGCTCATTCTATGAGCTTTTAGGCCATTACTATCGAGTCTTAGATGAGGTGATACTTAGAGGAGAAAATATGCGTGACTATACCTACTTTGCTGGCACTCGATTTAGCGTAAATAATATTTTTAGAAGCCAAAGATTTGATGTGGATCGGCTAGATCTTAATTGGGTTGATGATGAAAAGTCTGAATTTGTTAGGGGCCTGAGAATAGTTGACCACAAGGATGGTGAAACATACATGGTTCACTCTGAAGATGCCGACAATCTTATATACAGCCTTGCTTATGTAAGCAATAAAAGTGCCTCTGAAGTTGGCGTTACAAAGTTTGATGAATATTTACTGGCAGCCACAACTTCTAAAAAGTATTTAATTAGTGATCTTGAGGTGTTTAAAAAAGTAGAGGAATCCTTAATACATTGAATTACTCTGACATCGTTTGTAAGGTTTGCTACAGCGAGCCTTACGGCAGTAAATTTCGCCTAAAAACGAACTTTACAAAATCAGGCCTAAGTACTTGATTTAGCTTTACTTTAATTCACAATAAAAGTAAAATAGTTATATAAATCATGTACTTAGGAGGATTTATGGCGATTTATGGCTATGTAAGAGTCAGCACTCTTCAGCAAGCAAACGAGGGCGATAGCCTCGAAACACAATTAAAGCAGATCGGCTCCTACGCTTCACTCAAGGATTACGATATTCCACCGGAGAACTTTATTACCGAGCGCGGGGTGAGTGGAAATCTAGAGTTTGAAAAGCGCCCTGAAGGTGGAAAGCTTTTTGAGGTTCTGAGTTCTGGCGATGTTCTTATATTTTCAAAATTAGATAGAGCGTTCAGGAATACGCGAAACGCTCTTAATACGCTCCATGAGCTAAAGCTTAGGGGTATTTCAGTCCACTTCATAGATCTTGGTGGCGACGTCACAAACGACGGCATAGGCTCGGTAATCTTTACCATCCTCTCAGCCTTTGCTACTTTCGAGCGAGAGCGTATAGCAACTCGTATACGTGAGGTTAAACAGGTTCAAAAATCTGAAGGGAAGTTCCTTGGAGGCTTTACTCGATTTGGTTATCGGGTGATTGAGGATAGATTAGAAAAGGATCCTAACCAGCAGAAAATCATTGTAGAAATGAGGGATATGAAAAGGAGGGGAATGAGCTTGCGAAGAATTTCTGCGTGGGTCAGTTATGTCCATGGAGTTCAGATGACCCATACAACAGTGGCTACACTAATTTAGAAACTGTCATTTATTTGCTAGTGAGGAGAGTGCTTGAATTTCAGGAGTGTCTGCTAGCTTTGCTATTACTGATTCAATAATTTCAGAACTATTCACTTCGCTGAGAGTTTCAGAAATTGCTTGAATTAGTTTGCTGAAAAAATCCTTATCGCCTGTAAGTCTATGCCAGAAATCATTACCTACAAAAATTGGATAGTTATGTTCATCACGCAGTTGCTTGTAGTGACCGCTGAGATCATCTTCATTTCCATACATCACGCCGATAATGAGGTCTGTAGTAAGTAGTTGAACCCGATTTGTTTTTGCTAAATTTCTAATGTCTCGGAAATGGTGATGAATAGTAGTTACATCATCCGCGTTAATAGTATTTGGACCTAGCTTCAGTTGAGCATATTTTTCGCGGCCATCAATCTTGTCTGTAAATTTGATATCAATACCAGACACAATGCTCCCGAAAGCATTTACTAAAACATCAGAAATAAAGCTTTGAAGATTCTGACCAAAAGAGGTGGATATCGAGGTGCCAAGAATCCTAGCGTAAACCAATGATCTGGCTATTCCCTGACCTGTTACATCGCCAGTCAGGAAGGCTGAAAGATATGGAGCAAGGAAGGGGTTTATTTGGAATTTATTAGGGTCTACTAATTCCTTAGTTCGAGCAATATGCCCCCTAATGATTTTTTCCTTAAACCAATCCTTGGCACGGATAAGAACTTCTTGATTTTCTAGTGTGGTGTTTGAGTTACTCATATAAGTAATGTATCACTTTTAAAATAAATAACCATGACTAAGGTTGTATAATGTTTGCTATGAATAAAAAATTACTTACTCTTTCGGAAGTTGCTGACATGTTGTCTGTATCTAAGGAAACTTTACGTAGGTGGGATACAAGTGGAAAATTAGTGTCTGTGAGGCATCCTATAAACGATTACCGAATGTACAAGGTTAGCGATTTGAAAAAATTTGAGCAGCTTGGATTCTTATTCGATGGTAAGCCATCCGAGAAAAAAGTAAAGCCCAATAAAAAATATAAAACGATTGAACTGTTTGCCGGAGCAGGTGGATTGGCTCTGGGTCTTGAAGAGTCAGGCCTGGATTGTGTTCTTCTTAATGAAATTGACAAGAATGCGTGTCAAACATTGCGCACCAATCGTCCGAAATGGAATGTAGTTGAGGGGGATGTTTCAAAACTAGACTTCAAAAAATTTAAAGGTCAAATTGACGTTTTAACCGGAGGTTTTCCCTGCCAGGCTTTTAGTTATGCTGGAAAGAAGTTGGGATTTGAGGATGCTCGCGGAACTTTATTTTATGAATTTGCTCGGGCGGTAAAAGAGATTAAGCCCTCAATTGCCGTTGGCGAAAATGTTCGCGGTTTGTTAACCCATGAAAAAGGTCAAACTTTAGCTGGCATGATCTCTATCTTAGAGGAGCTTGGATACAAGGTTGTGCCTCCTCAGGTGCTCAAGGCAATCTTTTACAACGTCCCCCAAAAACGAGAGCGCTTGCTTATTGTTGCTATCCGAAAAGACTTAAAGATAGATTTTGAATTTCCCGCTCCCAATAAGAAGATTCTGACTATTAAAGATGCGCTCAAAAAGGGCGTACTCTTTGATAAAGATGTGCCCAAGTCTGAGGGGCAAAAATATCCAAAAGATAAAGCTGATGTAATGAAGTTAGTACCTCCGGGAGGCTATTGGAGAGACCTGCCATTGCCAATTCAAAAGAGCTATATGAAACAGTCTTTTTATTTAGGTGGCGGGAAAACAGGGATGGCAAGAAGAATGAGCTGGGATGAGCCATCTTTGACGCTGACATGCGCGCCTGCTCAAAAGCAGACCGAAAGATGTCATCCCGATGAGACTAGGCCATTCACAGTAAGAGAGTACGCCAGAATCCAGACCTTTCCAGATGATTGGGAGTTTTCAGGGTCTGTTACCTCCCAATATAAGCAGATAGGTAATGCTGTTCCTGTGAACCTAGCTAAAGCTTTGGGGCAGCAAATTATTAAGGCATTAAATCAACACAATTCAAAAAAATAGATTCATGTAATTTATGAGTCTAGGGTTGTACTTTTTGCCAGGTTATCTCCATGACAACCTTTAATTCAATGTTTTAATAATGTAACTAATTTGTTATTTGGAGTAAGAATGTCAAAGCCAACTTATCAAGATCTTTATCACCTTCTGCTTAAGCATGGTCAGATCGAAAAATCTGCTGATGAATATTTGGCTTTAGTTGCCAAAGACCTATCTTTATCGGAAGAGGATTTATCTGAGAGATATCCAAGTGGTGAAGCGATTATTAGAAACCGAGTTCGCTGGGCTATTCACTACCTTAGAAGAGCTCATTTATTAGACAAGCCTTCTCGAGGTCAATATGTAATAACTGATAGTGGTGCTGAGTTTCTGAAAACTCACCCAGGGCCTTTCAATAACAACGATCTAGCTCAGTTTCCAGAATTTAAGGAGTTTAGGAAGCAAAGTGTTGTTGAAGGCGCTCCTGAATTAGAGCCTGTCTCTGCCGTATTGTCTGAGTTGACCCCTATAGAGAGACTTGAGCTCGCAAGTAGTGAATTAAACGATGATTTACAGCGGGAATTGCTTGAGAGGATACTCGATCAAACCCCAGCATTTTTTGAGCGATTAGTAGTTATGCTTTTATCGAAGATGGGCTACGGTAGCGAAGGCACTCTTGCTAAGGCGATTGGAAAAAGTGGTGATGGCGGAATCGACGGAGTCATTCATCAGGACAAGCTCGGCTTGGATGTGGTTTATATACAAGCAAAGCGCTACGAACAGCAAAATCAAATAAGTCGACCAGACCTTCAAGCTTTCGTCGGATCCTTGGCTGGACATCAATCTACTAAAGGCGTGTTTGTTACCACCTCTTATTTCTCAAAACCGGCATTAGAATATTTAAAGACTATTCAAACAAGAATTGTTCCAATTGACGGCAAGCGTCTTGTTGAGCTAATGATTGAGCACGAGGTTGGAACTAGGGTGGCTCATACTTTCAAAGTTAACAAAATTGATGAAGATTTCTTTTTAGATTAGTTCCATGTCTTATATAGTGAGATTGCGCGGCATTAATCTCTGCTTGGTTATAGAAGGCTCATTTAACTGTTTCAAACTTTGTATGGCGCCGAGCTAAACTATTGTGATGATTACACTAGAAATCTTTGACAGAATATCGCTCAACTATGGAGATGTTGGCAGTTGGGCTATTTGGGAGGATCCTGGTTTAAAGCCTAAGTCAAATATGGGTCATCTCAATATTTTTGATCTGGAGAAGAATCCTTCATTACTCTCTACTCTGAAAAATAATGTCATTATGGTTGGGCTTAATTTTTCTCGCCCGCTAATTCCAACCGAACCATTCAAGAATTTTCATGACCTAAGTCCTAGAGCAAATGATTTTAAGATTCGCTACGCTTTTAGAGGTACAGAGTTTTATGGGGCATACATGACTGATGTCATTAAGAACCTAGAGATGGTAGATTCTGGGGATGTTAAGAAGCATTTAAAAAGTAATCCTCATTTAATAGAGCAAAACATCTCCTTCTTTCGGGAGGAGCTGAAAGATCTGGAGGCCATCAAACCTTTGATATTGGCTTTTGGGGTTGATGCTTACAACATGCTTGCTAATCACCTTAGGGGCGATGAGTATTCCAGGCTAATTAGGTTGACTCATTACAGCCATCAGATAAGCAAAGAAAAATATAAAGAAGAGATTTCTGCGCAATTAGGCTTATAAAAAATCGTTTTAAGGTCTTTATGAGTAAACAGCGCTATGAGGCACCTAGGCTGTTGCGATGAAATAGGGGTATTTAAAACCATCAAACTATTTACTTTGATGGTTTTTGTCTTTTTATTGGACCCCAGAAAAGCAAAAAGCCCTTAAAAATTAAGGGCTTAGTACGTAATTCTTGGTTGCGGGGGCAGGATTTGAACCTACGACCTTCGGGTTATGAGCCCGACGAGCTGCCAGACTGCTCCACCCCGCGTCTGAAGCTGAAATTCTACCATTTTTTAGGGGTCTCTGTCGAGGTTTTCCTTCAAAAGGAATATAAAAACGCGGTTTTTAAGGGTTTTGTTCCTGCTTTATTGGCCCCCTATAAGGAGTAACATATTGCCACGCAACATACCTTAAGGTTATGAGATGTCAATTAGTAATCCAGAGTTTTCCAGTTCAACGCTTCTGAATCCGGTAGAAGTTAGTGGTCCTGGTGGTGAGCATAAAAAAAGTCTTGGTGTAATGATGCTCGCAGCGATTGGCGTAGTTTTCGGCGACATCGGAACTAGCCCGCTTTATGCCTTAAAAGAATGTTTCGATGCCAATCATGGTATTGCATATACCCCAGAAGCTTTATTTGGCGTCATCTCAATGATGATTTGGGCTCTTATTTTGGTTGTGACTGTGAAGTATGTTTTGTTTGTGATGCGTGCAGACAATAAAGGTGAAGGCGGTGTTCTGTCTTTGATGGCCTTAGCTTTACGCTCTTTTGACAGTAAATCAAAGAACTACTTCTTTTTTATGATCATGGGCATGCTAGGTGCTTGCATGCTCTTAGGCGAGTCGGTTATTACCCCAGCTATTTCTGTCCTGTCAGCGGTTGAGGGTATTGAGATTGCTGCCCCAGGTTTACATAAATTCATTATTCCAATTTCACTCATTATTTTGGTGGCTTTATTTCTCATTCAGAAATATGGCACTGCTGCAGTCGGAAAATTATTTGGACCCATTACGCTTGCCTGGTTCCTCGCACTTGCTGCATTGGGTATCTGGAATATTGGCGATGCCCCTGAGATTATTGCTGCCTTTAATCCTTTGTACGCAATCGATTTCATCAGACTGCATCCAACTACTGCCTACATTGTGATGGGTGCGGTTGTTCTTGTGGTGACCGGTGTCGAAGCGCTCTATCTTGATATGGGGCATTTCGGGCCCACTCCAGTGAGATATGCGTGGCTGTTTATTGTTCTACCAAGTCTTCTAATTAACTATCTTGGTCAGGGAGCTTTGGTGCTCTCAGATCCCGAGGCAATTAAGAACCCCTTTTATTTAATGGTCCCAGAATGGGCCTTGTGGCCAACGGTAGGCTTAGCGACTGCTGCCACTGTGATTGCATCTCAGGCCGTCATTTCTGGAGCATATTCATTGGTAAGCCAAGCAATTTTGTTGGGCTTTATGCCGCGCATGAATATCTTGCACACCTCAGATTCTGAGCAGGGCCAAATTTATATTCCGATTGTGAATTGGGCTTTATTGTTTATGGTAGTTGTCACCATTATTGAGTTTCGAGAGTCTGTTAACTTGGCAGCTGCATATGGTATTTCCGTAACATCAACAATGCTCATCACCACTATTTTGCTAGCGGTAGTAATGTTCCGCGAGTGGAAGATGAATGTTGTATTGGTGGCATTGATTACGGCTGCCTTTTTCCTCGTCGATGTTGCTTTTTGGACAGCGAATCTGATTAAGATTAAAGACGGTGGCTGGTACCCATTAGCTCTCGGCTTACTTTGCTTTACTTGTTTAATTACCTGGTACCGCGGCCGTCAAATTTTGCGCAAGCGTGCAATGGAAGACGGCATTGAATTGAGTAGCTTTATCGGTGCCTTGCTTGCGCACCCGCCTCATCGAGTTGAGGGTACGGCTATATTTTTGACTGCACACGTAGATTATTTGCCGGTATCTTTTTTACATAACCTGAAGCATAACCACGTGCTTCATGAAAGAGTCTTTTTCTTGAAGGTGAGTATTTGGGATGTGCCTTATGTCAATGATCAGGATCGTATTACTCTCAAAGATTTAGGCGGCAATATCTTTGTTGTTAGGGCTATCTATGGATTCAAAGAGACTCCCGATATGGGAACAATTATTAGCTTGATTGAGACTAACTTCAATATGAAGTTCGACATAATGAACACCTCCTTCTTCTTGTCGCGCGATAGCATTATTCCTTCGGCTATACCTGGCATGGCACTCTGGCGTGAGCGTTTGTTCTGCTGGATGTATCAAAATGCTGGACGTCAGTCTGACTTTTTCAAGATACCTGCTAATCGAATTGTGGAATTAGGCGCAAAGGTGGAAATTTGAGAGCTCTTTTTATGTGCTCAAAATTATTCCTCGGAATTTTTTTGCTAGCTTATTCTATTGCTAGTTCTGTCTTGGCAACTCCCACTGAAGAGGCTAGACTCGAACAATTAAATAAGATTGAGCAGGAGCTTGAACTGCAGCGTGAGTGGGCAAAGTATCGTTGGGGTAAGGCTCAAGCTGAATGCTATCAAAAGTATTGGGTCAACTACTGTATTAGTAGTGCTAGAACCCAATATCGCAAAGAAATAGACCCAATTACCGAGCAAGAGATCACATTGCATGATGAGCAACGTAAATTACGTAAGAGCTTAAAAGATCAAGAAGATATCAAACGCGCTGCTGAGCGTGCTGCGCCAGTGAAGGCTGCTGAGCGTGTAGATAATCAGCGTGAATTTGAAGAAAAGCAAAAAGCTGCTGCTGCAAGAGCGGCTGATCTAGAGCAGCGCCGTAAGGATGCGCCTAAGCGCGCACAAGAAAATAAAGCGGGTACGCAGCTCGATTAATGATTCACTATATATTCATTTAACTTCATTACTAGGCAACTCTTGGCTAAAGTCAAAACGGTTTATATCTGCCAATCTTGTGGTGGTACCTCTGCAAAGTGGCAAGGACAATGTCCATCTTGTCAGGCATGGAACACGATGGAGGAGGGCTTGCCAGAGACAACCTCGAACTCTCGTTTTCAGGGTTTGGCACAATCCTTGCCGCGGCAAAAACTTTCTGCAATTGCTGCAGAAGACTTGCCAAGATTTAGCACAGGCGTAGAAGAGTTTGACCGCGTCTTAGGTGGTGGCTTAGTTCCAGGCGGTGTGGTGCTTTTAGGTGGTGATCCCGGTATTGGTAAATCCACATTACTTTTACAAGCTCTTGCCGAGATGAGTGCTGCTGGTATGAATGTGCTCTATAGCAGTGGCGAAGAGTCGGCCGCGCAAATTGCCTTACGTGCAAAACGCATTGCATTAGATGCCCCCCAGTTAGAGGTCTTAGCAGAAATTCAGTTGGAGAAACTGATTTCGATTATGGATACTGTTAAGCCACAAGTATTGGTAGTGGACTCGATTCAAACTTTGTACTCTGAGGTATTGAGTTCTGCACCAGGATCTGTGGCGCAGGTTCGGGAGTGTGCCGCGCAATTAACTAGGGCCGCTAAATCAAGTGGTATTTGTATCTTGATGGTGGGCCATGTTACTAAAGATGGCCACTTAGCCGGCCCTCGTGTACTTGAGCATATTGTCGATACCGTTTTGTACTTTGAGGGTGATACACATTCTTCATTCCGCCTGGTACGCTCAATTAAAAATCGTTTTGGTGCTGTGAATGAGCTGGGCGTATTTGCGATGACTGAAAAAGGTCTGCGCGGTGTTACGAATCCTTCCGCCATTTTCCTATCGCAGCACGAGCAGATGGTTCCGGGGGCGTGTGTATTGGTGACCCAAGAGGGTAGTCGGCCATTGTTGGTAGAAATTCAGGCGCTAGTAGATACCGCACATGTTCCTAATCCTAGGCGTTTGGCCGTTGGTTTAGAGCAAGCTCGCTTGGCAATGCTCTTAGCGGTATTGCATCGTCATGCTGGTATTGCTTGCTTTGATCAAGATGTGTTCTTAAATGCAGTCGGTGGGGTCAAAATCTCAGAGCCTGCAGCTGACTTAGCAGTGCTGTTGGCAATCCAGTCGTCGATTCGAAATCGCGCTTTACCTAAAGAGCTCATCGTATTTGGTGAGGTTGGCTTGGCTGGAGAGATTCGTCCATGTCCGCGTGGTCAAGAACGATTGAAAGAGGCTGCTAAGTTGGGCTTCACAGTCGCCATTATTCCGAAGGCCAATATGCCTAAGACGAAGATTCCTGGTTTGAAAGTTATTCCAGTGGAGCGAATTGATCAGGCAATTGCTGCAGCAGCAGAATTAAGTTGATGACTGGTTAGCGCAGGTCTTCTGCCTGAATTAATAAGACTTGCTCTTCACCAGCAGATACTTCCATCCAAATGACTGGAATTTGCGGGAAGGCTTTTTTGAAGTTTTCATATTCATTGCCAATCTCAATCAGAATGGCACCACGCTCAGATAAGTAATCAGGCGCATGCGCAATAATTCTTCTGATTAAGTCCATCCCATCATCTCCACCCGCTAATGCTAGAGCTGGCTCAGCATGATATTCAATGGGAAGTGCACTCATTGAGTTCGAGTTAACGTATGGCGGGTTGCAAATGATCAAGTCAAAAAGATTGTTTTCATTAGGCTCAGGTAGTGCATTCCATAAGTCGCCATCGAATAATTCTACTTGAGAGCTCAAGCCATGCCGATCCAGATTACGCGCAGCAACAGATAAGGCGGGCATACTGATATCGCAAGCGCTAACATGAATATCAGGGCAAGAGAGTGCGAGTAGCACTGCTAGTGAGCCATTACCAGTACATAAATCAAGCGCTTTGCCATCTGCTGGTAGCCAAGGCTCTAGGGAGCCATCCACAATGAGTTCTGCAATCCATGAACGAGGAACAATACTTTGATCGCTGCAGAAAAAAGGTACGCCCATAAGCCATGCCTCGCCCAAAATATAGGCGAGTGGTTTGCGTGTGGAGATTCTTGCATCAGCAACAGCGATTGCTTTTTGCTGCTGCTCTTGTGTAATGAGATCTTCTAAATGATCTAGCGCAACACTTGGGCTTAAATCGATCTGTTTGCTGACAAGCCACAAGGCTTCACTCTGTGAATCAATGGCGCCATGTCCATAATGTAATTTGGTAGCCTCCAGTTTTTGTGCAATTTGATTGATGCACTGATTAACTGTTAGAGATTGCTGAGGCTCAGGGTCCATGATGGATTAGTTGTATTAGAAAAGAATCTATTCGCAATTAAGCAATGAGTTGCTCAAGAGTTTTGCGATAAATATTTTTGAGGGGCTCTACATCATCAATGATGACGCACTCATCAATCTTATGGCTAGTGGCATTTAGGGGGCCAAACTCCACCACTTCTTTGCATATATTGGCAATAAAACGACCATCGCTGGTGCCGCCAGTAGTAGAGAGTTCTGTATCAATCTGAGTTTCAGATTTAATCGCTGTGCGCAGTGCTCCTGCTAAAGCGCCATCGCCTGTAATGAATGGACTGCCGCCTAATACCCATTCAATTTCAAAATCAAGCCCAGCATCTTTGAGAATCTTTTCAAGACGCTCACGCAATTGCTCTGGTTTGCTCTCGGTTGAGAAGCGGAAGTTGAAATCAATGGTTAGCTCGCCAGGGATGACGTTATTTGCGCCGGTGCCTGCATGAATATTGGAGATCTGAAAGCTGGTCGGTTGAAAATATTGATTCCCTTTGTCCCATTCAGTTTCTACTAGCGCAGAAATTGCAGGTGCAGAAAGATGAATCGGATTTTTGCCTAAATGAGGGTAGGCGATGTGCGCCTGGATACCTTTCATTTTGAGCTTGCCTGACAAGGAGCCACGGCGTCCATTCTTAATCATGTCGCCGAGTTGGTCTACCGAGGTGGGTTCACCAATCACACAATAGTCTAGACGTTGACCATGCTTTCGCAAGCGTTCACACATGATTACGGTGCCGTCATTTGCGGGACCTTCTTCATCGCTAGTAATGAGAAAAGCAATGGAGCCTTGGTGATCGGGGTGGGCAGCAACAAACTCTTCAGTAGCGACAACAAATCCAGCAAGGGAGGTCTTCATATCCGCTGCACCACGACCATAAAGCATGCCATTGCGTATGGTTGGGGTGAATGGGTTGCTAGTCCACTTTTCCAATGGCCCAGTTGGCACAACGTCTGTATGTCCAGCAAACATTAGTACTTTGCCTTCGTCACCAGCTTTCCCTTTTTTAATTGCCCACAAGTTAGTTACTTGAAAGTTATCAGGGCCACTCACAACACTCTCGGTATGAAAGCCGAGAGCTTGTAAGCGTGTCGCGATTAATTCTTGGCAACCACCATCAGCCGGGGTAACGGAATTGCAAGCAATGAGAGCTTTTGTGAGCTCAAGGGTGGCGCTCATCGAAATTTAGTCGCGAAGTAATTCGTTAATAGCGGTCTTTGCTCTAGTTTGAGCATCCACTTTCTTCACGATAACCGCAGCATACAAGCTATATTTACCGCACGCAGAGGGCAGTGAGCCAGGTACGACTACAGAGCCTGCTGGAACTCGTCCGTAATGGACTTCGCCAGTCTCGCGGTCATAAATCTTGGTGCTTTGGCCGATATACACGCCCATCGAGAGTACAGCATTTTCTTCAATGACCACGCCTTCAACCACTTCGGAGCGAGCTCCAATGAAGCAGTTATCTTCAATGATGACTGGGCCAGCCTGGATGGGTTCTAAAACACCGCCAATACCTACGCCACCGGAAAGGTGAACATTTTTACCGATTTGGGCACAAGAACCAACTGTTGCCCAGGTATCAACCATGGTGCCTTCACCAACATAGGCGCCAATATTGACGTAAGAGGGCATTAAAACCGCATTTTTGCCAATAAATGAGCCGCGACGGGCCATGGCTGGGGGGACTACGCGGAAGCCACCAGCAGCAAAATCGGCCGCGGTGTAGTTCTGGAATTTGCTAGGTACCTTGTCGTAGAACTGGGTATAGCCGCCAGCGCCCATAGGAATGTTGTCCTCAAGTCGGAAGGAAAGCAAAACAGCCTTCTTAACCCACTGATTTACCTCCCATTTACCAACGCTACGGCGTTCAGCAACGCGAATAGTGCCGTTATTGAGGCCTTCTAAGACGGCATTTACAGCGCCGCGGACGTTGCCAGGGGCGCTATCTGGAGAGAGGTTTGCGCGGTTTTCCCAGGCTTCTTCAATGATGCTTTGTGGTGATTGGCTCATGCTTTTTAGTTAACTATCAGATTGTTAAGGGATTTTGTCCCAGGAGGTAGATTTATCATTATATCGATGGGGAGAAAACGCGTCTAAGGAGCCCCAAGCTTGCTATCATCTTCCCACTTTAGCTTTAATTATTTATCTCCTTGTTTAAACCTCTTTTTTCCCTACAAAGTACGCCGTGCAACTGAAATCCATCAAACTTTCCGGCTTTAAGTCTTTCGTTGACCCAACCCATTTTGAAATGCCTGGCCAATTAATTGGCGTTGTAGGTCCTAACGGTTGTGGAAAGTCGAACATTATTGACGCTGTCCGCTGGGTTTTGGGTGAATCCCGCGCCAGCGAGTTACGTGGCGAATCGATGCAGGACGTTATTTTTAACGGCTCTGGTTTGCGTAAGCCATCTGGTCGTGCCAGCGTAGAACTCATTTTTGATAATTCTGAAGGACGTGCTCAAGGTCAATGGAGTGCTTTTACAGAATTAGGTATTAAACGTGTTTTGACTCGTGACGGTAACTCAAGTTATTACGTCAACAATCAAGTAGTGCGTCGTAAAGATATCCAAGATATTTTCTTGGGAACAGGTATGGGTCCAAGAGGTTACGCCATTATTGGACAGGGTACTATCAATCGCATCTTAGAAGCAAAGCCAGAAGAATTGCGGGTTTTCTTGGAAGAGGCGGCTGGTGTTTCTAAATACAAAGAGCGTCGCAAAGAAACTGCATCACGTTTAGAAGACACTGTAGAAAACTTAACACGTGTTGAAGATATCTTGCGTGAGCTTGATCAGCAGTTAACTCGCTTAGAGAAACAAGCTACGGTTGCTGAGCGACATGCTGAGCTCTCTACGCAAATGAATTCACAGCAACAGTTACTTTGGTTTGTGCGTCAAACTGAGGCTGGAAAAGAGCAAGAGCGCCATGCTAACGGTATCCGTGATACCCAGGTAAGCTTAGAAGAGCAGACAGCAAAGCTGCGTCATGCCGAAGCTGAATTAGAAACTATGCGTACCCAACAGTACTCTTTACAAGATAAGGTTTCTCAAGCGCAGGGTGATTTATATCAAACCAACTCCGATGTGAGTCAGGTTGAATCACAGATTCATTACGTACAAGAAGCACGTCAACGTTTGCAACAGCAAACTCAAGATTTGCAAGCCCAGTTACAGCGCTGGACCGTTCAAGAGACTGATGCTGCGCAAGCGCAACGTACTACCGAACATGAACTTAGCGAAGCAGCAGAGAAAGAGCAATCCTTGTCGGCTAATCTCAATGGCTTACAAGAGCAAATGCCAAGTCGTGAAGAAACTTACCAAGCATCTGCTCGTGAATTAAATCATGCACGTGATAGCTTGGCATCGATTGAGCAGCGTTTAGCAAGTTTGGGTGAGCGTATTCGTGCGATGTCTGCGCAATCAGATGAGCTAAAGGGGCGCGAGACTCGTCTTACCAGTGAATTAGATGGTATGCGTAGGCCGGATGCACAGGCTTTACAAATGGCGATTGATCGTCAGGCTATGGCTCAGCGCAAAGTGGATGAAGCTAAGCAGCGCGCAGCCGATACACAGCAACGTGTTCCAGCTGCTGATGAGGCACGAAACGCCGCTCAACAAAAGATTCAATCTGCGAACCAAGACCTCGCCCAAACTGAAGCGAAGCTCACCGCATTAACAGCTTTACAGGCGAGCGTTCAAGCTCAAGGCAAGATTGGTCCATGGCTAGAGACCAAGGGACTCAAAGAGAGCAAGCGTCTCTGGCAAGAGCTCAAAGTTGAGAGCGGCTGGGAAGCTGCTTTGGAGTCTGTCTTGCGTGAGCGTTTAGCTGCGGTGACTGCAAAGAGCGTTCAAGAGACACTAGCTTTGGCTAATGATGCTCCACCAAGTCGCTTGGCAATTTTGCTGACAGAAGAAATTACTCCTGCGCATACAGTAGTGCCAGCAGATTTCACGCCACTCCTTACTCGTGTTCAAAGTGCTGGTGCAGCACGTCTCACCTCTGTGTTACAAGAGTGGTTGGACAATATTTATATTTCTAGCAGCTTAGAGGATGCTTTGCATCGTCGCGAGAAATTGCCAGCGGGCGGTGCTTTTGTAACCCAACAGGGTCACCTGGTTAGTCGCGTTAGCGTTCAACTCTATGCTGCAGACTCTGAGCAAGCCGGTATGTTGGCTCGTGCGCAGGAGATGGAGAGTCTTGAAAAGCAATTGCGTGCACAAAAACTCATGCAAAGCGAGTTGCAGGGCGAACTAGATCAATGCTCTGCAAATTATCAAGCTGCGCATCAGGCAGCAGAGCAAGCGCGTATTCATGCTGAACATGCTGTTCAAGAAGCGCATGGCTTTGAGGTAGAGAGAATGCAGCTCACTCAGGCTGAAGAGCAATATAGTCAACGCGCTGCTCAAATTCAGGGTGAGTTATCAGAGTTGCATCAGCAAATGACACAGCTCAGCACAAATCAAGAGCAGTCTGCTGCAGAGTTGACTCAAGCAGAGCAATCAAAGCAGGAGCTTCAAGAGTCTCTTCAGGCAGCCCAAGATAAATTAGAGCTCTCTACGCAAGAGCGTGATCGTTTACGTGAATCTCTTCGTGCTGCCGAGATGGCTGCACAAGAAGCAGCATTTGCAACTCGCTCATTGCAGCAACGCATTGCTGATTTGCAACGTGATCAAAGTACAGCGCGTACTCAGATCATGGAGATCCAGGATAAGCATGACTTGGCTACCCAAGAATTATCCACTTTGAGTGATGAAGAAGCGCAAGATAAATTACAAGGCTTGTTACTAGCTCGAAGTGCACGTGAGGCTGCCCTAGCGAATGCTCGTACAGAACAAGATGCTTTATTGCATCAATTGCGTGAGGCTGATGAGGCTCGTATGCAAATTGAGCGTGGCTTGCAGCCAATGCGCGATAAGGTGGTTGACTTGCAATTACGTGAACAAGCTGCCCGCTTGAACTTTGAGCAATTTGCAACTTTGTTATCGGATGCAGAGGCTGATCTCAGTGCGCTCGAGGCCAATTTCAGTCCAGACTTAAAAGTAGGTGCGCTTCAAACTGAAGTGAATCGCTTGAATACTGAAATCCAATCTTTAGGCCCAGTGAATATGGCGGCCCTTGATGAGTTAGCCAGTTCCAGAGAGCGTAAGCAGTTCTTGGATGCACAATCTGCTGACTTGAATGAAGCAATGCAAACCTTGACAGATGCGATTGCCAAGATTGATGCTGAGACACGGGATTTATTACAGGGCACTTTTGATCAAGTCAACGGTCACTTCGGCAAACTCTTCCCAGAATTATTTGGTGGTGGACACGCTGAGCTGGTAATGACTGGCGAAGAGATTTTGGATGCTGGTGTTCAGGTAATGGCGCAGCCTCCAGGTAAAAAGAATAGCTCTATTTACCTCCTCTCTGGTGGTGAGAAAGCCTTGACTGCGATTGCTTTAGTTTTCTCACTCTTCCTTTTGAATCCGGCACCATTCTGCTTGCTAGATGAGGTGGATGCACCATTGGATGACGCTAATACCTTGCGCTATTCACAGCTAGTTGCCAAAATGTCAGATAAGACACAGTTTTTGTTTATCTCTCATAACAAGATCACTATGGAAATTGCTCATCAACTGATTGGTGTCACAATGCAAGAACAGGGTGTCTCCAGAATTGTGGCGGTAGATATTGCATCTGCTGTATCGATGGTCGAGGCTGCCTAAGTGTACGTAGAAAAAATCATGACAACATTAGGTTTGTCTGATTTGCAATTCGCTTTGGCTGCAATTGGACTATTGATTTTGATATCAGTAGCCACTCTGAATTTTAAATATGCCCGCGCTCGCCGTAAAGCAAATGAGCAAGCTGAATTTTCCGATGATCGTACTCGTCGCGAACCTGGTTTTGCTGAGCCAGATGCAGAGCGAACTGAGCCAAGCTTCGGGACTGCCTTAGTAGCAAGCTCTACTCCAGAGAAATTTATGATTGATCCTCGTATCGATTGCGTCATTACTCTTCGATTTGACGAGGCCATCGCTGGATCAGAGATCTTGGAAGAGCTGAATGACTGGACTAGCTCCCAAGTACAGGCCAATGCACGATGGATTTGCGAGGGATTAAATGCAGACCAAGACGCTGCTGAGAGCTGGGAAGAGCTTAAGCCTGAATCTTCTTATGCCGAGCTGCAGCTAGCAATTCAATTGGCAAGTCGTCGTGGAGCGATTGGAGTACTGGAGTTATCAGATTTCTGTTCGCGCGCACAAGCGCTTGCTGAAACTTTGGGCTCTCAGATTGATATGCCGAGCGTGAGCACGATGCTAGAAAGCGCTAAAGAATTGGACGTGATGGCGGCTGATAGCGATATCCAATTATGTATTAACGTTTTATTCGATGAGCCATGCCCGTGGGGTAATTTTGATGCTCTGATGCGTCAACGTGGTTTCAAGCTGGCTCGCAACGGCAGACAATATGAGTTTTATAGCAATGGGACACTCATTTTTAATAGCGCTGATTTAGAGCCCAATGCACCTGTATCACAACTGACTTTATTGCTCGAGGTTCCATTGGTCTCCCAGGAGCAGCGTGCATTCGAAAGAATGCTGAGCGAAGGTGTTGAGATTTCTCAGGCGGCTCATGGCCGCTTAGTGGATGACAATGGAATTAATCTGAGTGAAGCTGCGGTGGTGAGTATTCGTCAGCATCTCGATGTCCTTTATGCCAATCTTGAGAAATCCGGTATTGCTGCTGGATCTTCTGCAGCTAGCAGACTATTTAGCTAGGAAATTGCCTTGTCGTCCAACAGTCCGACAAATTTAGCGGAGCGTTATGCATTCTTGCAGGTAGAGCTTGCACGCTTAGAGCATGCTTACTACGTGCTTGATAATCCGCTTCTACCTGATATTGAGTATGACCGCCTTTATCGTGAGTTATTAGAGATTGAGGTGGCACATCCAGAGTGGATTACTCCAGAGTCTTTATCTCAAAGAGTGGGGGGTACTGCTTTAAAAGAGTTTGATTCGGTAACGCACGAAGTGCCGATGCTTTCTCTCAATAATGCTTTTGAAGAGTCAGAACTGGTGGCGTTTGATCGGCGCTGTCGTGAAGGCTTACATCTAGAACGCGTTGCTTATGCCGGTGAGTTGAAGTTTGATGGCTTGGCCATCTCGCTGCGCTATGAAAATGGTTCCCTAGTCACAGCGGCAACTCGGGGTGATGGTGCTAGCGGCGAAGATGTTACCGCCAACATTAAAACCATTCGTGCCATTCCCTTGAAATTGACTGGTAAGAATATCCCCAGAGTATTAGAAGTGCGCGGTGAAGTCTTTATGTATCTGAAAGACTTCGAAAAAATGAATAGACAGGCAGCAGAACTGGGAGAAAAAGAGTTTGCCAATCCCCGTAATGCTGCAGCTGGTAGTTTGCGCCAATTAGATTCCAAGATCACCGCCAAAAGACCACTCTCTTTCTTTGCTTATGGCTTAGGTGCTCTCGAGCCACAATCTTGGCTACCCAAAACCCATGAAGAATTACTCAATACCTATGTAGAGCTAGGATTGCCAGTTTGCGCAGAGCGCAGAGTGCTGAACTCAGTGCAAGAGATTCTCAATTTCTACAATGAGGTTGGCGCAAAGAGGGATTTTCTTCCATACGATATCGATGGCGTTGTTTACAAAGTGAATTCATTTGCAGAACAAGCTAAATTAGGTTTTGTATCCAGATCGCCACTATTTGCATTGGCCCATAAGTACCCAGCACAAGAAGCGCTCACCACTGTTTTGGGTATCGATGTTCAAGTAGGCCGCACAGGGGCAATTACTCCGGTAGCTAGACTGGCGCCAGTAGAGGTAGGTGGCGTCACCGTTACCAATGCCACTCTTCATAACGAGGATGAAGTTAAACGTAAGGATGTACGTATTGGAGATACCGTTTCAGTGCGAAGAGCTGGTGACGTGATCCCAGAGGTAGTTTCGGTAATCAAAGATCGTAGACCTGCCAATACAACAGAATTTGTAATGCCAACGAACTGCCCAGTATGTGATTCTCATATAGAGCGCTTGGCAGATGAGGCAGTAGCACGTTGTAGTGGTGGATTATTTTGTGGAGCGCAGCGCAAGCAGGCATTAATTCACTTTGCCCACAGAAGAGCGCTCGATATCGAAGGCCTGGGAGAAAAGATTGTTGATCAATTGGTTGATCAACATCTGGTGAGAACTCCTGCAGACCTGTACAAATTAGGATTTACGGCTCTAGCCAATCTTGAGCGTATGGGTGATAAGTCTGCCGATAATCTGATTCAGGCAATCAACCAATCCAGAAACACAACTCTAGCTAGATTTATCTTTGCCTTGGGTATTCGTCATGTTGGCGAGACCACCGCAAAAGATTTGGCCAATCATTACCAATCTATGCATGCATTAATGGACGCAGGTATGGAGGATTTGCTCACCGTGAAAGATGTTGGGCCAGTTGTGGCAGATTCCATTACGAGCTTTATGCAAGAGGCTCATAACCGCGAGGTGATTGAGCAGCTTCTAGCATCAGGCATGCAACTCGCAGTAGAGGAAAAGGTGATTAGTGCAGCGGTAGCAGGTAAGACCTTTGTATTAACTGGTTCATTTCCAACGATGACAAGAGATGAGGCTAAAGATCTCCTAGAAAAAGCAGGCGCTAAAGTGGCTGGATCAGTTTCTAAGAAAACCGACTATGTTGTGGCCGGATCAGATGCTGGTAGCAAGCTCACCAAAGCTGAAGAGTTAGGTGTGCCGGTGATTGACGAAGCAACAATGCTCGATTTATTGAAGTAGATCGCATTTGATATGAACTTACTAAAGCAAACATTCCATCTCAATTCAGAACACTGGGTTAGCCTAGGTCCAATTTCCGATCAAGAGAAGCAGGTCCGAGTCGATTTAGCCACTGCTTATCAATTGGCGTATTTAAAAAATTGGGATGATGGTATTTACACGCATATTTCAGCTTCAGTCCCAGGTGAAGATGGCGCCTATCTGCTGAATCGATTTGGCTTGCGGTTTAATGAAGTCACTCCGCAAAATTTAGTGAAGGTGAATCTTCAGTGTCAGATATTGGCAGGAGAGGGGCCTGTAAATCAGACTGGATTTGCAATCCATGGCGCAGTCCATTCTGCACGCCCAGATGCCAAGTGTGTATTGCATCTGCATGTAGACTCAGTAATCGCTGTATCTGCCCAAACACAAGGTCTTTTGCCAATTTCACAGCATGCATTGCGTTTTTATGAAGATATGGCCTATCACCACTATCAAGGTCTGGCGCTATCTTCAGATGAGCAAGCGCATTTAGTGAAAAGTCTAGGCAATAAAAAAGCAATCCTTTTGCATAATCATGGCAGCATTGTGTGTGGAACGTCTGTGCAACAGGCTTTTTATCTGATGGATGTTTTAGATAAAGCCTGCAAGATCCAAGTTTTATCACGATCCAGTACAGATTTGGTCCACCCAGCTCAAAAGATTTGTGAATTAACTTATAAACAGCTTTGCAGTGATGGTGATGAAGAGGGTCAGCTTGAATGGCCTGCGTATCAAAGAATTTTGTTGGCTAGCTAAGAGGAGAAAAGAATGCCATTAATTCAGGTGCAATTATTTGAGGGCCGTAGCGATGACGTGAAGCGCGAATATGCCAAGGCCATTACAGAGGCTGCGGTAAACATTATGGGTTGCACTGCAGCATCAGTTGATGTCATCTATCAAGACGTCAAAAAGTCGGACTGGGCAACTGCAGGAAAGTTGTGGAGTGATTCCTAGCTATTAAAAGTGCACATATTCCTATGAGGAATATGTCATATTGCATCCCTGGTATTCACAACACTGAAGACTTTGCGGAAGATGCCCCTAATCTAATTTTTTTATTTCTGAGGGGGCTGTATGAAAATCTGCGTCATTGGGGGTGGTGGAGCAATTGGTGGTTATTTAGCCGCTAGGTTAGCTAGAGCAGGAAATCAAGTAACTGTTGTGGCTAGAGGTAAAACCTTAGAGGCTATCCAAAAAAATGGCATAACCCTTTTTATGGAAGATGAGCCCCGTCCGATTGTTGCTCGTGTCACTGCAGTAGAGAAAATTCGTGATGCAGGCACACCAGACGTTGTCATCTTGGCCGTTAAAGCACATCAAATCGAGCCTATCGTCGATGACTTAGCCAGCATCGTTGGTCCTGAGACGGTTGTTATCCCAATGCAGAACGGTATTCCTTGGTGGTATTTCCAAAATCTACCGGGCCAATTTGAAGACTTGCCAGTAGAGACGGTAGATGCTGGTGGGCAGATTATGAAAAAAATTAATCCACGTAATGTGATCGGTTGCGTTGTGTACCCAGCTACTTATGCTGAATCTCCAGGCGTTATCCGTCATGTTGAGGGCAATCGTTTCCCATTGGGTGAGCTTGACGGTTCTCAGTCTGAACGTATTCAAAAAATTTCTCAGGTCATGGCCGATGCTGGCTTTAAGTCTCCGATCTTAGAAGACATTCGCTCAGAAATTTGGCTGAAGCTTTGGGGCAATATGACTTTTAATCCGATTAGCGCACTCACCCATGAGCATCTTGAGGGAATTTGCAAAAATCCTCTGACTAAGGATTTAGCGCGCTGCATGATGCAAGAGGCGCAAACTATTGCCGAAAAGTTGGGTGTTGTATTTCGAGTAGATATCGAGAGAAGAATTTCTGGAGCGGAAAAGGTCGGCAAGCATAAAACATCGATGCTTCAGGATCTTGAGGCTGGCAATAGTTTAGAAATTGATGCCTTGCTTGGCTCTGTGATTGAGCTTGGACACATCACCAAGACACCAATGCCTTGTTTAAGTACAGTATTTGCCTTAACGAAGCTGTTAAATACCAAGGTTCAAACCTCACAAGGTAGATTAGCGCTACCTGAACTTGCTCTCGAGCACTAGTTCCAAAGAAGTCCTGCAGTTCTATGTTGTGTTTTCCCGTCTTCGTGACGGGATTTTTTTTATTCAGACTTTGCTGCGGGCAATCCCTTCCACCACTCTCCTTTAAATTGGCCTTGAAGCCAATCAATGCATCGACTCACTTTGGTCGGCACATGCTTGGGGGATGAGAACACTGCATGAATTTCTTGGCTTGGTAAGGACCAATCTTCAAGGATCGGTTTCAATACCCCATCTTTAATGGACTGATGAGCTACGTAAGAGGGCAGGGCAGCTAGGCCCATGCCAGCTCTTGCGGCAGATAAGATCGAAGAGAGGTTGTTGGACGTGAATGGTCCTTTCACCTCAATAGATTCCGACTGGCCTGATTTTCCGGTGAAATTCCAGCGATGGTCAGCCTGAACGGTGGAATAGATGAGTGCCCGGTGTCGCTGAATATCTTCCGGTGCCTGGGGTACTGAATGATCGTTCAGATATTGTGGGGTAGCTACCAAGACCCAGGGATTAGTCCCCAAAAATCTGGAACCTAGAGAAGAGTCAGGCAGTCGCCTCATACGGATTGCCAAATCAACACCTTGTTCAACTAGATTGATATATCGATCATCCATATTGAGATTGACTTCTAATTCTGGATGTTGCGACATAAATTCGAGAATCGAAGGCGTTAGAACCCGACGTCCAAAAGCAACAGAGGAGCTTATTGTTAACTTCCCACGAACTTTTGATTGCATCAATGAGGCAATGTCATCAGCCTCTTCAATCTCACGGGCAATCAACTTGCACTTTTCGTAATAGATCTTCCCGATTTCGGTAGGGGTCACTCCGCGCGTGCTGCGATGCAGCAATAATGCCCCCAGACGCTTCTCCATCGAGGCAACAAATTTGGTGGCAGTAGGCTGAGTAATGCCAAGGTCTTCAGCAGCTTTGCTAAATGAGCCCGTTTCCACTACTCGAATAAAGAGGGATATGCCTTGTACGCGATCCATTCAGGGGTTTTTCCAGTGGCGATACATTATTTTTACACTATTCCATGGCGGAATACTAGATATAGATTTGGTGAGGTTCTCAATAGGGATGAATTTGAGGATGATTCGTCCATATCTATACGAGGAGATGATTCATGGCAAAGATGAAGGCAGCAATGGCAGCAGTGTTGGTGATGGAAAAAGAAGGCGTTACTCAAGCCTTTGGCGTCCCAGGAGCTGCAATTAATCCCTTATATGCCCAAATGCGCGAGCGTCAGTCGATTGCTCACGTATTAGCAAGGCACGTAGAGGGCGCCTCTCATATGGCAGAGGGCTACACCAGAGCCGCCCCAGGCAATATCGGCGTATGTATTGGTACCTCAGGTCCAGGCGGCACAGACATGATTACTGGCTTGTATTCTGCTCAGGCTGATAGCATTCCAATTTTATGTATTACCGGTCAAGCACCACGCGCTAAGTTACATAAGGAAGATTTCCAAGCGGTGGATATTGCCTCGATCGCTAAACCTTTAACCAAGATGGCTGTTACTGTTCTTGAGCCAGCATTGGTTCCTCGAGTTTTTCAGCAAGCATTTCATTTAATGCGTTCAGGCCGTCCCGGTCCGGTATTGATCGATTTGCCAATTGATGTGCAGATGGCGGAGATTGAATTTGATATCGACACCTATGAGCCATTGCCTGCCTATAAGCCACAGGCAACTCGTAAGCAGATTGAAAGAGCGCTTGAAATGCTCAATGAATCTGAGCGTCCATTGATTGTTTCTGGTGGTGGCGTGATTAATTCTGACGCTTCAGATCAGTTGGTTCAGTTTGCAGAAATTACTGGTATTCCTGTTATCCCAACATTGATGGGCTGGGGCTCAATCCCTGATAGCCATCCTTTGATGGCCGGTATGGTCGGTTTGCAAACATCACATCGCTATGGCAATGCCACCATGTTGGCTAGTGATTTTGTTCTGGGTATCGGTAACCGTTGGGCGAATCGTCATACTGGTTCAACTGAGGTTTACTGTAAAGGCCGCAAGTTTATCCACGTTGATATTGAGCCTACCCAAATTGGCAGAATCTTTACTCCTGACTTTGGTATCGTGTCCGATGCGAAAGCTGCATTAGACTTATTCATTGAAGTTGCGACAGAAATGAAAAAAGCTGGCAAGCTCAAAGATAGATCAGAGTGGGCAGCCGAGTGCTTGGGTAGAAAAAATTCTATCGACTACCAGCGCAAGACAAACTTCAACGAGTCTCCAATGAAGCCGCAGCGCGTGTATCAAGAGATGGTTCAGACATTTGGCGAAGATGTTACCTATGTGAGCACTATCGGTTTATCGCAAATTGCTGGCGCTCAATTCTTAAAAGTATTTAAACCGCGCCATTGGATCAACTGTGGCCAAGCAGGCCCATTAGGCTGGACAGTGCCAGCGGCTTTGGGTGTTCGTGCTGCTGATCCAACTCGTAAGATCGTGGCCCTCTCAGGCGACTATGACTTCCAGTTCATGATTGAAGAGTTAGCTGTTGGTGCGCAATTTAAGTTGCCATTCATCCAAATTTTGGTGAATAACAGTTATCTTGGATTGATCCGTCAAGCGCAACGTGGTTTTGAGATGGATTACTGCGTGCAATTAGCCTTTGATAACGTCAATATTCCAGAAAGTGCTGGCATCGTTAAAGGTTACGGTGTTGATCACGTGAAAGTGGTTGAAGGACTTGGTTGCAAAGCTATTCGAGTAGAGCGCGAAGATCAATTGGCTCCAGCGATTGCCCAAGCCGAAGCATGGATTACTGAATTTAGAGTGCCGGTAGTCGTTGAGGTAATTCTTGAGCGTGTTACCAATATTGCGATGGGAACAGAGATTGATAGCGTCAATGAGTTTGAGCCTGTCGCCAAATCTATCGAAGATGCACCAGTTGCAGTGCTGCAGTCTTAATTGATCCATAAATAGGGAATATTGAATGCCTCGTTTCTCAGCTAACCTCAGCATGCTCTTTACGGAGGATGCATTCTTAAACCGTTTTGCGCTTGCTCGCGTTGGTGGCTTTAAGGCTGTCGAGTTTTTATTCCCTTATGGATTTTCCAAGGAAGAAATTAAGTCTTGCTTAGATACTTATGCACTGAAGTTGGTTTTGCATAATTTGCCAGCTGGCGATTGGGATGCGGGTGAGAGAGGTATTGCATGTCATCCTGACCGCATACCAGAGTTTCGTGCTGGGGTAGATAAGGCTATTGAATACGCTACCTTTTTAAATGTTGGTCAGTTAAATTGTTTGGCAGGTAAGGCGCCTGCTGGCGTTGACGCTCAAACACTGCGCGACACTTTTGTCGGTAATTTAAGGTATGCAGCAGAAAAGTTAAAAAAAGCCAATCTGAATCTATTAATTGAGCCTATTAATACTTACGATATTCCTGGATTCTATTTATCCAGAACCCAGCAAGCAATTGAAATCATGGATGAAGTAGGTGCAGATAATCTTTACTTGCAATACGACATCTACCACGCACAGCGCATGGAAGGTGAGTTAGCAAACACCATGCAAAAATACTTGTCCAGAATTGGACATATTCAGTTAGCAGACAATCCTGGACGTAACGAGCCAGGTACTGGCGAAATTAACTATGACTTCCTATTTGGATTCTTGGATAAGATCGGCTACCAGGGATGGATTGGTTGTGAATACAAGCCTCTCAAGAACACTGCTGCAGGCCTAGCTTGGATGGGGAAGTATGAGCAGTCTCATCAAGAGATGGCGTTCATTTAAGCGCTACCCCAGTTCTAAAACTTAGAAGTAGATCAAGCCCCTAGGGCTTGATCTACTCCATTTCCAGCTAACCTTTCAGGCCCCAGGATTTAATAAAAAATCCTTTCTGTTACGACCTTATAACTTAGTAAGGTTTGCAACATTTTGCACTCTAAAATCAATTAAGCAACCTCCCTGTTGTCAGCAATTTCTTACTAAGAAATCAGGTGGCAATTGTTTGGGCCTCTCATTAAGATTTGTCGTTTAAGGATCTTATATGCAGAAATTTGCTGGGTTTTTCCCCTCCATAATTGATCCAGTCAGATATGAAAATATTGATAGCGTTCTTATAGTAATGCACGCAAATGTCGAATTTAATAATTTTTTAGGTGCCCTGGGAAGTGTTATTAGGATAGCCGGAGTCATACCTAAGGCAAGCTCCAAAAAATTCGCAAATCTAAATATCTTAAAACGCTACTGCCCTGTTCTTGATGTTGATCGAGAAAAAATTTTATTAAATCCAGGTAAATTCATTGATGCTGTAGATGGCCTGACACAAAATGAGCGATTTGCAATCATAGATATGGGCGGATATTTTTCACATGTTGCCGTTGATCTAGCAAAAAAATTTAATGATCGATTAATTGGTGTCGTCGAAGATACGGAGAATGGTCATCAAAAATATGAGACTTTGATTAGTCATAACCATTCATTTAAAAATTTGTTCCCAGTTATTTCCGTTGCGCGAAGTTCGTTAAAAGAGCCAGAGGATTCATTGGTTGGGCAAGCCATAGTCTTCTCTGCTGAGGCAATTTTGCGTTCCCACGGGTTAATACTGCTTGGAAAGCGTGTTGGGGTTATTGGCTTTGGGAAAATTGGACGATCTATTGCTTTTTCTCTTTTATCAAGGGGTGCTAGGGTTGATGTATTTGACTCAAACCCAATTCTTCTTACTTTAGCTCTATCACTTGGATTCCACACTTCATTAAGGGCTGAATTTCTGAAATCAGTAGATATCTTATTTTGTGCTACTGGAAATAAATCTCTCTCATATATCGATGTAGTTAATTTTAAAAATGGACTCCATATATTTTGCGCCACCTCATCCGATGATGAGCTATCAGTTTGCCTACGCAATAAGATTGCATTAAGTTCGACACCTGTAAAAAATCATACTTGCAAGATCTCTTTGGGCAGTAAAAGTGTCTATTTTCATAATGGAGGTAATTCAGTCAATTTTGTTCATGGTGCAGTTGTTGATAGATTTATTGAATTAGTGCAGGGGGAAATCATTTATTCAATGGGGAGTCTTTATGATGCCCCTAAAAACACAATTTCATATCTACCAGATGCGGATAAACAATTCATTGCTGAAAAATGGATATCTCATCATCAGTATTTATGAGGGGGGGGATAATTGATATCTGAGTCCATGTCAATAATGGCTTCTGTAATCTCTTCATTTAGTCGGGCTGGGCTTAATGTGGTAGATCGTAAGCAATTTCGACAAGAAAGAGTTTGTCCATTGGTGATTGCCTACTGGAATAACTTGCTACCTGTTTTATTGCTGTGCCCTCTCATTGCTGTTAGTCCTGTATTAGGAGGTTGGTTTAGCGACTTACTTTCATTCGAAATATTTTTATTGTCATTACTAATCCAATTTGTAGCTTATGGATTTTCATTTGCGTTTAAAAAACTTAGAGTAATTGATATAGCGATTCTCACAAAATCTGCTGATATTACAGTTCCACTGATGTTGGTAATTGCAGGCGTATATTCAGTTACTTTGAGCTTCTTTTTGCTTTTGCCCTTGATATTGCTGATATTTATTCTTTCATCTGGAATTGAGAATCTTAAAAAATCTTACCAATCCTCAATATTCTTAGTATCGATGCTAACTGCGCAGGGAGTTTACGCATACTTTGCGGAGTTTAATGCCGCGTTTGATAGGGAATTTTGGAGTCTGCTATCAATTGCTTTTTCAGTTTTGGTATGGCGATTGATTTTTTCGATTTTATTTTTACTTGGTGAGCAGCGCATCTCAAATGTTGTTATTTTTCCTAGGCAATATCTGTCTTTTATGGGATTTTATTTGCGAGGATTTCTTGCTGCTGTGACACAAGTTTCCTTTGTATTTGCTATTACCAGCAATAATTTATGGATTGTTTGGCCAATACTCAATGCAACAGGTATTTTAGGTGCGATATTTGCATATCTTTTTCTTAGGGAGAGACTTGGCCTAATAGACTTTTTCTTTATTCTTCTTGCTTCTTTAATAACTGGAATAGCAGTTATTTTCTTAAACTACCAAAGATATTAATGCGATGATTAACTTAAACTTAGATATTAGTAATCTAGATAAATCTTTTGGCCAAAGAGTTTTTTCGATACTCAATTATGAAAATCCCGCTAGGAGATCAAACAAGTTGGGCCACATTACTGCAAGTGGTTTGGTTATTAAAGATAATAAAGTTTTACTTATCTTCCATCCTCATATCAAATCCTGGTTTCAACCTGGTGGCCATATTGATGAAGGTGAGTCACCTTTTGAGGCGGCTATTCGTGAGGTATATGAAGAAACTGGTTTCAGGTGCCTTTTGGACTCGAGCGGCCTTGATCCTTTGGATATTGATATTCATGAAATTCCTGCCAATCCCCAGAAGGGGGAAGATGCTCATTTACATATAGATCTCCTTTATCGTCTAACGCTCATTGGAGGAGAGAAATCTCCAGAGGATATTGCTTTCGATTGGTTTTCTTTTGAACAAGTGCAAAGCGCCCGCATTCGAAGGGTCTTGGTTAAGCTAGGCTCCTAAGGCTTCAAGCAACTCTGTTTCTAGCTGGATCTGTAGTTTTGGATTCTTACCTAGGTTCGCTGCATCAAGCAGCAACACGTCTTCCACTCGCTCACCAAGCGTATTGATTCGTGCGGTATGAATCGATACCTGATGTTTCGCTAGCACTCTAGAGATCGTGTAGAGAAGTCCGGTACGGTCGCTAGCAGATAGTGCGAGTGTGTAATATCTGCCGCGTTCATCAGGAACCATATATACGCGTGGCTGAATAGGAAAGGTACGAGATTGTCTTGATAGGCGACCCATGCTTGGGTTGGGCAATGGTTCGGCATTCGTTAATGCCGCGCTTAATTCAAATTCCACCAGCTGAATGATGTCGCGATAGCTGCCACCCTCATCCACTAAGTTACTGCCTGAGATTTGGAAGGTATCCAAAGCGTAACCGTGACGGGTTGTGTGGATGCGTGCATCCCAGATCGAGAATCCATGTTTTTCAAAATAGGCGCAAATTCTGGCAAAAAGATCTTCTTGGTCCTTAACGTACACAGCAACTTGTAAGCCCTCGCCAATTGGGGACAGTCTTGCACGCACTATAGGTTGATCACTATTCACTTTGTTATAGAGATGGCGAGTTAACCAGGCAATGTCAGATGAATCTTGCCTTAAGAAGAAGGCGACATCCAACTGTTTCCATAAGTCCTCATAAGCCTCGTCATTAATGCCATAGAGCCGTAATTTTGCTTTTGATTCTTCCTGGTGCTGCGCGAGTTCTGAAGAGGCGTCAGGTTTAGCGCCACCCAAAACGCGTAATGTAGCGCGATAGAGGTCTTCTAGGAGTTTGCCTTTCCAGGCATTCCAGACTTTAGGACTCGTGCCACGGACATCCGCTACGGTTAATAAATACAGGGCGGTGAGATGGCGTTCATCACCCACCTTTTTGGCAAATGCTCTGACCACGTCTGGGTCGGTGATATCTTGTTTCTGAGCAGTTTGGCTCATATTGAGATGCTCAGCAACTAACCATACCAATAACTCAGTATCTTTTTTATCTAAGCCATGATCTTTAGCAAACTTTCGCATATCTGCTTTACCAAGTTGCGAGTGATCACCGCCACGTCCTTTGGCAATGTCATGGAAGAGTGCCGCGATAACTAGGAGCCAAGGTTTTTCAAAGTGGGCAATCAGGCTACTGCAGAACGGAAATTCATGGGTATGTTCGACAATCATGAAGCGACGTACATTACGCAACACCATTAAGATATGTTGATCAACCGTGTATACATGAAACAGATCATGCTGCATCTGACCAACAATTCTTCTAAAAGCAGGAAGATAGCGACCCAAAACGCTGCTGCGATTCATGAGATGAAATGCGCGGCTTACGCCTTCTGGCTGTTTGAGTAGCTCCATAAAGAGCGCTTTATTTACAGGGTCAGCACGCCATTTACTATCCATTTTTTGGCGTACGTTATATAGCGCTCTAAAAATGGTTGCTGAAAGACTCTTGACGTTAGATGTTTGGGCAAACACCAGGAAGGTGCGCAGAATCTGGTCGGGATGTTTCTGGTAAAGCTGGGGATCGGTAATATCTAAAACACCTTGCCGCTCAATAAAATGCTCGTTACCTTCACCAGGAATAGGATGCGTAGTTTTCGACTCTTGAGGAAAGAGAAGTGCTTCAATATTTTGGAAAAGTACGTCGTTTAACTGGGTCACGGCTTTGGCTGCCCAGTAGTAGCGACGCATGATTGCCTCACTGGCTTCGCGCGATGATTCTTGCTCGATACCCATCGTTTTCGCTAAGGCAGTTTGCAAATCAAACACTAATACATCTTGTCTTCTTCCGGCCAGTAGATGAAGGTTGGCTCTCAGTGTCTCTAGAAAACGCTGATTACGGTTGAGCTCAGTTAACTCACGTTGGGTAACTAAGCCTGCTTCATTGAGATCCTTAAAAGTATTGCCCAGTAGTGCTGCTTTACTGACCCAGGAAATGACTTGTAGATCACGTAATCCACCAGGACTCTCTTTGCAATTAGGCTCCAGCGAATAGGGCGTGTTCTGATATTTATAGTGACGCTGTATTTGTTCTGCCAATTTAGCTTGGAAGAAGGCCTTAGGATCCATGGCGCCTTCAAAAGCTTTGGCAAATTCTTTAAAGAGTTGTTTTTTACCGCACAAAAAGCGAGCTTCAAGCAAAGAAGTTCGTACCGTAATATCTTGCTCTGACTCTGAGATGCATTCAGCCACTGTTCTTACGGAAGATGCTATCTCTAGACCAGTGTCCCAGCAGCTAGCAACATACTGCTCAACCTTTTTTGATACTGCTCGCGCTAAATCCTCTTCGGCTGGTAACAAAACCAGAATATCAATATCCGAATAAGGAAATAATGCGCTTCTACCATATCCGCCAACTGCAACTAAAGTAGCGTCATTATTTAAGCCGCAATCATTCCAGATTTGAATGAGAAGCTGATCTGTGACTTTGCTTAACTGCTTGATGAGTTTGCCAACAGCTTGGGTTTTTTTAAACTCAGTGTATGCAATGTCTCGTGCAGTGCGCAGACTTGCTGCATTGGTGATCTTGTGTGGTTCTTGCTGTAAATCACTCATGGATTTAGGTGCTTGCTAGTGCTGGCCTGAAAGAAAGACCTTGGACACAATCAGGCGGCGGGTTGCTGCCTTCTGACCAGGTTAAAACCTCCACCCCGGTTTGCGTAACGAGCAAGGTGTGCTCCCACTGAGCAGATAGGCTGCGATCCTTGGTTTTTACAGTCCATTGATCGGGCATCGTACGAATATCTCGCTTACCAGCATTAATCATGGGTTCGATTGTGAAAGTCATCCCGGCTACGAGCTTTTCACCGGTACCAGGTTTTCCGTAGTGAAGAATTTGTGGGTCTTGATGAAATACTTTTCCAATGCCATGGCCACAATATTCTCGTACAACTGAGTAGCCTGCTTTTTCAGCATGCGTTTGAATCACGTGACCAATATCGCCAAGAGATGCGCCAGGTTTGACCTGAGCAATACCAAGCCACATGCATTCAAAAGTGATTTGGGTAAGACGTTTTGCCATGACCGAAACTTCACCCACCATAAACATACGACTTGTATCGCCGTAGTAGCCATCGGGAGTAATCACTGTGATATCTAAATTCACTACATCGCCAGCTTTTAAAACTTTGTCACCAGGAATGCCATGGCAGATCACATCATTTACAGAAGTGCAAATTGAGGCGGGGAATGGGGGATAGCCTGGAGGCTGATAGTTGAGTGGTGCCGGAATAGTCTTTTGAACATCCCGCATGTATTCGTGGCAAATGCGGTCTAATTCTCCAGTAGTGACTCCAGGTTTGACGTGGGGTGCCACATGATCCAAAACTTCACTAGCCAAGCGGCCAGCTTCTCGCATCCCAAGGATGTCTTTTTCTGCGGTAAATACACTATTCATGCCTTGATTATCAACGACTTGGGTAGTTTTGGGTAATCATAGCTGCTTAAAATTTAGGCAATTACTTCCATTTAAGGGTCCCCAAGGGCATTTTTAGGCTCGTTGCCCCAGGCTGAATCTGAGGTTGAGCTAGCTAGAGCATTGATATTTAAGCTATAATTTTGGACTCAGGTCTATTTCGGACTTGAAATCGCGAGTTGAGCCTTCCAGGGTGGCGTTTTTTAGCGCAGCTAGGACTCAATTTTAGAACCAACCCTTAGGAGAAGTTATGTCAGTAACCATGCGTCAAATGCTGGAAGCCGGTTGCCATTTTGGTCACCAAACGCGCTTCTGGTCCCCAAAGATGGCCCCATTTATTTTCGGTCATCGCAATAAGATCCACATTATCAACTTGGAAAAAACATTGCCAATGTTTCAGGACTCCCTGAAATTTGCAAAACAAGTTGCTGCTAATCATGGCACGATTTTATTTGTTGGTACTAAGCGTCAATCACGCGAGATCATTGCTGAAGAAGCAACTCGTGCCGGTATGCCTTACATCGACAGCCGTTGGTTGGGTGGCACACTCACCAATTTCAAAACTGTTAAAGGTTCTCTCAAGCGTTTGAAGGATATGGAAGTTGCTAAAGAAGCTGGCGACTGGGAAAAGCTTTCTAAGAAAGAAGCTTTGACTAATGACCGTGATCTAGACAAATTGCAAAAAGCACTTGGAGGTATTAAAGATTTAAATGGCGTTCCTGATGCGATTTTCGTGGTGGACGTTGGATACCACAAGATTGCTATTACTGAAGCTAACAAGCTTGGTATTCCAGTAATCGCCGTTGTAGATACCAACCACTCACCAGAAGGTGTTGATTACATCATCCCTGGTAACGATGACTCAAGCAAGGCTGTAACCCTTTATGCACGTGGTATAGCTGATGCAATCCTCGAAGGCAAAGCTAACTCTGTTCAAGAAATCTTAACCGCTGTAAAAGAAGGTGAAGAAGAGTTTGTTGAAGAAGGGAAGGCTGAATAATGGCCGCTATTACCGCTGCAATGGTTGGCGAGTTACGCGCCAAAACTGACGCTCCAATGATGGAGTGCAAAAAAGCATTGACCGAGGCTGATGGTGATATGGCGCGCGCAGAAGAAATTCTGCGTGTAAAACTAGGTAGCAAAGCTGGTAAAGCTGCTTCTCGTGTAACTGCTGAAGGTATCGTTGCTTCAACTATCAATGGCACTACTGGTGCTTTGCTTGAAGTGAACTGCGAAACTGATTTCGTTTCTAAGAACGATGACTTCTTGGCATTTACAAACGAGTGCGTTAAGTTGGTTGCTGAAAAGAATCCTGCTGACGTCGCTGCTTTGTTGGCATTGCCAATGAATGGTCAAACTGTTGATGAAGTTCGTAGCGCATTGATCGGTAAGATCGGCGAGAACATCATGCCACGTCGCTTCAAGCGTTTTGCTGGTAGCAGTAAGTTGGTTTCCTATCTCCATGGCACACGCATTGGTGTGATGGTTGAGTTTGAAGGTGATGAGACTGCCGCTAAAGACGTAGCAATGCATATTGCTGCGATGAAGCCAGTGGCTCTATCTACAGCCGATGTTCCTGCTGAATCTATTGCGATTGAACGTAGCGTTGCTGTTCAAAAAGCTGCTGAATCTGGCAAACCACCAGAGATCGTTGAAAAGATGGTTGAAGGCTCAATTCAGAAATACCTCAAAGAGGTTTCTTTATTGAACCAAACTTTCGTGAAGAACGATAAGCAAACTGTTGAGCAAATGCTTAAGACTGCAAATACAACAATCAAGGGCTTCACCATGTTTGTTGTAGGCGAGGGCATTGAAAAGCGTCAAGATGACTTTGCGGCTGAAGTTGCTGCTCAAGTAGCCGCCGCCTCTAAAGCTACTGCTTAATTAGCTGTTTTGGGGTTCCCCCCAGATGGTCTGTATTACCCCAAAAGGGCATAGGAACCTGAGTTTCTATGCCCTTTTGTTTGATCTTTCCCAAGCCCTTTATAATTTGGCGGAGATATTAAAAAGTGCTTAAAGATCAATAAGCTAAGTAAGCAAATTACTTGGCAAATTACGGAAAAATAAAAACATGCCAGCCTACAAACGTGTCCTACTCAAATTATCTGGTGAAGCCCTGATGGGGGATGATGCTTTTGGCATCAATCCAGTCACTATTGATTCTATGGTTTCGGAAATTGCTCAGGTAGTCAGTAGCGGTGTGGAATTGGCAATCGTGATTGGTGGCGGAAATATCTTCCGTGGAGTTGCTGGAGGTGCTGCAGGCATGGATCGTGCTACTGCAGACTACATGGGTATGTTGGCAACCATGATGAACTCCCTTGCTTTACAAGATGCATTGCGTCAAAAAGGAGTTGAGGCACGGGTGCAATCTGCACTCCGTATGGATCAAGTGGTTGAACCTTATATTCGTCCGCGCGCTATTCGTGCAATGAGCGAGGGTAAGGTCGTCATTTTTGCTGCTGGTACAGGTAACCCATTCTTTACTACCGATACTGCAGCTGCTTTGCGCGGTGCTGAGATGGGCG
>CAJEZV010000011.1 GCA_903995005.1 uncultured beta proteobacterium
TCCAGAACATGGTGTCTAAATGAATAACGCTGAAATCAATAATGGATTGCTGTGGCCCACCAATATTGTTGAGGTTCTGCAGATGTTCTGCAATGTAGGCTGTAGGTGTAAGCGCTTCTGTAGCCGCGTGGTGGCCTACTTTTGCTGCTGCGTTAACTTCGCTAGACATCTATTACTTGTCCTTGTTTATTTGCTTCTTGTTACTTCCAAAACCACGCCAACAAGTAACACTTGAGGGTAGCCAAATAAGTAACAAGCAACGGGATCCATTTCAAATCAGGCTGCTTTAGGGCAAAGCCAATGAACAAAACGATAGTTGCTAGGATTTTGATAAATTCACCAGAAACCACTGCCGCCAAAAAGCCGCCGGGGCTGGATTTGATGCTCTTTTTTGCCGCCTCTATGCGCATCAAAAACAACGCGGAAGGCAAAAATCCAATCAAACCGCCTACTAAAGCAGAATAAGTATAAACGTTTTTGTCAGCCAGACTTGAAAAAACATAGCAGGCACCAGCAATAACTAGGGTAATCACAACCTGACTCAGAACAACCCACCATGAGTTGATTGAAGCAAAATTGCGCGGTTTTGCTTTGCGCAAGGCATCCATCTCGTCTTTGCTGGATTATTCTTTTAAATACTCTGGACTTGGTTCCGGTGGATTGGGTGGTTGGCGTAAATCACTTTATTGAAGGCTTCGGCATTCATGTCCCACACCATAAGATTGTTCCAACCACTGACTTGAATGCCACACTTGGCATGTCTTTCTCAGTGCTATTGCTAGTCTTCTTCTACAGTTTTAAGGTAAAAGGTTTTGGCGGCTTTATGCATGAGCTTGTCTCAGCCCCATTCGGCGCAAAGTGGTACTTAGCGCCATTTAATTTAATTCTCAACATCATTGAGTACGTTGCTAAAGGCGTTTCTTTGGGAATGCGACTTTTTGGAAACATGTATGCGGGCGAATTGATCTTTTTGTTGATCGCTCTCTTAGGAAGTATGTGGACCTTTAATTTTGATTTGTACATGCTTGGCTTTGTGGGCAACGTGCTCGCTGGCTCTGCTTGGGCAATCTTCCACATTTTGGTCATTTTGTTACAAGCATTTATTTTCATGATGTTGACTTTGGTTTACATAGGCCAAGCTCATAGTCACCATTAACTTTTTTATTTTTAACCTCACTTTCAATACTTAGGAGTAAACATGCAAGCATTCTTAGCCAACATTCAAGGACTGACCGCTATTGGTATTGGCCTCATCATCGGCCTCGGCGCTTTAGGAGCCTGTTTGGGCATTGGCCTTATGGGCGGAAAGTTCATTGAGGGCGCGGCCCGTCAACCAGAGCTCATCAACGAATTGCAAACCAAAATGTTCCTATTGGCTGGTTTGATCGACGCTGCGTTTTTGATCGGCGTTGGTGTTGCAATGTTGTTTGCTTTCGCAAACCCACTGCTCGCAGTTATTAAGTAATTGTTTTGGCGTGGATGACCAGAAGGTCATCCAACCGTTCTCAACAATACTGAAAGGAATATCGTGAATCTGAACGCGACCCTATTCGCGCAAATGATCGTCTTCTTCGTCTTATGGTGGGTTGTTGCACGCTTCGTGTGGCCGCCGCTGGTTAAGGCGCTAGATGAGCGTTCAACCAAAATTGCTGATGGTTTGGCTGCTGCCGAGCGTGGAAAAGAAGAATTGGCACTTGCAAACAACGCTGCTGAATTAGAGCTCTCAAAAGCACGTCAAGAAGGCGTGCTGCGTGTCGCTGAGGCAGAAAAGCGCGCACAAATGTCGGCCGATGAAATCCGTGCAAATGCACAAGCTGAAGCCACCCGCATTATTTCTCAAGCAAAAGAAGATGCAGACCAACAAGTAACACGCGCTCGCGAAGTTTTGCGCGCGGAAGTTGCTGTATTGGCTGTTAAAGGTGCTGAGCAAATTTTGCGTCGGGAAGTAGACGCTAAAGCTCACGGCGCATTGCTTGATCAACTCAAGGCAGAGCTTTGATATGGCTGAGTTAGCCACGATTGCTCGCCCTTACGCTGAAGCGCTTTTTCAAAGCGCTAAGCCTGCTGAACTTGCTTCAATGTTGGAGCAGCTCAACGAGTTGGCTCAGCTTGCTGCGCTGCCTGAGGTTGCTGGTTTATCCAATAACCCAAAAGTTTCTGCAGAAGATTTGACTAAGCTTTTAAACGGCATGGTGAAGACTAAGTTAGATGGAAAAGTAGCGAGCTTTTTAAGTCTTGTGAATCAAAGCCATCGCTTGGCAGCCATCCCTGAAATTGCAAGTCAATTTGAGGCGATGAAGAATAAGAGCGAAGGTGCAGCAGAAGTAATGATTACCAGTGCATTCCCTATAGAGGGAAGCGCATTAAATGATTTGTTGTCAAGTTTGAAGAAGCGCTTTGGGGGTAAAGATTTGCGCCCTACTATTCAGATTGATCCAACCTTGATTGGCGGTGTTCGCGTTCAAGTTGGTGACGAGGTAATGGATAGTTCTGTAAAGGCACGGTTAGCTCAAATGCAGGCAAGTCTTGGCGCATAAGTCATCCCTATTAAGAACATACGAAATAAGACCCAGGAGTAAGTAATGCAACTCAACCCTTCCGAGATCAGCGAGCTGATCAAAAGCCGAATTAGCGAAATGGGTGTTGATACCCAGTCTCGCAACGAAGGCACTGTAATTTCAGTGACCGACGGTATTTGCCGTGTACACGGTTTGTCTGGTGTGATGCAGGGCGAAATGTTGGAGTTTCCAAACAACACAATCGGCCTTGCTTTGAACCTTGAGCGTGATTCTGTTGGTGCTGTAGTGTTGGGTGAGTACACCCACATTAAAGAAGGCGACTCAGTTAAATGTACCGGCCGTATTTTGGAAGTTCCAGTTGGCCCAGAGTTGCTCGGTCGCGTTGTAAACGCACTTGGTCAACCGATTGATGGCAAAGGCCCAATCAATACCAAGTTAACTGACTTTATTGAAAAAGTTGCTCCTGGCGTTATCGCACGTCAATCTGTGAGCCAGCCAGTTCAGACTGGCTTGAAGGCGATTGATGCGATGGTTCCAATCGGCCGTGGTCAGCGTGAGTTGATCATTGGTGACCGCCAAACAGGTAAGACAGCTGTTGCAGTTGACGCGATCATTAACCAAAAAGGTAAAGGCGTTTATTGCGTTTACGTTGCTATTGGCCAAAAAGCTTCTACTATTGCTAACGTTGTTCGCAAGCTCACTGAATTGGGCGCGATGGAGTACACCGTAGTTGTTGCTGCTAGTGCTTCTGAGTCTGCAGCGATGCAGTACCTCTCTGCATACGCAGGTTGCACCATGGGTGAATACTTCCGCGATCGCGGTGAAGACGCTTTGATTGTTTACGATGATTTGACCAAGCAAGCAGTTGCTTATCGTCAAATTTCCTTGTTGCTCCGCCGCCCGCCAGGCCGCGAAGCTTATCCTGGCGACGTGTTCTACCTCCACTCACGCTTGCTCGAGCGCGCTGCCCGTGTAAATGCTGAGTATGTTGAGAAATTCACCAACGGTGCTGTAAAAGGCAAAACTGGTTCTTTGACAGCATTGCCGATCATTGAAACCCAAGCTGGTGACGTTTCTGCTTTCGTTCCAACCAACGTTATTTCGATTACCGATGGTCAGATCTTCTTGGAAACTGACTTGTTTAACGCTGGTGTACGTCCTGCGATTAACGCCGGTATTTCTGTTTCACGCGTTGGTGGTGCAGCCCAAACTAAAGTTATTAAGAAATTGTCCGGCGGTATTCGTACCGACTTGGCGCAGTATCGTGAATTAGCAGCGTTTGCTCAGTTCGCATCTGATCTTGACGAAGCAACCCGCAAGCAGCTCGAGCGTGGCCGTCGCGTTACAGAATTGTGTAAGCAAGCTCAGTACAAGCCACTCCAAGTTTGGGAAATGGCTGCTTCACTGTATGCCGTTAACAATGGCTTCTTTGATGATCTCGAAGTGAAGAACGTATTGGCATTCGAAAAAGGATTGCAAGACCACTTGAAATCTAAATACGCCGACCTAGTTGGACGTATTGAAGAAACTAAAGATCTCAGCAAAGATGACGAAGCTGCTTTGCGTGCCGCAATCGAGGATTACAAGCGCTCAGCCTCTTTCTAAGAGGGCTCGCATAAATCATGGCAAGCACAAAAGAGATACGATCAAAGATCAAGAGCGTGCAAAACACGCGCAAGATCACGAAGGCAATGGAAATGGTCGCCGCATCCAAGATGCGTCGCGCCCAGGAGCGCATGCGTAATGCGCGCCCTTATGCTGAAAAAATTCGTGAAATTGTTGCCAACCTTTCTAAAGCTAACCCCGAGTTCCGCCCTGCTTACATGGCAACTCGCGAAGTTAAGAAGGCCGGCACTATTTTGGTTACAACAGATAAGGGCTTATGCGGCGGTTTAAATACCAACGTCTTGCGTTTGATTGCTAACCAAGTGCGCGATTTGCAGGAAAAAAATATTGAAATTGCGTATACCGCAATTGGCTCTAAAGGCCTGCAATTTTTGAATCGCTCAAAAGCAAAACTGATTTCTCAAACTATTCAAATTGGTGATACACCGCATTCGGATGTTTTGATTGGCGCAATTAGTGCCCAATTAGAGGCGTTTGAGCGTGGCGAGATTGATGCTGTTTATTTGGCATACACCCGCTTTGTTAATGCAATGAAACAAGAACCTGTTTTGGAAAAGCTCTTGCCTTTGGAGCCAGCCGAGCTGACTCCCGAAGACAAAGCAGGCCCTTCTTGGGACTACATCTACGAACCTGACGCAGAGTCTATTTTAAATGGCTTATTAAAGCGTTATGTTGAAGCAATGATTTATCAAGCTGTTGCTGAAAATATGGCTTCTGAGCAATCTGCTCGAATGGTCTCAATGAAGGCTGCTTCAGATAACGCAAAGAACGTGATCGGCGAATTGCAATTGGATTACAACAAAACACGACAAGCTGCTATTACCAAAGAGCTGTCTGAAATTGTTGGTGGAGCGGCTGCGGTTTAAGCAGTCAGCATTTAGGAATACGAAAGAATTTAGGAATTAAAAGCGGAGAAAGCGATGAGTAACGGAAATATCGTGCAATGTATCGGTCCAGTGGTGGACATTCAGTTCCCACGCGACAAAATGCCAAGCATCTATGATGCGTTGACATTAGTTGATAGCGGTGAAAAATCATTTGCTGAAAAAGGTTTGACCTTTGAAGTTCAGCAACAAATCGGTGATGGCGTAGTCCGTGCAATTGCCATGGGTGCAAGCGATGGCTTGCGTCGTGGCATGGAAGTGAAATCTACTGGTAAGCCTATTTCTGTTCCTGTGGGTCCTGCAACATTGGGCCGCATCATGGACGTTTTGGGTCGCCCAATTGATGATGCAGGTCCGATTGCCACTGAAGAACGTCGCGCCATTCACCAGCCGGCACCAAAGTTTGATGAACTCTCCCCTTCGATTGACTTGCTCGAAACCGGTATTAAGGTTATTGACTTAGTTTGCCCGTTTGCTAAAGGTGGTAAGGTTGGCTTGTTCGGTGGTGCAGGTGTTGGTAAGACCGTGAACATGATGGAATTGATTAACAACATCGCTAAGCAACACTCAGGTTTGTCTGTGTTTGCTGGTGTTGGTGAGCGTACTCGTGAAGGTAATGACTTCTACCATGAGATGAAAGAATCGAACGTTATCGATAAAGTGGCGATGGTGTTTGGTCAGATGAACGAGCCTCCTGGCAACCGTTTGCGCGTTGCGTTGACTGGTTTGACTATGGCTGAAGCATTCCGTGACGAAGGCCGTGACATTTTGTTCTTCGTTGACAATATTTACCGTTACACATTGGCCGGTACTGAAGTTTCCGCGTTGCTCGGTCGTATGCCTTCTGCTGTGGGTTATCAACCTACTTTGGCTGAAGAAATGGGTAAATTGCAAGAGCGTATTACCTCTACTAAGACTGGTTCTGTGACTTCTATTCAGGCCGTTTACGTTCCTGCGGATGACTTGACCGATCCGTCACCAGCGACAACCTTCTTACACTTAGACTCCACGGTTGTGTTGTCACGCGATATTGCTGCTTTGGGTATCTATCCAGCGGTTGATCCATTGGATTCCACAAGTCGTCAGCTTGACCCACAAGTTGTTGGTCAAGAGCACTATGAAGTAGCTCGCGACGTTCAGATGACATTACAGCGCTACAAAGAATTGCGCGACATTATTGCGATTTTGGGTATGGACGAATTGTCACCAGAAGACAAATTGGCCGTATCACGCGCTCGTAAGATTCAGCGTTTCTTGTCCCAGCCTTTCCACGTTGCTGAAGTGTTTACTGGTTCACCAGGTAAATACGTTCCATTGAAAGAAACCATCCGCGGTTTCAAAATGATCTGCAGCGGCGAATTGGATCACTTGCCTGAGCAAGCGTTCTACATGGTGGGTTCAATTGATGAAGCCATCGAGAAAGCTAAGAAGCTTTAATCGCTTTCATCTAGGGAAATTATGTCAAACATACATGTCGACGTAGTTAGTGCTGAGCAGTCCATTTTCAGCGGAGAGGCTAAGTTTGTAGCCCTTCCAGGCGAAGGTGGTGAGCTCGGTATCTTGCATGGCCACACTCCATTAATTACACGCATTCGTCCAGGTTCTGTTCGTATTGAAAAAGCAGATGGCGATGAAGAATTCGTGTTTGTTGCTGGTGGTTACTTAGAAGTGCAGCCAGATCGCGTCACCGTATTAGCGGATACCGCTATTCGTGGTCACGATCTTGATGAAGCAAAAGCCATCGAAGCTAAGAAACGTGCAGAAGAAGCAATGCAAAACCGTGGCACTGATTTTGATTTGGCTTTGGCTCAATCTGAGTTTGCTATGGCTGCTGCACAGTTGGCTGCTATTGCCCGCTTCCGTCGTAAGAAGTAATTACCGGTCATCGCCTTGCTGCTAAACGATCGGTTCTTAAAAGCCTGCTTGGGCGAAGCGGTTGACCAAACACCGCTTTGGCTCATGCGTCAGGCCGGCCGATATCTCCCTGAATACAATGCAACCCGCGCTAAAGCTGGAAGCTTTCTGGGGCTTGCAAAAAATCCCGCATACGCTACTGAAGTAACCCTTCAGCCACTGGATCGCTATCCACTAGATGCGGCTATTTTGTTTTCTGATATTTTGACCATCCCAGATGCAATGGGATTGGGCCTCAAATTTACTGGTGGTGAAGGCCCAAGCTTTGATCACCCTCTTCGTACTGAAGAAGCAGTTAAAAAGTTGCGCGTTGCCGATATGGGCGAACTGAAGTATGTATTTGATGCTGTTTCTGAAATTCGTAAAGCACTTATTCAAGACGGTAAGCAGCGTGTACCTTTGATTGGTTTCTCTGGAAGCCCATGGACACTGGCCTGCTACATGATTGATGGTTCTGGCTCCGATGATTTCCGTCATGCTAAAACCATGATGTTTAGTCGCCCTGATTTATTGCAACACATCTTGGATATCAACGCTCAATCGGTTGCTGCATATCTAACTGAGCAAGCAAAAGCTGGCGCACAAGCATTGATGATTTTTGATACCTGGGGCGGTATGTTACCTGACGGTTGGTATCAAAAGATGTCTTTGGCATCGATGCAAAAAGTGATTTCCTTATTGCCACGAGAACATGAAGGCAGAAAAATTCCGATCATTATGTTTACCAAGGGCGGCGCAATTTGGTTAAACGATATGGCGCATGCTGGCGCTGATGTCATTGCAATTGATTGGACGATCTCGCTGAGCCGTGCTCGCAAGCAACTGCTCGCATTGAACAAGCCTTTGGCGTTACAAGGCAACTTAGACCCTCTCATTCTGTTCTCTGAGCCAAAACAGATTGCAGAGCAGGCCAACCTCCTTCTAGAAGATTTGGCAGGCGCTCCGGCCCTTAAGCCAGGTCTGCACCCTCTAGATGGACATATCTTCAACTTAGGTCACGGAATATCCCAATTTACGCCACCTGAAAGCGTAAGCGCATTGACAGAAACCGTAATTCAGCGTTCAAGAGCGCTTAGGTCAAAGTAATAATCCTGAGTGGTCGCTAACTTAAGTTTGGAATTTTGATAAAAGTTATGCACAGATCAGTGCTAATTTCAAAATTCATGAAGATTCCGTATAAAGATAAACATTAACTTCCAGAGTTTATCCTAAACTATTGATTTATATAGATTTTTAATAAAAAGCTCAAAAATAGTGCAAATCCAGATAGCTGGTAAATTGGCTTATAAATCAGAATCATTGGATGATATCCACAGACTTATCCACAGGTAAAACGAAAGATTGAAGTAAATAATGGCTCCACCCATCGTGGTTCAGGTAGTTGTTGATAAGCCCTTGGCGCAGGGCTTTGATTACTTATGGGATTCTGAAAAGTTAGGGGCAGCTCCACAAGTAGGACAGTTGGTAGAGGTGCCTTTTGGGCGCTCAAGTTTGGTTGGTCTTGTAATAAAAGTTAGTGCACACTCTGATTTTGAAATCGACAAGCTAAAGTTAGTCACCAAGTTAGCTCCATTGCCTGCTTTCGAGCCAGCAGCCCTGAGGCTGATTAATTTTGCAAGCCAGTATTACATCCATGCGCTTGGAGAAACCATCATTCCAACAATTCCACAGATGTGGAAAAAGTCTGAGAATTGGGAAAAGATCCCCACAAAACTCATTGCTGCCGCAGAGAAGAAAAAGAAAAAAAGTCTGGAAGAGAAAAGCGAAGGCTTGATTAGCGAAGCAGAGTTAAATGCAGAACAAAAACAGGCGCTAGAAAAAATCCGCCAAGGCAGTAGAGGAAAAAATGAATTTAAAGCCATGCTACTTCAGGGCCAAACAGGCAGCGGAAAGACTGCAGTCTTTTTGAACTGGCTAAAAGAGGTTCTGAGCGATGAAGGTGCGCAGGTACTGTTACTTGTTCCTGAAATTAATTTAACTCCACAGCTTGAACGAAGAGTGCGCGCCTATTTTCCGGAAAAGAAAATGGTGGTACTTCATAGTGGAGTGACCGAGAAAGAAAGAGGCATTGCTTGGTTCGAGGCAATGACTGGTAAAGCACAAATTATTCTGGGAACCAGATTGGCGGCGCTGACCCCGCTTCCAAATTTGCGCGCAATCGTTGTAGATGAAGAGCACGACCCATCTTATAAACAACAAGATGGCATTCGTTACTCAGCGCGAGACCTTGCCATTTGGCGGGCACATGATGTCAAGGTGCCAATACTGCTCTCATCCGCCACACCCTCTTTGGAAACATGGACGGCAGCAAAAGCTGGACGTTATGAGTACATTCGATTAGATCAGAGGGCGCAAGGCGCGGGGCTACCTAGAGTCCATCTCATCAATATCCGAGATCCTCACAATCAATATAGCCCTGGGGATAGTGGTAAGCCTAAAGATAAAAGCCCAATTACGAAAACTTTAGCTAATGCGATTAGTAAAAATTTAGAAGATAAAAAACAAAGCTTGGTTTTAATTAACCGCAGGGGGTATGCCCCGGTCTTAAGTTGCAACGCCTGTACATGGCTTTCTAAATGTCAGCACTGCAGCTCGTACATGGTGGTCCATAAAGCGGGCGCGCTGACTAAAAAATCGGTCTTAAGTTGTCATCACTGCGGTCTGGCAAAACCAATTCCAAGCCATTGCCCGGATTGTGGCAATGCCGATTTAAAAACTCTGGGGCAAGGCACACAAAAGATTGAAGATGCCATTGAGGAAATATGGCCTGCTGCTAGAGTGCTGCGAGTTGATACTGATGCCAGTAGAGGCAGCAAGGGAACAGAAGAGCTATTTCAAGAGATCCATCAGGGCAAGGTAGACATTGTCGTTGGCACACAAATGATTGCCAAAGGGCATGACTATCAAAATATTGGGCTTGTCGGCGTATTGGATGCAGATGGAAGACTGTTTTCTCAAGACTTTAGGGCTGCAGAAAGACTTTTTGCACAATTGGTGCAAGTGGCTGGTCGTGCGGGGCGCTCTGGCAAAGAAGGCCAAGCCAGTGGAGACATTTATATCGAGACCCAATATCCTGAGGCTGCAGTATTTCAGTATTTGCTGCGACATGATGTAGATGGATTTTTATCTCACACTACTCATGAGAGACAAGAGGCTGGACTCCCACCGTTTTCACATCAGGCTTTAGTACACGCTGATGCAAAAAGCCTGGATAAAGCAATTCAATTTTTAAGTGCTCTTAAGGGGAAATTAAAGTCCCAGGGATTTATATCTGACGGGCTTCGAGCCTATGACCCTGTTCCAAAAGCAGTCATGCGGGTTGCGGGCACCGAGCGCGCACAACTCTTGATCGAAGCCGATAGTCGCAAACAGTTGCAAGAAGTTTTGGAGGCAGTTGATCGAGAATTGCGCGCCAACTCTCAAGGACGTATCAGTAAAACAACTCGTGTACGTTGGTTAATTGAGCGCGACCCAATCGCAATTTAATTTTTGCTTAGGCGCCAGCTGTGGTGCTGTATTGATCAAGATCCATCAATTGATCAAGCTCAGATGCGAGACTGCTTGGAGAGGCTGGTTTGATTTTGAATAACCAAATGCCATAAGGTTTTTCATTCACTATTTCCGGAGATGAATCTACTGCTTCATTGAGGGCAACAATCTCGCCGCTCACAGGAGCATGGATGTCACTTGCCGCTTTGACAGACTCAATCACAGCAATTGCTTCACCCTGCTTGACCTGCTGGCCTAATGTAGGGGCTTGAAAAAACATGACGTCACCCAAAGCCTCTTGAGCATGATTGCTAATTCCAACCCACACTAGGCCATCGCTTTCGACGTCGGCCCACTCATGAGTCTCTGCAAATTTGAACGTATCTTGGGTATTCATTGTCAGTATTTGGGATTGGATTTCGATCCCATGCGCGTGATGGCCTTGACCATCATGGGGTATTAAGTTTTGGCTGAACCGGTACGGTGTGTACGGTTGTATAGGCAGCTGGCGCAAATCCAGCGTTGCTTACGATTGCTTGTCGGAATCCATGTGCCTCCCTCAAGTCGTTTTTCGCGACTGCAAGAAGAGCAAAACTTAAGGCTCTGAGAGGTATCTTGGGTAGCAGCTGGAGTCGAGGTAGTCATGGGCAATCCGGGTAAAGGCAAATCTTTATACAGAAGGTCTATTTTACCCGTTTTGTCCCACTGGGGCTGGGCTTAAGACAACCCTGACTGAATCAGCCGTTTTATTGCCATCAAAGTCTAGCCAAGCCTTGTTCTCAAAGTCATATAGCTTACATTTGCGGGCAGTATCGAAGTACCAGTCCCAAGAGAACTTTTGAACAAAAATACGCTCTGGAAGGATGGTTTCCAGGGTGTTTTGGGCCTCTTGGAGGCGATAGAGGGGCACGCTCATATCCACGTGATGGGCTGTGTGCTCCATGATGTGGTGCATTAAAGAGCCCCAAATCCAGTTAAATGTGAGGTGAACCGTAGTGGAAACAAACGGTTGGGCGCGCAACCACTCAGACTTTTTGTCATACCAAGAGACTGATGGGTGCGTATGGTGAACGTAGACCACAAAACCAATCATGCCGTTCCAGAATAAAAATGGGACTGCGAAACCAGTAATGAGTCCAACCCAAATAGATTGACCAGTAGCAATTGCTCCTGCAATTAAACAAGCAAGCCAAATGATTGCGAAACCAGTAACAAGCAAATTGTCTTTTAAGAAAATTGGGCGATCACCCGGTTTATTTTTAGCATTTGGGAAGTACTCGCGTCTCCACCAAATCTCAATCAAGTAATAAAAAACCGGACCCCAGCCACTGCGATAAAGGCGCTCTAGAGCCTTACGCCATAAGGGTAGCGCGTCATACTCAGATTTAGATAGGGGCGCCCAAACAAAATCAAAACCTTTTAAATTTGTTTGACCATGGTGCACTACGTTGTGACCAACATCCCACAAGCTATACGGTGTGAGTGATGGCAAAAATGCAATACGTCCTAATACTTTGTTGAGTTCGCGATTTGGAGTAAAGCTTTGATGGCAAGCATCGTGACCCAAAATAAAGATGCGACCAGTTACAAATCCAGCAATTAAGCCGAAAATAATTTTGAGAAGAATGTTTTCAACAAAAATCGTGCCAGCGATACAGCCAAGCCATAAGGCTGCATCGATAAAGAGAAGCATGATTGCGCGGCCTGTTTCGCCTTGCGCCATTGGAATGAGCCAGCTCCGAATAATTTTGCGGTGCGGTAATGGCGCCTCAGGAGGCAGCGGATTAGTTAGGGATGGCTCTGAAAGGGCTGAATTTAGATGTGTAGACACGATAAGAATCAATAAGTTAGACTCAAATGATAGTGGTTTTTGCTTTTCTATGCATGACGTAGGTCAAAAACCCCTTCTGTTTTGGCGCGCCCGGCAGGAATCGAACCTGCGACCCTTGGCTTCGGAGGCCAATACTCTATCCACTGAGCTACGGGCGCCAGGAAAATCTGGATACCCCGCCATTATAAGTGCCTATAGCCCTTCTCTCTAGTTATAATCACCGCAAAACAACCCTAAAACCCAATAAATAATAAATTCCTATGAGCAACGAGCACGGAAATCTGATCAAGTCCCCAAAACAACTCATCATCATGGTGTTTGCAAGCTTTTTTGTACCCCTGATCATTATTTTGTTGTTAATGGTGTTTGTAAATAGTGGCAAGCGTGGCGACTCTTCAACCACTAGCGAGCAATTAATCAAGCCCGTTGCACAGCTCAATTTACAAGACTCCAGTGCGCCAGCGGATCCTAAAGCGCCCGATACCAAGTAATTGCTTCTAGCACTCAACAAAAGCTCGCTGTAGGCGAGCTTTTGTTTTTAGTTGCCTACGCCTTTTGCATCCAGGGCAACCTGATAGGCCTCTTTTTTTGTAATTCCTAATGCTTGAGATAGAACCGCAGCAATTTCTTTGCTGCCAAGGTAAGGGCTAAGCGCGTTTGCCCACAGCAAGAGTGATTCCTGCTCTGGAGCCTCATCAGAGCTAGCTTGTCGCCCCGCCACTAGAACAATAAATTCACCCTTCAAGCTCTCTGCATTTTCTAGCCATGATGGGATTTCGCTGGCTTTAATGGAAACAAGTTGCTCAAACTTTTTAGTTAATTCACGGCAAATAAAGACTTGGCGTGTCGAATCTAAAGCAGTTGAAAGCAAAAGTAGTGTTTCGCGAATGTGATGTGGAGACTCAAAGAAGATGCTTGTTTTTTTGTTGCTGCAAATATCTTGCAACAGTGCATCTCGCTCCTTGGCTTTATTTGGCCAGAAGCCTAGGAACTGAAAACGCCCTTCTGAATTCAGCATCACTGATCCGGATGCGGAGATTGCACAAGACACTGCGCTGGCACCGGGAATGGGAAGCACTCGATAGCCGGCCTTCTGTACTTCATGTACTAATCTCGCACCAGGATCTGAAACCCCAGGAGTTCCTGCATCCGATATATATGCCCAGCGCTCACCGTTTGCAAGACTTTGAACAACAGTTTGCGCGCCCCCAACTTCATTATGTTCATGAAGTGCCAGACATTTTTTGTGAATGCCAAATTGCTGTAAAAGCGCCGCACTATGCCTGGTGTCCTCGCAGGCAATACCATCCACTGCGTTTAATACATGTAACGCTCGCAAAGTGATGTCCCCCATATTGCCGATTGGGGTGGCAACCATATAGAGGGCTCCAGCAGGCAAATCCTGTTGGTTCAAAAAATCAAATGAGCCTATTTCCATGGGGACATCTTCTGCGTAAGATTAGTGATAAGTGAGAGCATACGTTGCTTTAGAAATTAACCCCAGTTTGGCGCATAATATTGGCATGGATAAAAATACTATTGAAGCCCTGCGTAAACGCGCAGCACAACATTTTTTAGACAGCATTGCAGTAAAGCAAGAGGCTGAAAAAGTCCTTCCTGAATTTGTTGCTCGCGGCGTATTGGCAATGGTAGATTGTTTGAGGTCTGGCGGCAAAGTCATGGCTTGCGGCAACGGCGGTTCTGCTGCCGATGCTCAGCATTTTGCTGCAGAACTCATTGGCCGATTTGAGCGCGAGCGTGAAGAATTGGCGGCAATTGCGTTAACGACAGACTCATCTATCCTGACCGCCGTTGGAAATGATTACAGCTACGACGATATCTTTAGCAAACAAGTTCGCGGGCTTGGAAAAAAAGGCGACATCCTTTTGGGAATTTCAACTTCCGGTAACTCTAAGAATGTTGTTAAAGCAATCGAAGCAGCAAAGAAGATGGGCATCAAAATTATTGCCTTTACTGGCAATGGCGGTGGCAAGATTGCTACTTTGCTCGATAAAGATGACATTCATTTGTGCGTTCCCTCTACTCGTACTGCACGTATTCAAGAAACGCATTTAGTTTTGTTGCATAGCCTATGCGATGGTGTCGATCACGTTTTATACGACTAAATTTTTCCGCTCAATTCATTTCAGAAAACACACTAATGCGCACCTTCTTTTTCATCAAGCTTGTTGTTGCCTTAATGACAGTATCTCAACTGTCATCTTGTGCAGTTGTTGCTGTTGGAGGCGTCACCGCAACCGCAACTATATTGGCTGATCGTCGCAGTCCCGGCGCGCAAGCAATTGACAAAGGAATTCAACTTGAAGCAAATAATGCTCTCGATAAAAAGTTTGGAGATAGGGCGCATATTAATGTCACTTCTTTTAATCAGAAGGTGCTCTTAACTGGCGAAGTAAAAGATGCTGATATCAAGGGTGAGGCAGGAGCATACGTGAAGGCCATGAAGAATGCGCGCACTGTGTATAACGAACTGATCATTGGCCCCAACAGTAGCTATACGGCCCGTGCCAATGACTCCTATTTAGAGTCTAAGATCAAAATACAAATGGTTTTTACAGAGAAGCTGCCATCAAATTCAATGGCAATTGTTGCTGAAGGTAGCAGCGTTTACTTGATGGGGATCTTGACACAAGGTGAAGCAGATTTGGCTAAAAAAATTGCTAGCAACACAAACGGCGTGAAAGATGTTTATGTTTATTTTGACATCATTTCTGATGCGGAAAAAGCGCGCCTAGAGAGGCAAGGCAAGGCTGAACAATCACAGCCAGATAGTCCGCCAAAATATCAGTAATTAGAATACAAAAAGCTGTTGATACACGCGCTGCATAAAGCTATAAAAATATTTTTTTTATTTGCATTGCTTGCTTTGCATTTTCAATTTGCGCAAGCAAGCAGCGAAGACCAAAAAGCCTATGGAGTTGCAAAACAAAATGCATGTTTGGGTTGTCATGCAGTGAATAAAAAAATTGTTGGCCCTAGTTTCGAAGCGGTTGCAAAAAAATATCAAGCCGACTCAAATGCACAAACATTCCTAAAAAATAAAATTGCTAAAGGCGGGGCTGGTTCATGGGGCGTAGTTCCCATGCCTGCTAATGCAAAATTAAGTGACGCAGATTTATCACTCTTAACGAGTTGGATATTGCGTGGCGCGCCGAATAAAAATCAAAACTAAAAATTAAGGCGCGATTCCAGGCCTGCCCAAGAGCCACCACCATGCTTGATTGGATCTTTTTAGGTTTTCTTTCAAGGCGTAATCCATATCGGCCCATTGCTCATTAGCTGCTTCTTCAACAATACTTGCAGGGCTAGCTGGCGGTAATTTCAGGTAAGCATCCGCATCGCCATAAGCATATTCCACGCTCATGCCGGCCTTTTGTGCCAAATGCATCATTGCTTTGTTATTGGATAAACAGTGAACGTATAAGGTTTCAATGCGAGTATTGCGTGAATGAACGGCAGAGCGTTGCAGCAACGCCGTGCCAAAGCCCTGGGCCCGCCCTTCTGGCAATACGGAGACGCCAAATTCGGCAGCGCGAGCTTGGCCCTTGATCTCTGGCAAATAAGCCAAGTGAGCCATTCCTACAAGGGTTAAATTCAAGTCATAGATGCCAAAAATCGTGTCTTTATTGAAGTCTAGGTGTTCTACGTAGTGTTCGATCACCTCATTGGGGGTTTGAGTGCCAAACCGTAGGCGACGATCCTCATCATCCAGCTTCAATAAGTGCTGAAGTATTTCTTTTCTGTGCCCAGCATGCAGATCCCTAACAGGGACAGCTTGCGCTGCCATATGAGGCTTACCAGGTAAGTGTTTACTCGCTAATTTATTGTGCATAGCAACAATTTTAGCAGAAAAGTCAGAAAATTTCAGGGTTTTCCCTAATTTATTGCCGATGCGCAAAAAAGCATCAAAAAGGACGTTTTGCTGCGGACTCAACCCTAAAAATTTCCATAAAAAATGAACTTTTTGAAAAGAGGCCGAAATTTTTTTAAAAATTTATCTTATTGATTTAATTCGGATTATTTTTAAGGTAGGAAAAAAAGAGCCCTTTTTTAGGAAAAAGACTGCGAAAGGTGTTGACAACCCTATTCGGGTATGTCATAGTCTCGCTTCTTCGCTGAATGTTTTTGAAAAACGATTCAGCCCTCTTTAAAAATTAGTCAACCGATAATTGTGGGTACTAGGCGAAAGCATCCAGTCAGGCGAAAGCATCCAGTCCTTCGGGACAGATGTAAACAAATAGTACTCATAGACAGTAAAAAGATTTGGTTTTATTACCAAGTCAATTTCTTGAATGAGTGCGACGATCCGCAAGGATCACAGGAATTGAACTGAAGAGTTTGATCCTGGCTCAGATTGAACGCTGGCGGCATGCCTTACACATGCAAGTCGAACGGCAGCACGGGTGCTTGCACCTGGTGGCGAGTGGCGAACGGGTGAGTAATACATCGGAACGTACCTTATCGTGGGGGATAACGCAGCGAAAGCTGTGCTAATACCGCATACGCCCTGAGGGGGAAAGCGGGGGATCGAAAGACCTCGCGCGATTAGAGCGGCCGATGCCTGATTAGCTTGTTGGTGGGGTAAAAGCCCACCAAGGCGACGATCAGTAGCTGGTCTGAGAGGACGATCAGCCACACTGGGACTGAGACACGGCCCAGACTCCTACGGGAGGCAGCAGTGGGGAATTTTGGACAATGGGGGCAACCCTGATCCAGCAATGCCGCGTGAGTGAAGAAGGCCTTCGGGTTGTAAAGCTCTTTTGTCAGGGAAGAAACACCGGCTCTAACACAGTCCGGGAATGACGGTACCTGAAGAATAAGCACCGGCTAACTACGTGCCAGCAGCCGCGGTAATACGTAGGGTGCGAGCGTTAATCGGAATTACTGGGCGTAAAGCGTGCGCAGGCGGTTATACAAGACAGGCGTGAAATCCCCGGGCTTAACCTGGGAATGGCGCCTGTGACTGTATAGCTAGAGTGTGTCAGAGGGGGGTAGAATTCCACGTGTAGCAGTGAAATGCGTAGATATGTGGAGGAATACCAATGGCGAAGGCAGCCCCCTGGGATAACACTGACGCTCATGCACGAAAGCGTGGGGAGCAAACAGGATTAGATACCCTGGTAGTCCACGCCCTAAACGATGCTGACTAGTTGTTCGGGATTTACATCCTGAGTAACGTAGCTAACGCGTGAAGTCAGCCGCCTGGGGAGTACGGTCGCAAGATTAAAACTCAAAGGAATTGACGGGGACCCGCACAAGCGGTGGATGATGTGGATTAATTCGATGCAACGCGAAAAACCTTACCTACCCTTGACATGTCACTAACGAAGTAGAGATACATTAGGTGCTCGTAAGAGAAAGTGAACACAGGTGCTGCATGGCTGTCGTCAGCTCGTGTCGTGAGATGTTGGGTTAAGTCCCGCAACGAGCGCAACCCTTGTCTTTAGTTGCTACGCAAGAGCACTCTAAAGAGACTGCCGGTGACAAACCGGAGGAAGGTGGGGATGACGTCAAGTCCTCATGGCCCTTATGGGTAGGGCTTCACACGTCATACAATGGTGCATACAGAGGGTTGCCAACCCGCGAGGGGGAGCTAATCTCAGAAAATGCATCGTAGTCCGGATCGTAGTCTGCAACTCGACTACGTGAAGCTGGAATCGCTAGTAATCGCGGATCAGAATGTCGCGGTGAATACGTTCCCGGGTCTTGTACACACCGCCCGTCATACCATGGGAGTGGGTTTTGCCAGAAGCCGTTAGCCTAACCGCAAGGAGGGCGACTGCCACGGCAGGGTTCATGACTGGGGTAAAGTCGTAACAAGGTAGCCGTATCGGAAGGTGCGGCTGGATCACCTCCTTTCTAGAGAAAAGATGCTGGAGCTATAGTGCCCACACTTATCGGTTGACAATAAAAGCCACGGGTCTGTAGCTCAGCTGGTTAGAGCACTGTGTTGATAACGCAGGGGTCGTAGGTTCAAGTCCTACCAGACCCACCAATCAGCGTTGATATGGACTTAGTGGACGTTGGGGGATTAGCTCAGCTGGGAGAGCACCTGCTTTGCAAGCAGGGGGTCGTCGGTTCGATCCCGTCATCCTCCACCAACATCTAAATGTCAAAACTAAGCGAACATTTAATCGTTTAGTTTTGCCATTTATGGCTGTTCTTTAAAAATTTGAGTAAGCAAAGTGTCAAATGTTTCTTTGAGAGGACATTTGACAATGTAATAAGGGTAAAGATTGAATCATCAATCAGTAATACAAACGAGTTTTACCAAGTTCTTAACAAAGTACTTACAGTTTGGATTACGGCAAACATGTTAGAAGTAGAAGTAAAGCCTGTAACAGGCACTAGCAATGGTGCTCGTTATAGGATCAAGTGAATAAGTGCACATGATGGATGCCTTGGCGATTACAGGCGACGAAAGACGTTATAACCTACGATAAGCCCCGGGGAGCTGGTAAATAAGCTTTGATCCGGGGATTTCTGAATGGGGAAACCCACCACTTTTGTGGTATCCATACCTGAATACATAGGGTATGAGAAGCGAACCTTGTGAACTGAAACATCTAAGTAGCAAGAGGAAAAGACATCAACCGAGATTCCCAAAGTAGTGGCGAGCGAAATGGGAAGAGCCTTCTAGTGATAGCTCAGTAATTAACAGAATGGAATGGAAAGTCCAACAATAAAGGGTGATAGTCCCGTATGTGAAAATTATTGAGTGGTACTAGGCTAGAGACAAGTAGGGCGGGACACGAGAAATCCTGTCTGAATATGGGGGGACCATCCTCCAAGGCTAAATACTCGTAATCGACCGATAGTGAACAAGTACCGTGAGGGAAAGGCGAAAAGAACCCCGGGAGGGGAGTGAAATAGATCCTGAAATTGTGTGCATACAAACAGTAGGAGCCTCGTAAGGGGTGACTGCGTACCTTTTGTATAATGGGTCAGCGACTTACATTCAGTAGCAAGCTTAACCGAATAGGGAAGGCGTAGCGAAAGCGAGTCCGAATAGGGCGCTAGTTGCTGGGTGTAGACCCGAAACCAGTTGATCTATCCATGGCCAGGTTGAAGGTGCGGTAACACGTACTGGAGGACCGAACCCACTAACGTTGAAAAGTTAGGGGATGAGCTGTGGATAGGGGTGAAAGGCTAAACAAAACTGGAAATAGCTGGTTCTCTCCGAAAACTATTTAGGTAGTGCCTCGTGTATCACTGTAGGGGGTAGAGCACTGTCATGGTAGTGGGGTCCATTGCGGATTACTGCGCCATAGCAAACTCCGAATACCTACAAGTGCAAGCACGGGAGACAGACATCGGGTGCTAACGTCCGGTGTCAAGAGGGAAACAACCCAGACCGCCAGCTAAGGTCCCTAATATATGCTAAGTGGGAAACGAAGTGGGAAGGCTAAAACAGTCAGGAGGTTGGCTTAGAAGCAGCCATCCTTTAAAGAAAGCGTAATAGCTCACTGATCGAGTCGTCCTGCGCGGAAGATGTAACGGGGCTAAGCATATAACCGAAGCTGCGGATCACAGCAATGTGATGGTAGGAGAGCGTTCTGTAAGCCTGTGAAGGTGTCTTGTAAAGGATGCTGGAGGTATCAGAAGTGCGAATGCTGACATGAGTAGCGATAAAGGGGGTGAAAAGCCCCCTCGCCGTAAGCCCAAGGTTTCCTGTTCAACGTTCATCGGAACAGGGTGAGTCGGCCCCTAAGGCGAGGCAGAGATGCGTAGCTGATGGGAACAAGGTTAATATTCCTTGACCATTGTTAGATGCGATGGGGGGACGGATCGCGGAAAGTTGTCCGGGTGTTGGAAGTCCCGGTTCTTGCGTTGGAGATGGCTATTAGGTAAATCCGGTAGCGTAATTCAAGGGCGTGAGACGAGCGAATTTATTCGCGAAGCAATTGGAAGTGGTTCCAAGAAAAGCCTCTAAGCTTCAGTCTAACAAGACCGTACCGCAAACCGACACAGGTGGGCGAGATGAGTATTCTAAGGCGCTTGAGAGAACTCAGGAGAAGGAACTCGGCAAATTTGCACCGTAACTTCGGGATAAGGTGCGCCCTTGTAGTTTGACCGTGAACAACGGGAGGACGAAAGGGTTGCAATAAAAAGGTGGCTGCGACTGTTTAATAAAAACACAGCACTCTGCAAACACGAAAGTGGACGTATAGGGTGTGACGCCTGCCCGGTGCTGGAAGATTAAATGATGGGGTGCAAGCTCTTGATTGAAGTCCCAGTAAACGGCGGCCGTAACTATAACGGTCCTAAGGTAGCGAAATTCCTTGTCGGGTAAGTTCCGACCTGCACGAATGGCGTAACGATGGCCACACTGTCTCCTCCTGAGACTCAGCGAAGTTGAAATGTTTGTGATGATGCAATCTACCCGTGGCTAGACGGAAAGACCCCATGAACCTTTACTGTAGCTTTGCATTGGACTTTGAATCGGTCTGTGTAGGATAGGTGGGAGGCGTTGATAACAGGATGCTAGTTCTGTTGGAGCCAACCTTGAAATACCACCCTGATTTATTTGAGGTTCTAACCTTGGCCCGTTATCCGGGTCGGGAACAGTGCATGGTAGGCAGTTTGACTGGGGCGGTCTCCTCCCAAAGTGTAACGGAGGAGTACGAAGGTACGCTTGGTACGGTCGGACATCGTACCTAAAGTGCAATGGCAAAAGCGTGCTTAACTGCGAGACCGACAAGTCGAGCAGGTGCGAAAGCAGGTCATAGTGATCCGGTGGTTCTGTATGGAAGGGCCATCGCTCAACGGATAAAAGGTACTCTGGGGATAACAGGCTGATACCGCCCAAGAGTTCATATCGACGGCGGTGTTTGGCACCTCGATGTCGGCTCATCTCATCCTGGGGCTGTAGCCGGTCCCAAGGGTATGGCTGTTCGCCATTTAAAGAGGTACGTGAGCTGGGTTTAAAACGTCGTGAGACAGTTTGGTCCCTATCTGCCATGGGCGTTGGAGATTTGACGGGGGCTGCTCCTAGTACGAGAGGACCGGAGTGGACATTCCGCTGGTGTACCTGTTGTTTCGCCAGAAGCATCGCAGGGTAGCTATGAATGGAAGAGATAACCGCTGAAAGCATCTAAGCGGGAAACTTGCCTGAAGATGAGATCTCCCGTAGGTTTAACCTACATAAAGGGTCGTTGAAGACCACAACGTTGATAGGTCGGGTGTGGAAGTGCAGTAATGCATTAAGCTAACCGATACTAATTGCCCGTTAGGCTTGATCCTATAACCAGCACTATTGTGTTGGATGTTTGCCAGATTTAATCTGCATCCTTTTTACATGCTTACTCAAATAGAGTTGTTGATTTATCAGCAACTCGACCCTCTACGCCCGGTGACCATAGCGAATTGGAACCACTCCTTCCCATCCCGAACAGGACAGTGAAACGATTCTACGCCGATGATAGTGCGGATTACCCGTGTGAAAGTAGGTAACTGCCGGGCACCAATGCGACGCCCAGACCCTTTTAGGTCTGGGCGTTTTTACTTGTGCAAAGCGCTTAGAGAGATTGACAGAAACTCCGTTTGGAGTCAGAATATTGGGTTCGCGGAGGGGTGTCCGAGCGGCTAAAGGAGGCAGACTGTAAATCTGTTGGCTACGCCTACGTAGGTTCGAATCCTACCCCCTCCACCAGATGTGCGGGATTAGTTTAATGGTAAAACAGCAGATTTCCAATCTTCGGTCAAGAGTTCGATTCTCTTATCCCGCTCCAGAATTTGTAGCAAAAAGATTGGCCCATGTGGCTCAGTGGTAGAGCACTCCCTTGGTAAGGGAGAGGTCGGCAGTTCGATCCTGCCCATGGGCACCAAGGTTTCGTTTTATTAATTGTGTATTTCGTGTTTGGTTTAAGAGTTAACTAAAGGCAGATAAAAATGGCAAAAGAAAAATTCGAGCGGACAAAACCGCACGTAAACGTAGGCACCATCGGTCACGTTGACCACGGTAAAACGACATTGACAGCAGCAATTGCAACCGTGCTCTCAAAAGCATTCGGTGGCGAAGCAAAAGCATACGATCAGATCGATGCTGCTCCAGAAGAAAAAGCCCGCGGTATTACGATTAATACAGCGCACGTTGAGTATGAGACAGCCAATCGTCACTATGCTCACGTAGATTGCCCAGGACATGCTGACTACGTGAAGAACATGATTACTGGTGCTGCCCAGATGGACGGCGCTATTTTGGTTTGTTCTGCAGCTGACGGCCCAATGCCACAAACCCGTGAGCACATCCTCTTGGCACGCCAAGTGGGCGTTCCTTACATCGTGGTGTTCTTGAACAAGTGCGACATGGTTGATGATGCTGAATTGTTAGAACTCGTTGAAATGGAAGTGCGTGAACTTCTGTCTAAATATGACTTCCCAGGCGATGACACACCAATCATCCAAGGTTCTGCTAAGTTAGCTTTGGAAGGCGACGAAGGCCCATTGGGTAAAGAAGCCATCATGAAATTGGCTGAAGCATTAGACACTTACATCCCAACTCCAGAGCGCGCTATTGATGGTGCGTTCTTGATGCCAGTAGAAGATGTGTTCTCGATCTCTGGTCGCGGTACTGTAGTAACAGGCCGTATCGAGCGCGGTATCGTTAAGGTTGGTGAAGAGATCGAAATTATCGGTATCAAACCAACATTGAAAACTACTTGTACTGGTGTTGAAATGTTCCGCAAATTGCTCGACCAAGGTCAAGCAGGCGATAACGTTGGTATCTTGTTACGCGGTACAAAACGTGAAGAAGTTGAGCGCGGCCAAGTATTGGCTAAGCCAGGTTCAATCACCCCACATACTCACTTTACAGCCGAGGTTTACATCTTGGGTAAAGATGAAGGTGGTCGTCATACTCCATTCTTTAACAACTATCGTCCCCAGTTTTACTTCCGTACAACGGACGTAACCGGTTCTATTGAGTTGCCAAAAGACAAAGAAATGGTGATGCCTGGTGATAACGTCACGATTACCGTCAAACTCATCGCGCCAATCGCGATGGAAGAAGGTTTACGTTTTGCGATCCGTGAAGGTGGCCGTACTGTTGGCGCCGGCGTAGTTGCAAAGATTTTGGCTTAGTAGTTTTTTAATAAAGGGGTGTAGCTCAATTGGCAGAGCGTTGGTCTCCAAAACCAAAGGTTGGGGGTTCGATGCCCTCCGCCCCTGCCACGATTTGAACTGAAAGCAATATGTCTCAACAAACTGTAAGTCAATCTGAAGAAAAGAGCAGCTGGGTCTCAGGACTCGCTGCTTTAATCGTCGTTGCTGCGTTAGTCCTTTACTACACGCTCATCGACCAATCTTTATGGGTGCGCTTGGGTGTTTTGTTTGGAGGCATTGCTGCTGCAGTTTTGATTGTGGCAATTTCACCAGATGGGCGTCGCTTTATCGCCTATTCAAAAGATTCTTGGTATGAAGTAAAAAAGGTTGTTTGGCCGACTCGTAAAGAGACCACCCAAATGACTCTAGTCGTATTTGGCTTTGTTGTGATCATGTCCCTGTTTTTATGGATTGCAGACAAATTGATTGAATGGCTAGTTTTTTCAGTCTTTTTAGGCTGGAAGTGAGTAAAAAATGATTGATTCTGAAGTAGCAGCAAACCCACAAGCTACTGGCAATATGCGCTGGTACGTTATTCACGCCTATTCCGGCATGGAAAAGAGCGTCAAAAAAGGCCTTGAAGAGCGTATTGCACGTTCTGGCATGCCCGAGAAATTTGGCCGTATTTTGGTCCCTTCCGAAGAGGTTGTAGAGATCAAATCCGGCACAAAATCAGTAACTGAGCGTCGATTCTTCCCGGGATATGTCCTGATTGAGATGGAAATGACCGATGAGAGCTGGCATTTGGTGAAAAATACGCCAAAAGTGACTGGTTTTGTAGGTGGTGTTCGTAACCGTCCAAGCCCGATTTCTACCGCAGAAGTTACCAAAATCATGGATCAAATGCAGGCTGGGGTGGATAAACCTAAGCCTAAGACCCTATTTGAGGTGGGTGAGATGGTCCGCGTTAAAGAAGGTCCGTTTACAGACTTCAACGGAAACGTTGAGGAAGTGAACTATGAGAAGTCAAGATTACGCGTTTCTGTTACAATATTTGGCCGCGGTACCCCAGTTGAGCTGGAGTTCGGTCAGGTAGAAAAGATGTAAAAACAAGGACTTAGTCCTGTTTTCAGTGCAGTAGTTTAAGTGGTTAGCAATAACCGAGGAGCGGAGCTAGAAAGCCAAAAACTAGCGAAGCGTTTACTCAACGGCGGTCTTTCCTAATGAGGTTAGGCGCGCTTTAAGGAGCACACATGGCAAAGAAGATTATTGGCTTTATCAAACTGCAGATCCCTGCAGGTAAAGCAAATCCATCACCACCCGTAGGTCCAGCATTGGGTCAGCGCGGTCTTAACATTATGGAATTCTGTAAGGCGTTTAATGCTCAAACTCAGAGCATGGAACCTGGCCTGCCAATTCCAGTCGTGATTACAGCGTTTGCTGATAAGAGCTTCACATTCATCATGAAGACTCCTCCAGCAACCATCATGATTAAGAAGGCTGCAAAGATCGAAAAAGGATCACCACGTCCCCATACCGATAAGGTAGGAAAAATTACACGCGCTCAAGCGGAAGAAATCGCTAAAGCAAAAATGCCAGATTTGACAGCAGCCGATATGGACGCAGCTGTTAGAACAATCGCTGGTAGCGCCCGTTCCATGGGCATCACTGTGGAAGGTCTCTAATCATGACTAAATTATCTAAACGCGTTAAAGCAATTCAATCTAAGGTTGATCGCAACAAGTTCTATTCATTAGAAGATGCATTGAGCCTCGTTAAAGAGTGTGCAACTGCTAAGTTTGATGAGTCTATCGACGTTGCTGTTCAGTTGGGTATTGATGCTAAGAAATCTGACCAAGTTGTGCGTGGCGCAGTAGTGCTCCCAGCTGGTACAGGTAAGCATGTTCGTGTTGCTGTTTTTGCACAAGGCGAGAAGGCTGAACAAGCTAAAGCTGCTGGTGCAGAAATCGTTGGCATGGAAGATCTTGCTGAGCAAATTAAAGGTGGCAAAATTGATTTCGACGTTTTAATCGCATCTCCAGACACAATGAAAATTGTTGGTACTTTAGGTCAAGTATTGGGCCCACGTGGCTTGATGCCGAATCCAAAAGTCGGAACTGTGACTCCTGATGTTGCTACTGCAGTAAAGAATGCAAAAGCTGGTCAAGTTCAGTTCCGTGTGGACAAAGCCGGTATCGTGCACGCAAGCATTGGTCGTCGTTCATTCGAGCCAACTGCATTGAAGTCAAACTTGCTCGCATTGCTTGAGGCTTTGAATAAAGCAAAGCCACCTGCATCTAAGGGAATTTATTTAAAGAAGGTTGCCGTAAGCAGCACCATGGGTGCAGGCGTACGTGTAGACCAAGCATCGTTACAGGCAGCTCAATAAGTAGCTTGTAACAAAAAAGAACTTTGGGTCGACTCTTGCTCTTTGAGTGGGAGTCGAACATCAAAGACCGTTGGTGAATTAGTTGCTTGTAAAGAGTTAATTCTTAATCGTTACGAGAGTAATAGCCAGCGCAGATGGCGACCCTGAAAAGATTTTCACAAGAGCCTTTGTGAACAAATGATCAGACGCTGGTGTGTAACCCCAACTGGAAACAGTTGGTTTTTATGGAGTTAAACCGTGCCTTTGAATGTACAAGACAAAAAAGCGATTGTTGCTGATGTCGGCGCTCAATTGGCTGGAGCCCAAACTGTCGTGCTCGCTGAATACCGTGGTATTCCAGTAGAGCAGTTGACAAAGCTACGTGCTAGCGCACGTGACCAAGGTGTATATCTTCGCGTTTTGAAGAACACATTGGCACGCCGTGCTACACAAGGCACACAGTTTGAGCCTCTTGCTGATTCGATGGTTGGCCCCTTGATTTACGGCATCTCTGCTGATCCGATTGCTTCGGCAAAAGTATTGCAGGGCTTTGCTAAGACTCAAGATTTGCTAGTCATTAAAGCTGGCTTATATAACGGCAAGTTGTTAGACGTTGCAGGCGTAAAAGCGCTCGCAACTATTCCAAGCCGCGACGAGTTGTTGTCTCAGTTGCTAGGTGTGATGTTGGCACCGGTATCTGCGATGGCTCGCGTATTGGGCGCAGTAGCAGCACAAAAGGCAGCTGGAGCACCCGCTCCGGTAGCAGCACCTGTAGCAGAAGCAGCAGCCCCAGCAGCAGTCGTTGCTGAAGCCGCAGCTCCTGAAGCAGCCGCTGAGCCTGCAGCCGCAGCCCCAGAAGCTGGAACAGAAGCAAACGAAACCCCTGCCGCTGAATAAGCGACAGATTAACTATTTAAGTATTAGGAGCTAAAAATGGCGATTACTAAAGAAGAAATCATTGATGCAGTAGGTAGCATGTCCGTTATGGATTTGAACGACTTGGTTAAAGCGTTCGAAGAGAAGTTTGGTGTTTCAGCTGCAGCGATGGCTGTTGCTGGTCCTGCTGGTGCAGGCGGTGGCGGTGCTGCTGCTGAAGAGCAGACAGAATTCACTGTTAACTTGCTCGAAGCTGGCGCAAACAAGGTATCAGTAATTAAGGCAGTTCGCGAAATTACTGGCCTTGGCTTGAAAGAAGCTAAGGACTTGGTTGACGGTGCACCAAAGCCAATCAAAGAGGCTGTTGACAAGAAAACTGCTGAAGAAGCCAAGAAGAAGCTTGAAGAAGCTGGCGCTAAAGCAGAACTCAAGTAATACAAACTTTGCTAGCGCTTCTCAAAAGGAGCGTTAGCCATGTTGGGTTTGACCATTAGTGGTCAAACCCGATTTCATTTCTGATTGAAATCGGGTTTGCCTTCTGATACGACTGCAGAATGCAAGTTTGGTCGGACACTAGATCTATACGATTTAGTGTTGTCCGCCAGTGATTGGTAGTGGCCAATCGCCAAATCTTTGTACAGTCGCTGAATTCGGAGATGAAATGAACTATAGCTTCACCGAACGCAAGCGAGTCCGTAAAAGCTTTGCTAAGCGAGTAAATAACCACCAGGTTCCGTACCTGATCGCAACGCAGCTGGAATCCTACGCTAAATTTTTACAGGCTGAAAAGCCAGCAATGTCTCGTCTTACTGAGGGACTTCAAGCTGCCTTTACATCAGCATTCCCAATTGTGTCTAACAACGGCTATGCACGTATGGAATACGTGTCTTACCAGTTATCACAGCCACCATTTGACGTTAAAGAATGTCAACAACGTGGTTACACATACCACTCCGCCTTACGTGCAAAAGTTCGTTTGATTATTTATGATCGCGAAGCGCCGACCAAGGTTAAAGAGGTAAAAGAGAGCGAAGTCTACATGGGTGAAATTCCACTCATGACAGAAAACGGCTCTTTCGTGATCAATGGTACTGAGCGCGTGATCGTTTCTCAGCTGCACCGTTCCCCAGGCGTGTTCTTTGAACACGATAAGGGCAAGACACATAGCTCCGGTAAGTTGCTGTTCTCAGCACGCATCATTCCTTACCGTGGCTCATGGCTCGATTTCGAGTTCGATCCAAAAGATATTCTGTACTTCCGCGTTGACCGTCGTCGCAAGATGCCTGTCACCATTTTGCTCAAAGCAATTGGTTTAAATAACGAACAGATTCTTGCGAATTTCTTCAATTTTGATCATTTCGCGTTGACCGCTAATGGCGCATCAATGGAGTTTGTTCCTGAGCGTTTGCGTGGCCAATTGGCGAACTTTGATGTGCTCGATAAGAATGGCGTTGTCGTCATTCAAAAAGATAAGCGTATCAATGCAAAGCATATTCGCGAACTTGAAGCTGCTAAGACAAAAACGATCGCTGTACCAGATGACTATTTAGTTGGTCGTGTGGTTGCACGCAATATTGTTGATCCAGATTCTGGTGAAATCTTGGCTTACGCTAACGATGAAATCACTGAAGAGTTGTTGGCTACATTGCGCGATGCTGGTATCAAGCAATTGGAAACCATCTACACCAATGATTTGGATTCTGGCGCATACATTTCACAGACATTGCGTACTGATGAAACTGCGGATCAAATGGCTGCTCGTATCGCGATCTACCGCATGATGCGTCCTGGTGAGCCTCCAACAGAAGATGCTGTTGAGGCCTTATTCCAGCGCTTGTTCTACAGCGAAGATACTTACGATTTGTCACGCGTCGGCCGTATGAAGGTCAACAGCCGTTTGAACCGTCCAGAAATGGAAGGTCCAATGGTTTTGTCAAACGAAGATATTCTCGACACCATTAAGTCTCTCGTAGATTTGCGTAACGGCAAAGGCGAAGTAGATGATATCGATCACTTAGGTAATCGTCGCGTGCGTTGCGTTGGCGAATTAGCTGAAAACCAATTCCGTGCTGGTTTGTCACGTGTTGAGCGTGCGGTTAAAGAACGTCTCGGTCAAGCCGAAACAGAAAACCTCATGCCGCATGACTTGATTAACAGCAAGCCAATCTCTTCTGCTATTCGTGAGTTCTTCGGTTCCTCACAGTTGTCCCAGTTTATGGACCAAACCAACCCACTTTCAGAGATTACGCACAAGCGTCGTATTTCTGCATTGGGACCTGGTGGTTTGACTCGCGAGCGCGCAGGCTTCGAAGTGCGCGACGTGCATCCAACCCACTACGGACGTGTTTGCCCAATCGAAACTCCAGAAGGACCAAACATTGGTTTGATCAACTCACTCGCGCTATTTGCACGTTTGAATGAGCATGGCTTCCTTGAGACTCCATACCGCAAGGTTTCTAATAGCAAGGTAAGCGATGAAGTGGTTTACCTCTCTGCGATTGAAGAAGCCAAGTATGTGATTGCTCAGGCGAATGCAACGATCGACAAAAACGGTAAATTGGCTGACGAATTGGTTTCTGCTCGTCAAGCTGGTGAAACCATGATGGTCAGCCCAGAGCGTATCGATTTCATCGACGTTGCTCCTAGCCAGATCGTTTCTGCTGCTGCTTCACTCGTTCCATTCTTAGAGCACGATGATGCGAACCGTGCCTTGATGGGTGCGAACATGCAGCGTCAAGCAGTTCCTTGCTTGCGTCCAGATAAGCCATTGGTTGGTACAGGTTTAGAGCGTATTGTTGCAGTTGACTCCGGCACTGTTGTATTGGCTAATCGCGGCGGTATCGTGGATTACGTTGATGCAAACCGTGTTGTTATTCGTGTAAACGATGATGAAACTGCAGCCGGTGAAGTTGGTGTGGATATTTATAACCTCATCAAGTACACCCGTTCAAACCAAAATACCAACATCAATCAACGTCCAATCGTGAAGGTTGGCGATCGTGTAGCACGCGGCGACGTAGTTGCTGACGGCGCATCTACCGATTTAGGCGAATTGGCTTTGGGTCAAAACATGACCGTAGCATTTATGCCTTGGAACGGTTACAACTTCGAAGATTCAATCTTGATCTCTGAAAAAGTTGTTGCTGACGACCGTTACACCTCTATTCATATTGAAGAGTTGTCGGTTGTTGCACGTGATACCAAGCTTGGTTCAGAAGAAATTACTCGCGATATTTCCAACTTGGCAGAGTCACAACTCTCCCGCTTGGATGAGAGCGGTATCGTTTACATCGGTGCTGAAGTTGAAGCTGGCGACGTATTGGTTGGTAAGGTAACTCCTAAGGGCGAGACTACTCTCACTCCAGAAGAGAAACTCCTCCGTGCGATCTTCGGTGAAAAAGCCTCTGACGTTAAAGATACTTCTTTGCGCGTTCCTTCAGGAATGATTGGTACCGTTATTGATGTTCAAGTCTTCACCCGTGAAGGTATTGAGCGCGATGCCCGTGCACAGTCAATCATTCAAGAAGAATTACAACGCTATCGTTTGGACTTAAACGACCAGTTGCGTATTGTTGAAGGCGATGCCTTCATGCGTTTAGAAAAACTGTTGGTTGGCAAAGTTGCTAACGGCGGCCCTAAGAAATTAGCTAAAGGCACCAAGATCGACAAGGATTACCTTGCTGATTTGGATAAATACCATTGGTTTGATATTCGTCCAGCAGATGATGATGTTGCTTCTCAAGTTGAGGCAATTAAATCTTCTATTGAAGCGAAGCGTAAGCAGTTTGATGAGGCTTTTGAAGAGAAGCGTACCAAGCTTACCCAGGGCGATGATTTGCAGCCTGGCGTAACGAAGATGGTTAAGGTCTACCTAGCAGTTAAGCGTCGCTTACAGCCTGGTGACAAGATGGCCGGCCGTCACGGTAACAAGGGCGTGGTTTCTAAAATTGCCCCTGCAGAAGACATGCCATTTATGGCTGACGGCCGCCCTGTAGACATCGTCTTGAACCCATTGGGCGTTCCTTCCCGTATGAACGTTGGCCAGATTTTGGAAACCCACTTAGGTTGGGCTGCCCAAGGTATTGGTAAGCGTATCGACGAGATGGTTCGCGAACACGCTAAGCAAACTGAATTGCGTAAGTTCTTCAAGCAGCTTTACAACGAAACCGGTCGTATCGAAGACATCGATAATTTCACTGATGAGCAAATTACTGTTTTGGCTGAGAATCTTCGCCAAGGCTTACCGTTTGCAACACCAGTATTTGACGGCGCCACCGAAGCAGAAATCGGACGCATGCTCGAGTTGGCTTATCCACAAGATGTTGCGACATCTTTGAAGATGACCCCCTCACGTCAGCAAATGATTTTGTGCGACGGCCGAACTGGCGATCAATTTGAGCGTCCAGTAACTGTTGGTGTAATGCATGTCTTGAAACTCCACCATTTGGTCGATGACAAGATGCACGCACGTTCAACCGGACCTTACTCATTAGTAACGCAACAGCCATTGGGCGGTAAAGCCCAGTTTGGCGGTCAGCGCTTTGGTGAGATGGAAGTTTGGGCCCTCGAAGCATACGGCGCTTCATATGTCTTGCAGGAAATGCTGACAGTGAAATCCGATGACGTCGCAGGCCGTACCAAGGTTTACGAAAACATCGTCAAGGGCGAGCACACGATTGATGCTGGCATGCCCGAATCCTTCAACGTGCTGGTAAAAGAAATCCGTTCGTTGGGTATTGACATTGACATGGAGCGCAACTGATATGAAAGCATTGCTCGATTTATTTAAGCAAACGCAGGGCGAAGAACAGTTTGATGTCATCAAAATTGGTCTCGCATCTCCTGAGAAAATTCGCTCATGGTCTTTTGGTGAAGTACGCAAACCAGAAACCATCAACTATCGGACTTTTAAGCCCGAGCGTGATGGTTTGTTCTGCGCCAAAATTTTTGGACCAACCAAAGACTACGAGTGCTTATGCGGTAAGTACAAGCGCTTAAAGTTCCGTGGCGTAATCTGCGAGAAGTGCGGTGTTGAAGTTACTCTTGCTAAGGTGCGTCGTGAGCGCATGGGCCACATTGAGTTGGCAGCCCCTGTAGCGCATATTTGGTTCCTGAAGTCCCTACCATCCCGTTTGGGCATGGTTCTCGATATGACATTGCGTGATATCGAGCGCGTTCTCTACTTTGAAGCGTATGTAGTGGTTGATCCTGGCATGACTCCTGAGGGCGCGATGAAGCGCGGTCAGATTATGTCTGAGGATGAATACATTGCTAAGACAGAAGAGTATGGTGACGGTGCATTTACTGCCATCATGGGCGCAGAAGGCATTCGTGATCTCTTGCGCTCGATTGATATCGATCGTGAAGTAGAGACGATTCGTGCTGACTTGAAAGCAACTGGTAGCGATGCCAAGATCAAGAAATACGCTAAGCGCTTAAAAGTGCTCGAGGCGTTCCAGACTTCAGGTATTAAGCCTGACTGGATGATCATGGAAGTATTGCCAGTATTGCCACCCGAATTGCGCCCATTGGTGCCATTGGATGGCGGTCGCTTTGCTACCTCCGATTTGAACGACCTTTATCGTCGCGTCATCAACCGTAACAACCGTTTGAAGCGTTTGTTAGAGTTGCGCGCACCAGAGATCATCGTTCGTAACGAAAAACGGATGTTGCAAGAAGCGGTTGACTCATTGCTCGACAACGGTCGTCGCGGTAAGGCTATGACTGGCGCTAACAAGCGTCCTCTCAAGTCCTTAGCTGAGATGATTAAAGGTAAGAGCGGCCGTTTCCGTCAAAACTTGTTGGGTAAACGCGTTGACTATTCTGGTCGTTCAGTGATCGTGGTTGGTCCGACATTGAAATTGCATCAGTGCGGCTTACCAAAATTAATGGCTTTGGAATTGTTCAAGCCATTCATTTTCAACAAGCTTGAGACTTTAGGAATTGCAACCACGATTAAGGCTGCAAAGAAAGAGGTTGAAAGCCAGACTCCAATCGTTTGGGACATTCTCGAAGAAGTGATTCGTGAACACCCAATCATGCTAAACCGTGCGCCTACATTGCACCGTCTCGGTATCCAGGCTTTCGAGCCAATGCTGATTGAAGGTAAAGCAATTCAATTGCACCCATTAGTCTGCGCGGCATTTAACGCAGACTTTGACGGTGACCAAATGGCGGTTCACGTTCCTTTATCGCTCGAAGCGCAAATGGAAGCACGTACCTTGATGTTGGCTTCGAACAACGTATTGTTCCCAGCTAATGGCGAGCCATCAATCGTTCCTTCACAGGACGTGGTGTTGGGTCTGTACTACGCTACCCGCGACAAGATCAACGGTAAGGGTGAAGGCATGGTTTTTGCCAACATTACTGAAGTAGTACGCGCATACGAAGCGGGTCAAGTTGAATTGGCTTCTCGTGTTGCTGTGCGTATTACTGAGTATGAGATCGTGGATAAGAAGGCAGAAGGCGATGCGCGTTTTGTCCAGAAAACCAAGATCTATCAAACATCAGTTGGCCGTGCAATCTTGTCTGAAATTCTGCCTAAAGGCATGTCTTTCGAGGAAATCAACAAGCCTTTGAAG